>NZ_JAPPRG010000001.1 GCF_026672515.1 Novosphingobium sp. SL115 | reverse complement strand
GTGCCAGACGGTCGCGGATTTCCGGCATGCGGCGCGCTGCGCGATCGAAGCCGGCGCCGATGGCGTCGAGATCCATGGCGCGAACGCCTACCTGATCCAGCAGTTCTTCGCTCCGAGCGCCAACACGCGTACCGATCTCTATGGCGGCTCGATCGAGAACCGCGTCCGCTTCGCCATCGAGATCGCCACGGCCATCACCGAGGAGATCGGGGCGGATCGCACGGCCATTCGCCTTTCGCCGGGGACGACGATGTGGGGGATCGACGAAGGCCCGGAAGGCCCCGCGCTCTACCGGCATCTGGTCGCCGAACTGGACAAGCTGGGTCTCGCCTACCTGCACATCATGCACCAGGGCGACGAACCGCTGCTCGGCGACGTTCGCCAGATCTGGAGGCAACCGCTGATCCTCAACCGTCCTGGTCGCCCGCGTGAGGACATCGGCACTGACGTGGCGTCAGGTCTCGCCGATCTGGAATCGTATGGTCAGATGATCTTGGCCAACCCCGATTTCGTAGCCCGGTTGAAAGTGGGTGCGCCGTTGGCCCAGGCCGATCCCGCCAGCTATTTTGGCGGCAACGAACAGGGATATGTCGATTATTCTACAATGGCAGAAGCTGTCTGAGAAAGAAGGGGCCGCGCTTGGCGCGGCTCCGTCTCGACGGGCTGTCGTGGACAAAAATGACGGTCGATGGCCAGGAAGCAGCCGCTTTGGACTGGTCGCTTATTAGCTGCCGCAGCCGTTACGTCCGTTTTGGCTCGCCCCAAAGCATGCCAATGATAACGCCAGCCTGAGAAGCAGCAGTTCGCAGGCTCAAAAGCCAACAGCAGGTGAGACCGACCAAACGGCGTTCGTTTCCCGACGGCAGCCGACCAAAGTACGCCCCCTATCTTGGACATCATGAAGGTCCGGTTGCGCTAAAAGCTCCCGATCAAGAATTCCGCCAGAACGGCCTTTTTCGAGCGTTCGGGAAGCTACGAGGCATCCTCGCGCTGCATCTGGATGGTTTTGGCTGCGATAATGCCCAGCTCATCGATATTGGTCGGCTTCCACAAAACCGGGATTTGCGAGGCAGACATGGCGTGCAAGGTTTCGGGTGATCCATCGCCGGTAATGAAAACGGCTGCAATACCCGGCCATTTGCGCTGGGCCAGTGACACGGCCTCATCACCCAGGTGTCCATCGGCCAAATGCCAGTCTGACACGATCAGGTCTGCCGGTGCATCATCAAGCGCAGCAAGTTCGGCCAATGAGGCGACGGCGCGGACGTTGCCGGCAAGCAGACCAAGCAGATCTGCGAGCGCGGTGCGAGCGCCCTCGTCATCGTCGATCATGACGATCCGCAGGTTCGCCAGCGCTTCACGTCCGGCGGATTTGGGAGGGCGCGGGATCGCCGGTGTCTTGATGTTGGGAAGCATCGGCAGTTCGATGTACACCGCCGCGCCAGCCGTCCAGCGCGTGTCGAGGCCCAAGCTGCCACCGACCAACCGGGCCATCTCGCGCGCGACCGCAAGACCGAGGCCCATACCTTGCGCCTTTCCGCGCGCGACAGCGCCCTGAACGTAGGGCTCGAAGCAGGTTTCAGCATGATCACCAAAGCCGATCCCGTCGTCTATCACATAAATGCGGACGCGATTGCCGATCTGCCGGGTGAAAATCAGCAACCTCTCGCCCTGCGCATGGGTGCAGGCGTTGTGAAGCAGGTTGCGAAGGATACGGGACAGCAGGTGGGGGTCAGTGCGGGCGCGGTGGAAACCGCCATAGGCACGCAGCCGCATTCCCGCGTTGCGTACGATCACTTCATGCTCGGCGGCCATAGTGGCGATCAACGGTGCAAGGTCGACCGCACAGATTGCGGTCGGCATCGTACCGCTTTCCAGCCGAAGGTGCTCCAGCATCCGATCAAGCAGCGCGTTTGCCTCCTGGAAGGCCTGCTGCACGCCGGTTTCTGCCCGCGCGCGCAGCTGCGCCTTGGGGTTCATTTGCAGCTGCTGGAAAAACAGCATCGCGGCCTGCAAGGGCTGGCGCAGATCGTGACTGGCGGCGGCTATGAAGGTGGTGCGATCATCGCGAGCCTTCTGCGCTTGTTCCAGCGCCAGGGCGAGGTCGGCGGAGGCTTCTTCCGCCTTCAGCCGCGATTTGATCGCGCTGCGCACGGCGTATTTCAGCGTCAGTGCCACGCCGATCATCAGCAGGCCATAGGCGGTCAGAAACACCGCCAGCGCGACTGCGTAGCTTGAATTGCCCTGCAGAAAGAATGCGGCGGTCGAACCCAGAACGGCCACCACCGCAAAGGTGATGTTGCCGATCGCCTCTGCCGTAGTGATGACTTGCGCACTGATGGTGGCACAAAAGAATACCACCATAAGCAACTGCAATTGTTCGCTGGCGTAAGGGAAAAACAGCCAGACGGCGGACGCGACCGCCAGATCGAACAGCGCGGTCACCACGTTTCCGGCCCGCGCCCAGATAGTCGCCAGTTCCAGATCATCAGGGCGGCGGATCAGGACAGTCAGCGGCAGCGCAATCAGCAGCACGATGACAAAGCCCATGAACCCTGTCCACAGCATCAGGTTTTCAGGCGGCACCACCGGCTTGAACAACAAATGGACGTAAATGAAGGTGCCCGCGATAAGGAACGTCATCAGCCCGGCCACGGTGAATTCGATGCGCGATTCAGCCGCGCGGATGCGCTGATGTTCGGTCGCTTGCCGTGGTTTGGCCGTGTCCGGCTTGCTCATGCGATGCCCTCCGCCGCACGATGTCTGGCCTGTGTTTCGATCAGAAGCAACCACCCCGGCCAAGCAGCTAAACCATCTGGCTAAGCCATTTTTCCCCTTGCGATTTGCCGCAAGGGACGATCAGGACGCGCCGATCAGTCCCAGCGCGCGCGCCCGCACGCCGGCTTCGATCCGGTTGGCAACGCCCAATACGGCAATGATCTGCGCAACGTGCACCTTGACCGTGGCCGGCGATATATCAAGTTCGCGCGCAATTTCCTTGTTCGATCGCCCGGCCGATACGTGCTCCAAGACCATGATCTGCCGACTGGTCAAGCTTGCATGGCCTGCCTCTGCCAGCGGCGTAAATGCGGCGGTTGCGGGAATGGGATCAGTTGAAGAACGCACCGCGTTGGCGTTGCGCATAGCCAATTCCCCAATGCCGCTGGGCAGATAGACCCCGCCTGCCATCACCAGCCGCACCGCCGCTTCGGCCACCGGAGGCGCCGAGGATTTGGGCAGGAAACCGTGCATCTGCAGGTCCAGCGCCATCATCAGATCTGCTTCATCGGCCGAACCGGAAAACAGCATGA
Organism: Novosphingobium sp. SL115; assembly: GCF_026672515.1. Classification (GTDB taxonomy): domain Bacteria; phylum Pseudomonadota; class Alphaproteobacteria; order Sphingomonadales; family Sphingomonadaceae; genus Novosphingobium. Next base: position 333,322 of record NZ_JAPPRG010000001.1, on the reverse strand, counting down.
ACCGCGCCTTTGGCAAGGCCATCTGCAGCGCCTTTATCCCTGTCCGGGCATCGTCTCCGGGAATATGTATATCCAGCAAGCACAGACCGATATCGCGGTGCTTCAAGGCAATTTCAGCGGCGTGCTGGTAATTGTGAACGACAAGAGTTTGCGCTTCGAGCGCATTCTCGATCATCAAGGCAATGGCACCTGCAACAATCGGGTGATCGTCACACACCAGAACTTCCACGATGTATCCCCCCGGACAGCGTCAATAACGCACAGGCGATCCGCCACGGCAGTTTCGGATGAAAGCTCTAGGTTGGCACAAGCAGAAACACAAGCTGACGATTGAATTGCTGTCATCAGCATCGCCCGGAACCTCCTATTGTTTGAAATCATCTCCGTAATGATTGTCAGACAACGACTTAAGCCATCCGGCTAAGCCGTCTGGCCGATGTGCTGCGCATCTCCATCTGCCACCATCCCTTCAGACGAAGTCTTCGCACCGAATGGCGGGCCACTGCTGCCCCGCTTTCAGGCAGGGGGGCTGCCGAGCCTCAGGGTTCCGGCGGCAAAAGGAACAGGGGAACAGCACCATGATCACGCACGCCATGACCGCAACCAAACAGGCCCGTAAGCGGCAATCCTGTCAGCGCCTGGTCGCCATGCTCATGGCCGGAAGCGCGCTGACACTGCCCGGCGCAGCGCTGGCGCAGAGCTGGGTGGGTGGCACGAACACGGATTACAACACACCCACCAACTGGAACGACGGCACGGTACCCGTCAGCCCAGGCAGCGTGTCGATCAACACGGACACCAACGAAGCGGTCATTGGTGCAGGCCAGAATAACACCGCCCGATCGCTGACCATCGGCGAATCCGGCACGGGAAGCCTGACCGTCCAGCAAGGTGGCTCACTGGAGGTGGGGGACTCAGTGAATTTCGGGATATTGTCTGTCGGCGGCTCGCAGACGACAAATGCCATTGGCGGCAATGGCACCCTTCGCGTTCTTGGCACGGGGTCGAGGGTCACAGTGTTTGGCCCGCTCGAGATTGCGCGCAGTCGGGGCACCACCGGCCTTGTCGAAGTGCTGGGCGGAGCGCGCCTGACCGCGCGATCGGCAAATATCGGCGTGGCTGCGGGCAGCAATGGCGTGCTGTTGATTTCCGGGGCTGGATCGCAGCTCGATCTTGGCTCTAACGACCTGACGCTGGGCAGCACTGACGAAAATGCGGGACGCGGCACGCTGAATATTCTTGATGGCGGCCAAGTCACCGGGAGCCGGTCCGATACGGTTCGGTCGGGCAGCAGCATCACGGTGAGCGGGGCCAACTCATCATTTGTGAGCACGTCTGCCATTGGCATCAACGGCGCCTTGCTGGTCGAAAACGGCGGCTCTTTCAGCCATGGCACCATGACCGTGGGGGGCACTGCCACGGTCCGCAATGGCACATTGGCGGCCACGGCAACGTTCAATGCGGGTGGCCTCAGCATCAGCCCTGGCGGAACACTGACAGCGGACAATAGCACGATTACGGTTGGTTCGAACTTCAGCGTGCGCGGTACCGCGACGCTTCAGGCAACCAATCTGTCCGCGGCCGCCATCGGCGTGTTCCAGGACGGCTTGCTCAACATCGGCGCGGCTGACCGCGCGGCAGCGGCGGCAGCGGGCACCTTGACCGCGCCAAGCATTACCCTCAACGAACCCAATTCGCGGTTGGTGTTCAATCATACCAATTCCGGCCTCACGGTCGGCGCTTCCATTGGCGGTTCGGGGCGCATTCTGCACAGGTCCGGCACGACGGTTCTGACATCGGCCAATTCAGGCGGCGCTTTTGTCAATGGCGGCGTGGAGTTGAGCGGGGGCACGCTGCTTTCAAACGGACTTCTTCGCGCCAGCACCGTTGCCGTGCAAACCGGCGGTAGGCTGGGCGGCAGCGGCACGGTTGAAGCTTTGGTCGCTGTGACCGATGGCATCATCGCCCCGGGCAGTGGGGGGATCGGCACGCTCAGGCTCGGCAACCTCGCTCTCACCAGCGCCTCCGTGCTCGAATACGAACTTGGCGCAAGCGGATCTCCGGGCGTTGGCAGTGACCTCATCACGCTGGGCACGATCAATACCGGCGGCAGCTTGACGCTCGACGGCACGCTGAATGTGACCGATGTGGGCGGGTTTGGTGCCGGGCTTTATCGGCTGATCGATTATCGCGGCACGCTGACCAACAACGGTTTGGAGGTAGGCGTGGTGCCTACAGGGTTCGGTGCCGCAGACTTTGAAGTGCAAACCTCGGTCGCGCAGCAGGTCAACCTGATCGTGACAGCCCCGACGCTCACATCGTTCCCCTTCTGGAATGGCAGCGCCACAAGCGCCAACGGCCGGATCGAAGGGGGCAGCGGCACTTGGACCGCCACCGGCACCAATTGGTCCACGACGGCGGCCACAGCCAACGGGGCGTATAACCCGAAAGACCTGCTGATTTTCACCATCAGCACTGCGGACGAGGCAGAGCAATTCCAGGCCTTCCAGCGGGTCAGCACGCAAATCGTCGCCGCCACCCCTTCTGCCAGTGCAGGAACAGTCACCGTCGATGGGTCGCAAGGCGCGATCAGGCTCGAAACCGGGATGCAGTTTGCCGTCACCGGCTATACGCTGACCGGTGATGACATCGTTCTGGCTGCAACCGAGCCCTGTGGCGAATGCAGCCCGCTGCCCGGGCAAACCGTCGTGCGCGTTGGCGATGGCACTGATGCCAGCACCGGGTTTGTCGCCACCATCCAATCCCGGCTGGTCGGTGCATCGGGCCTGCTCAAGACCGATCTCGGCACGCTGATTCTAGCGGGCGCGAACACCTATTCCGGCGGCACCGAGATTGCCGATGGCAAGCTGCAGGGCGATGCCAACAGCCTTCAGGGCGATATCACCATCGGCAGCGATGGCACCTTGCTGTTCACGCAAGCCGATGATGGCGAATTTACTGGCGCGCTTTTGGGTTCAGGGATTTTTGCCAAACAGGACGCGGGCCAACTGCGGCTGAGCGGTGATTCTTCGGACTTTGATGGCACATCGGTGCTGACCGGCGGCGAACTCGCAGTTGATGGAACATTGGGGTCGGCGCTTTCCACCATCCAGATGGGCGGCGCAGCCACGCTGTCCGGCGCGGGGCGCATCGGCGGTTCAGTGGCGGTGGATGATGCCATCGTCTCACCCGGCGGGGTGATCGAAGCCCCGCAAGCCGGGCGGTTTGCCGTCCAAGCTTTGGCCGCAGCGCCATCGGCCAGCCCGGTGGGACTGCTCACCATTGATGGCGATCTTGCGCTTACCGATGCCTCGATCCTGGCCTTCGACCTGGGCGATCCCGCTGGCGAGGCGGGCATTGCCAGTGACCTGATCAACGTGGGCGGCAATCTGACGCTCGGCGGCACGCTTGACGTGAACGATGCGGGCGGTTTTGGCGCGGGTCTTTATCGCCTGATCAACTACAGCGGCATGTTGACCGATAACGGGCTTGGTCTTGGCCTGATACCTGAAGGCTTCACTGCAGCAGACCTTGCGGTGCAAACCTCGGTGGCCAATCAGGTGAATCTTTTGGTTGCAGCCCCGTTCACCAGCTTTACCTTCTGGGACGGCGCAAACACCGCCGGCAATGGCGCGGTCAATGGCGGTACGGCCACATGGCGCGCCGACACCACCAACTGGACCGTTGGTGATGGCAGCAGCAACGGGGTCGCCGATCCAGCGCAATTGCTGATCTTTACAGGCACGCCGGGCACGGTGACCGTGGACAACACAGGCGGCGCCGTGCGCGCAACCGCAGGCCTGCAGTTTGCCAGCAACGGCTACCGCATCGAAGGCGGCGCTGTGGCGCTGGATGGCACCCTTGCGACGATGCGTGTGGGCGATGGCACGGCGGCGGGCGCAGGCTTTACCGCAACCATCGCCTCATCACTGACCGGCACGGCGAAGCTGGAAAAGACCGATCTTGGCACGCTGGTGCTTTCCGGAGCGAACACCTACGCAGGCGGTACGCGCGTTACGGGCGGCACCTTGGAAATTGCCAACGACGAAGCCTTGGGTGCATCTGCGGGCACCGTAACGCTGGCTGGCGCAACCTTGCGCAACAGCGCTGCACTCACATCGGCACGCGGCTTCACCATCAGCGCCAGCGGCGGCACGATTGACAGCGGCAGCAACGCCCTGACGCTGTCAGGTGCCATCGGCGGCACCGGCAATCTGCGGCTGACCGGCACGAGCGCGCGCACCTTTTCAGGCAACAGCAGCGCCTTTGCCGGAAGCACGACGCTGGCTGCGGGCAGCCTCGCCCTGCCCGGATCGCTGGGCGGCCTGCTGACCGTTGCCGCGCCTGCCACACTGACTGGCGCCGGGCGGGCCGGGAGCCTTGATCTGGCCGGAACCTTCAGTCCCGGCGCGGCAGCGGGCGCGATCGGCACGTTCAATGTCACGGGCGATCTGACCATCCGCGCAGGGTCAACCTTGCTCATCGATGTTGCCGCCAGCCGCGGTGCCGATCGCATCGATGCAGGCGGGCGGGCGCTGATCGAAGGCGGCACTGTTGCCGTGACCGCGCTCGACCCTGACCTGACCTATACCGATGGCACCGTCTATCGTATCGTCAATGCGGCAGGCGGGCGCACGGGAACCTTTGTCGGTCTGACCGAAACTTCGGCCTTCCTCGATTTTGCGCTTGGTTACGATTCGACCGGAGCGTTCCTCACCACCACCGTCATCCGCCAGTTTCCCGATGTGGCGCTAACCTTCAATCAGCGCGAAGCCTCATCGGCGCTCAAGGACTTCAGCCGGGCGGTAGGGAGCGATGCACTGGCCGTCTACAACGCCATTCTGATCCTCGATGCAGATGCTGCCCGTGCAACCTTCGATGCCAGTTCCGGCGAAATCTACCCGACCCTGCTGGCAGGACGCCAGCGCGCCGGCATGGCTCTGACCGGCCGGCTGGCCGCGCGCGGCGTTGCAAAGGGCAACGAAGGGCTTGTCCTGTGGGGCGGCGTTCTGGGTGAGCGCGCGAATGTTGATGCGGATACGGATCGCAACGGTGCCTATAGCAAGGCCGACAGCTTCGGGCTGGAATCGGGCCTCGATTATCGCGAAGCCGACGACGCATGGGCTATCGGGATCGGCGGCGGCTGGCAGGATGGCAACGTGCATCTGGCCGCACGCGGTTCGCGCGCAAAGACCGATGCCTGGGCACATCGGCGCTTACGGCCGCTATGGCACCGGCGCCGCCGGGTTCAGCACGGTTGCCAGCGTGGTCTATGCCGATGCCGATGCTGCGGTCACACGCCAGATCGCGTTCGGCTCCATCGCGCGCTCAGCCCTTTCCAGCGTCGATCTGCGCACCACAGCGGCCAGCGCCGAGGCGCGCTATGGCATCGGCAATGACAAGATGGCTGCAGGGCCGCTGGTCAGCATCGATTATGTTTCGACTAGACTGGGCCGGATCGCGGAGACCGGCGCAGACGCGCTCAATCTTTCAGGTGCGGGCAAGCGCGACAACTGGACGCGCATTGGCGTGGGCGGCTTTGCCCGGCGCTCCATCGGTACAGGTTTTGCCGAACTGTCGGCGCGCTATGTCGACCGCAATCGCCTGATCACCAGCGTTGATCTCGCAATGGCCGGGGCCCCAGCAGCCCATACGGTGCGTGCCGCGCAGGGCAGCAGTGGCGGCGCGCGCATCGATGCTCGCACCGAGTTTGCGATCGGCAAGAATTGGGCGATCAGCGGCAATCTTGGGGCAGCCATCGCAACGCGCGAAGGCCAGTTCGATGGCAACATAAGGCTGAGCTACCGGTTCTGAGGATCGCCTGCTCCCGCTTTTGGGGATTCGGCAACGTGATTTGGTTAGGGGGGCGAAGGCAAGTCTGTGCACAAACGGCGATTTAAGGACAAGCGATCAAATGACGACGTCGTCCCAGAAGCGGCATTCCGCTTCTGGCAGCACGCGACCAAATGTCGCCGCTCGCGGTTCGCATGGGAACGACCGCTTCGGAGAAACTCGGCTGTTCAATGGCGATGCCAGGTAAGGTATTTGAGAGCAAAAGCCTCCAGTAAAGCTGGTGCGGTTCAGTGCAGCGTTGCTCGCTGGTTCAATTGAGCGGGTTCTCCCCCAATGGGCCGGGCACGAACATATCATTCATCTGGTCTATCCAACCCCGCGCGGCATGCTGCCCTCGAGGCGCAGCCTGATCGACTATCTGGCGATCCATATGCCCGCGACGATTCAGCAACGCGGGATCAGCCATGACGATACGGGATGAGGCCCACAGGCCAGCCAAACCGGTGCGCTGAAGAGGCCTAGGCCCGGTCCGCCCCATAGGCGCGCAGGAATACGTCGACTGCTTCATCGACCGCGGCCCCGCGCTCGAACCAAGTGCGCGCACCGAACAATTTGGGCTCGACGATTCCGGTTTCGAGCAGTCCCTTGAGGTGAGCTGCTGCGACCATCGGGGTCGCTTCGCGGATCAGGCCATTACTCTGCAGGTGGTCGATATAGGCCGCGACCTCGTTCCACGACCGCTCGCAGCCAAGCCTGTAGAGTGTCTGCCCAAGATCCGAATTCATGCCTTCGGCGATTGCGGTACGCAGCACGGCGAGCGCATCGGGCGATGTCAGCAGCGCCAGATAGGCATTGCCGAATGTGCACAGGACCCTGCGCAGGTCGACATTACCTTGGTCGAGGAGCTTGATGGTCTCGTCGGCCTGATCCTCCATCAAGGCCATCATCGCGGCCGCGAACAGATCTTCCTTCGACTTGAAGTAGCCGTAGAGCGTGCCCTTCGATCCGCCCAAGCGTGCCGAGATCATCGCCATGCTGGCGCGTGCATAGCCGACCTCTCGGAAAATCTCGGTCGCGACCTCGAGGATCGCCTGCCGGCGGCTATCTGTTCTGACTCGCATCGCTGCTCCTTTTTCGAACCGACCTGTACGCTTTTCCATTGACTCCCGCAACCAGTGGCGAATAATGACCGTCCTGTACGGTTTTAGGGGCCAAGTCATGCGTAGCTTCCATCCCTCGGCGTCCGGCAATCTCGTTGCTGCAGCGGCCGTCATTCTGCTTTCCAGTTGCGCGACGCTGCCGCCCAAGGGCGAGCGGCCACCGCCGGCAGCTCTTGAAAATTTCGCCAGCGCTGCCAGCCTCGCCGCACCGCAGGCGGCCTGGCCCTCTGACCGCTGGTGGGACGGCTTTGGCGATGCGCAGCTCGATACGCTCATCACGGAAGGGCTGGCGGGCGCTACCGACCTGCGTGTCGCTGAGGCGCGGTTCGCACGGGCTCAGGCGCTGATCGGCGAGGCGCGCAGCCACCTGTCGCCATCTGTGACGGCAGGCGGCGAGACCGGCGCCACCAAGCAGAGCTACAATTACCTGTTCCCGGAGGCTGTCGCCCCAAAAGGGCTGGCCCGATTATGGCCTGGCAACGGTCCGGCTCGATTGGGAACTCGACTTCTTCGGCCGCAATCGCGCGGCCCTCGCGGCCGCACGCTCGGAAGCCGAGGCCGCCAGCGCGGAAGCCGCTGCCGCGCGTCTCGCTGTTTCGGCGGGGATCGCCAGCGCCTATGCCGATCTTGCCGGCCTCCATGCCGAGCAGGATGCGGCCGAACGCGCCGTAACCGTGCGCCGGCGCACGCTCGAGCTTATGGAAAGGCGCCGGCAACGCGGACTGGAAAACACCGGCGCCATCGAGCGCGCCCGTTCGGCGCTCGCTACGGCCGAGGGCGAGCGCGCGGCGCTGGGGGAATCGTTGACGCTGACCCGTCACCGGATCGCGGTCCTGCTGGGCGCCGGTCCGGATCGCGGACTGACGATCAACCGGCCGATGGTCGCTGCATCGGCGGGTTATGGCCTGCCTGCCAATCTGCCCGCCGAGTTGATCGGGCGCCGGCCCGACATCATCGCGGCCAAGCTGCGCGCGCAAGCGTCGGCGAGCCGGATCAACGAGGCGCGCGCCGCCTTCTATCCCAACGTGAACCTCGCCGGGTTGATCGGCCTGCAGGCGCTCGGACTCGACAATGTGTTCAAGTCGGGTTCCGAGTTCGGCACGGTGGGGCCGGCCTTCACCCTGCCGATTTTCGACGGCGGGCGGCTGCGCGGTCGCTATCGCGCCGCCGAGGCGGACTATCGAACGGCGGTGGCGCAATATGACGGAGCGCTGGTGCAGGCGCTGCGCGAGGTCGCCGATGCGGCGGCGAGCGAACGCGCGCTCTGCGAACGGCTCGACCGCGCGCAAGTCGCCGAGCGCGCCGCCAGCGCGGCCTGGACTGTCGCCGACAACCGCTATCGCGGCGGTCTTGCCACCGCGCTCGACGTTCTGTCGGCCGAAGATGCGCTGATCGCGGCGCGCCGAAGCGTGGCTGCGCTCCAGGCCCGCGCCTTTGCCCTCGACGTTGCTCTCATCCGCGCCCTTGGCGGCGGCTATCGCTCCTGAAGGAGATCCCGATCATGATCCAAGCCCCCTCCGCCGCCGAAACCGGGCCCGAGACGTCCGAAGAGGACAAGACTGACGCTGCATCGAGCGCCAAACGCAAGCGGCTCTTCCTCGGCCTTGGCGCCGCCATCATCGTGCTTGGCGGCGGCTATTATGGCTATGACGTCCTCATTGCCTCGCGTCATGTCGAGACCGACAATGCCTATGTCGGCGCCAATGTCGCGCAGGTGACGCCGCTGATAGCCGGCGCTGTGCGCGAGGTGCTGGTCGACGATGCCGTCGCGGTGAGGCGCGGTGACATTCTCGTCAGGCTCGACGACACCGATGCCAAGCTCGCGCTCGCGCGCGCGGAGGCGGACCTGAGCCGTGCCGAGCGCCAGGTTCGTGGGCTCACCGCGACCGACACGGGCCTTGGCGCTCAGGTCACGGCGCGGGCGGCCGATGAGGCTCGGGCGGACGCTCAGCTAGTGGCGGCCCGCGCCGACCTTGCCCGCGCGAAGATCGACCTCGACCGCCGCGAGGCGCTGGCGGCGTCCGGCTCGGTGTCGGGTGAGGAGCTGACCACGGCGCGCAACGCTCGCAGCACCGCCGCGGCGAATCTCAAGGCGGCGGAAGCGGCAAGGGCGCAGGCCTCGGCCAATCGCACGGCGGCGATCGGCAGCCGCGATGCCAACCGCGCCCTCATCGCCGATACGACGGTCGATACCAATCCCGAAGTTCTCGCCGCTCGCTCTGCGCGCGATCAGGCGCGGGTGGATCTCGAGCGCACGATCATCCGTGCGCCGGTCGACGGCATCGTCTCGCGCCGTCAGGTGCAGGTCGGCCAGCGCGTGCAGGCCGGAGCCAACATGATGGCGGTGGTGCCGGTGCAGGCCGCTTATGTCGATGCCAACTTCAAGGAAGGGCAGCTTCGCCGCGTGAAGCCCGGCCAGCGCGTTACGCTCACCTCTGATCTCTATGGCGGCGATGTCGTCTACCGCGGCACGGTGGTGGGCTTCTCGGGCGGCACCGGCTCGGCCTTCGCCGTGGTGCCGGCGCAGAATGCGACCGGCAACTGGATCAAGGTGGTGCAGCGCCTGCCCGTGCGGATCAGGCTCAATCCCGCGCAGCTCAGGGAACATCCTTTGAGGGTCGGGCTGTCGATGACTGCCGACGTCGACCTCTCCAATTGAGCTGAAAGGTGCCCGCCATGGCCGAGGCCAAGACCCTGCCTGCCGAATCCGGGCCGCTCACCGGCGGCAAGCTCATTCTTGCCGCTATCCTGATCGGCATGGGCAACTTCCTGGTCGTGCTGGACACCACGATCGCCAATGTCTCGATCCCGCATATCGCGGGATCGCTCGGCGTGTCGGTGTCGGAGGCGACCTGGGTCATCACTTCCTATGCTGTCGCGGAAGCGATTACCGTGCCGCTGACGGGATGGCTCTCGCGCCGCTTCGGCGCGCAGAAGGTGTTCACCTCCTCCTACATCGCCTTTGGTATACTATCGCTGCTGTGCGGCCTGTCCGGCACGCTGGGCGTGCTAATCGGCGGCCGCGTGCTGCTTGGCCTCGCCGGTGGCACGATCATTCCGCTTTCGCAGACCTTGCTCCTGCGCATCTTCCCGCCCGAAAAAGCGTCCATCGCGATGATTATTTGGGCAATGACGACGACGGTCGCGCCAATTGCGGGGCCGATCCTGGGCGGGATCATTTCCGACAATATCGGGTGGGAGTGGATCTTTTTCATCAACATCCCCATCGCGTTGGGTGGCGGGATCGGCCTTCTCTACCTCTTCCGCGGTCAGCTCGAGGAACTGGTCAAGGCGCGGATCGATATTGTCGGCCTCGTGCTGATGATCGTCTGGGTCGGCGCCCTGCAGATCATGCTCGACGAGGGCCGCAACCACGATTGGTTCGCCGCTACAGAAATCCGCACGCTCGCGATTATCGCGGCTATCGGCTTTATCGCCTTCCTGATCTGGGAACTGACCGACCGACACCCGATCGTCAATCTGCGCGTCTTTCGCCATCGCGGGTTCGTCGCCGCCTCGCTTACCTATTCGGTGGCGTTCGGCGCCTTCTTCGCAACGGTCGTGCTTATCCCGCTCTGGTTGCAGCAGAATATGGGCTACACCGCCACCTGGGCGGGCTATGCCACCGGCATCATGGGCATCTTCGCGGTGCTAAGTTCGCCCGTGATCGGCCAATTCGCCGAGAAGATCGATGCCCGACTTATCGTCTCGATCGGCGTGCTGGGTCTCGGCCTCATCTCGGTTTGGCGTATGGGGTTCACGCCCGACATGACCTTCTGGCAGATGGCGTGGCCCATGCTCGCGACCGGGCCGTTCCTGATGATGTTCTTCATTCCTGTCACGGGGCTGTGCATGGCGAGCGTCGATCCTGAGGAGCAAGCCGACGCCGCTGGCATCTCCAACTTCATGCGTACCGTTGCCGGCGCGTTCGCCGCCTCAATCAGCCAGACCGGGTGGGGCAACGCGACCCGCGAGAATCAGGCCGAACTGGTCGGCGCCATGTCGCAGGGTCAGGCGACGCTCGACACGATGCAGGCGCAGGGCATGTCCCCCGATATGGCGACGACGATGTTGTCAGGGGTGGTCGAGTACCAGAGCACGATGCTCGCGACCCTCAACATGTTCGCAGCTATCGCGCTTTGTTTTGTTGTGGCAGCGGTGCTCATCTGGTTGGCACCCAAACCCAAGGGACCGCTCGACATGAGTGGCGGCCATTGAGGAAGACAATCCCTCAATTCTCCCTGAGTGATCAAGTGGAGAATGAGTAGCCATTCTCGTTGGAGGACGTCACCGGCGCCGCCCTGCGAACGGCCGCTTCACCTGGAAGCTGCCGTTCGCGATGGTGTTCGGGAATGGCCGCATTGTCCCACGAAGCGGCGTTCCGCTTCCGGTAGCACGCGACCAAATCAGGCCGTTTGCGATCGCCATATCGAACGTCTGTTTTCGCTCAAACCAGCCATGCCGCGGTCGGGATCTCACTTCGGACGCGGTTGTGGCCGCAGATGGGCTGCAGCTACCTTTGCGGCATGTCGGTTCAATGCTGTCAGGCTGATCTCTGTGGGTCGGCTAGTGGCCCGCCGCTCCGAATGGAACGGCGGGCCGCAGCATCAGATGCGAACGAAGTTGTGCATTGCCAGCGCACCGAAAGGGAGCGATGCCAGCGGACCGCCGACATCGAGCGTGCCAAGGTCGATCGCTACAAAACCGATGGCTTCAATGATTGCGCGCACCTGCGCCTTGGCGTCGGCATCGTCGCCCGAATAGAACAGAACGCGCTGGCCGCCCGCCGCCTGGGGTTCAGGCAGGACGTTGACGTCGAGATGGTTAAAGGCCTTCACCACCCGCGCGCCGGCGACAAGTTGCGAAACCACCGCGCTGGAATGGGTATCACCAAGGTCGACTGCCTTGATGCCATAGGCCGCCAGAGGGTTGGTCGGATCACTGGCATCCGGCGAGCCCGGTTCGAGGAACAGAACAGGGTTCGTGCCGTCGATCACGATGCGATTCTCCCAGGCGGGAAGCCCGCCCAGCACATCCTTGAGTGAGGCCCACGGCATTGCCAGCACGACCAGATCGGCGCTCGCCGCCTCGGCCACAGTGCCTGCGGATATCGTCTCGCCCAGTTCCTCGACCAGCGCCGCGAGCGAGGCCGGGCCGCGCTTGTTGGCGATGATGGCGGTCAAGCCGACCTTGGCAAGCGCGCGGGCGAGGTTCGAGCCGAGTGCGCCCGATCCGACGATTCCGATAGTCATGTCATGTCTCCTTCAAAGATGGGGCAGGGATAAGGGGGACGGCAGCGCCCCATGGGCTGACCGAAGCTCGATGATATTTGTGTAAGCGACACGCTTACATTTATGGGCAAATCATGCCCATCGCAGCGGGATCGCAAAGTTCCCCAGGCGGGCGACTTCTGCGGCTACGTATGCAATGGTGACGTGGGCAAGCTCTGCCTCCATTGCCGCGCTGGCGCGGTCGAGGATGGGCTGCAGGGCGTCCTGAATGTTGCCACCAACCGAGCACCCGCGCATTGGCTGGAGGCGATGCAGCGTGAACAAGCGGGTGTCTTCGACCGCATTGTAGACGTCGAGCAGGCGGATGCTGGTGGCAGGCTTCGCCAACAAGGCGCCGCCGCCCGCGCCCAGTTGTGAGGTCGTCAATCCGGCTTGATGTAGGCGTGACAGCAAGCCGCGAATAACGACAGCACTGGTGTTGGCCGAAGCGGCCAGATCAGCCGATCGCATCGGTGTGCCGTCGCTGACAGCCATCGCAGCAAGGGCGTGAACGGCAACCACAAAACGCGAACTGGTGGGCACGAAGTCAATCCTTTGATGGTGTGTAGCAGTCACGCTGACACTTCGGGGCGAGGGGCCGATCATCCGGCTTCAACCCGGAAGCAGTCGGCCACCCCCGCTCTGTTGAAGAGGAAATGCCACGCTTGCTGCAACCGGCAAAGCCTCTATTATCCGATTGTATCCATCGTATTTCCCGATGGGAGGAACTTTGACCATCGACGCGGTATCTCTCGGGCAATTGCGGGCCTTCATCGCCGTGGTTGATGAAGGCAGCTTTTCTTCGGCCGCCCGGGCGCTGCGGCGCACGCAGTCGGCTATCAGCGAATCCATCGCCAATCTCGAGGCCCAGTTGGCGGTGGTGCTGTTCGACCGGACCAATCGCTATCCCCGGCTCACTCCCGAAGGCGCGGTCCTGATTGCCGATGCCCGCAAGGTCGTAACGGCGCTCGATGAATTGCGCGCGCGGGCCAAGGGCATTTCGGGCGGGCTCGAACCGGAACTGGTGGCCGTCGTCGATGTGTTCGTGCCGATCGAGGTGGTCGCCGATGTGGCCGAGCAGTTCGGGCCCGCGTTTCCCTCGATCCCGCTGCGCCTCTATGTCGAAGCGCTCGGCTCGGCCGTTCAGCCCGTTCTGGAAGGCCGGGCAGGGTTCGGCATTGTCGGGTCACTACCCGTGCTGCCGCCGGGACTGACGGCAGAGCGTGTGGCGGACGTAAAGCTGGTGATGGTGGCGGCGGCCAGCCACCCGCTCAGTCAATATCGGGGCGCCATCCCGGCTGAAGAGCTGGCGCGGCACACGCAGTTGGTCCTGACCGATCGCTCGCATCTGTCGGATGGCCAGCAGTTCGGGGTGATGGCAACCGTGACTTGGCGGCTTGCCGATTTGGCGGCCAAGCATGCCTTCCTGCGGCGGGGACTGGGCTGGGGCGGCATGCCCTATCACATGGTAAAGCAGGATCTCGAGAACGGACGATTGCGGGAACTGTCCATCCAGAATGTTCCACCCGGCGGAGCAACGCTGACGATGTCAGCGGTCTACAGGACGGCCGAACCGCCGGGACCGGCAGGTCGCTGGATGATCGAGCGCCTCAAGCACTGCGCGCTGAACGCGGAGTGAGGCCCATCCATCGGGCACACCGATGGATGTGATCGATTTTCAGCGGCTACCCTGCGGATATCCCATCTGGCAAGACCGCTGGGAACGCTCGGACCCGAGCTGTGCAAGGATACCGGAAATGAACGCGCCCACGACGATCTCGACCCACCGCCGCATCCGCTACAAGACCATGGGCCACGGCCATGGCCCGATCATTCGCCTGATGAGCCCGGGCGACCTGGGACGGATTCTGAAGCCGTTCGTCTTCCTCGACCTGTTCTTGCCAGAAGCCGCACGGATCGGGGACATGCCGCTCCACCCCCATTCGGGCATCGCCACGGTGACAGTGCTGACCGAAGGCGATCTGCGGTTCGACGATCCGGTCAGCGGTTCGGGAACGATCGGCTATGGCGGGGTGGAATGGATGCGCGCTGGCGGCGGCGTTTGGCACGGCAAGGAGATGTCGCAAGGCACATCGCCCCGGATCAAAGGCTTCCAGCTATGGCTCGCGCTCCCGCCCGAACTCGAAAATGCTGCTGTCGACAGCCAGTATATCGAGGCGGCCGATATGCCGGTCGCTGGCCCCGCCACCGTCATCCTCGGCGAATGGGCCGGCGCGGTCAGCCCGGTGCGGGCGCCTGCCGGGATCAACTATCTGCTGGTGGCGCTCGCCCCGCACGAAAGCTGGACTTACACGCCCCCGACCGAGCATAGCGTTGCCTGGTTGGCGATCAGTCATGGCGGCCTGACCGGCGACCTCGTCGCGCAATCCGGTGAACTGGCGATCCTTGAGGGAACGGGCGCGATTCCGCTCCAAGCATCGGCAACTGGCGCCCGTTTCGTCGTGGCATCCGCCATCGAGCATGGGCATGATCTCGTTATGGGAACCTACTCGGTGCATACCAACAAGGAAGCATTGCAGCAGGGCGAGAAGCGGATCGTTGAGCTTGCTCAGCGGCTGACAGAGCAAGGCGCGTCAGGCCCGACGCCAGTGTTTCGCGGCTGAACCGGCGGATGTTATCGGGCACGGCTGCGGACGCGACAGCGTGCGCAGGCCCCGACCTTTGTCGGTAACCGCTCCGGGGTCGGACTGGTTCAGTCAGTTTGGCGATGCCGAACTTTGAACAGCCGCTACCATTGCTCCCGGGCAAGGATGCGTCCGCTTGTGGCAGAGGTTGTCGTTCATCTTGGCATTTGCGAACGACAGCATAGTCCCAGGGTGACTAAAGTCGGCTCCCCGCCTGTGCTGCGGGGAGCCGACGGTTCAGATTTCGGTGTTTTCAGCGAGCGCGAGCGCGTCTTCCACATCGATCCCCAGATAGCGGACCGTATTCTCAATCTTGCTGTGGCCGAGCAGGATCTGAACGGCGCGCAGGTTGCCAGTCGCCCGGTAGATGATCGAGGCCTTGGTTCGGCGGAGCGAATGCGTGCCATATTCGCTTCGCATCTGGCCCACCCCCGTCACCCATTCGTCGACAAGGCGGGCATATTGCCGTGTGCTGAGGTGAGCATTGCGATCAACCCGGCTTGGGAAGACAAAATCATCGACTGTGCCGCCCCGCCGCTCGAGCCACGCCAGCAGGCTGGCCCGGGCATCAGGGAGAAGTTCGAATTGAACAGGGCGACCCGTTTTCTGTTGCATCACGATGGCCCGCGTGCGGATCTGCCTGCCGCTGACGACATCGCCAATTTTCATGCGAACAAGGTCGCAACCGCGTAGTTTGCTGTCGATCGCAAGGTCGAACAGCGCCCTGTCCCGCAGGCGGCGGTGCTGATTGAGATAAAATCGGATCTCCCATATTTGTTTGGGCTTCAGGGCCCACTTGGCGCCGACAGTGCGCCCGGCATTCCAGACTGGGCGCTTGGGGGGCGCATTCACGGTTTCAAATATTTCCATGATCATTCTCCGATTGGCCAGAATTGGCCATTCTGAAGAACGGTTGCGGCCCTCCGGAGGAAATTTTGTGAGTCGTCGGCTTCACAATGGTCTGTATTCAAGGGGGCTGACCATGAATTGACAGACTTTGCCAATCTTTGCTATTTCCTTAGCCTTGGAGACTATCATGGCTACGATGAACATCTCACTGCCCGACCCGATGAAGCAATGGGTGGAAGCGCAAGCTGACACTGGCCGGTATAGCAATGCCAGTGACTATGTGCGCGATCTTATCCGTCGTGATCAGGAACGCGCCGACAAGATTGCCGCCATGCAGCGCCTGGCCGATGAAGCTAGAGCGAGCGGCTTGAGTGATGAGACGATGGCGGACATCCGGGCGCGGGCGATCAGCCAGGCTGGCTTGCAAGCCTGATCGTGCCTCGCTTCCGTTTAACACGCGCCGCAGTCGATGATCTGACAACCATCTTTCTTGAGGGAATCGAGCAGTTCGGTCTGCCTCAAGCCGACACCTATCATCAAGGGCTGAGCGCGATTTTCGCGTTTCTCGCAGACTATCCCCATGCCGCGCGTCTGCGCGAGGCGATTTCGCCGCCTGTTCGCGGGCATCCCTACAAGGCCCATCTGGTGATTTATGATGTGGGAAATGAGGGCGAGGTCATCATTCTGCGCGTACGGCATGGTCGGGAAGATTGGATATCCTCGAATTATGATGGCTAGGCGCGGCGAGGTAGGCGCAGGCGGGGATCCAGCAGAGTTTCCGCCCCAACCTGGCACTTCTCCTGTCGACCAGCTTTGGTCATTCCCTTTTGCCTTCAAGGACGACGGCGTACGCTCAAACCTGCCGTTGGTGTGGCCCTCAAAAAATAGGCAGAAGTTGCTAGCGAAGGCGACGTTTAGCAGGCTAACGTCCGGCGTCGGAACCAGTCATACATTCACCGTCGCCGAGCCAAACCTGCCCCCATCACGAACGCCCCGCCTGCAATCAGCCTCATGCCGGGGTGTTCGCGCATGTCCAGCAAGCTCCGGCTATCATTCACTGGCACTTGTCAGTATTTGTAGGACTGGCCACCGTCGATGGGAATTGTTGCGCCGTTGATGAACAGTGCTTCGCCCGAGAGCAGGAAAGCGACCAGCGCGGCAACTTCTTCGGGCCGGCCGAACCGCTTCATCGGATTGACCGACACGAACTGGCGGCCCACGTCTTCCCAATCATTCCCGCCGATCTGGCGCAGCGAGCCTTCGACCATTGCGGTCATGATTGCGCCCGGTGCGATGGCGTTGATCTGGATTCCGAACTGTCCATATTCCACCGCCGAGTTGCGCGTCAGGCCGACCACGCCGTGCTTGGCCGCAGCATATCCGGTCTGGTTGCCCACCCCGCGTATGCCGCCGACCGATGCGGTGTTGACGATGGCACCACAACTCTGTTCGCGCATGACCTTGAGCACTGCCGACATGCCAAAGAACACCCCGTCGAGATTGATCGCAATCACGCGGTGGAATTCTTCGGCACCAAAGTTCTCGGTCAGGTTCTGGCGGCCTTCGATCCCGGCGTTGTTAAAAAAGCCGTCGATCCGGCCATGTTCCGCAACCGTCGCATCAACGTAGGCCTGCACTTGCGCCACATCGGCCACGTCTGCCTTGATCAGCGTGGTGCGCGTGCCATCGGGCAGCGTAGCGCGCGCGGCCTCCAGCCAGTCCTCGCGCAGGTCAACAAGGACCAGTATCGCGCCCTCTCCAGCCAGCCTTTGCACGGTCGAAAGGCCAAGCCCGGACCCTGCCCCGGTGACGATCACGACCTTGTCCTTGAAACGCATTGCTTCGTCCTTCCGTCTGTTTCAGTTGACGGCCTACCGGCCTCCGCTTGGGCGCGGAAACCAGCACATTGAGCAGGGCCGCAGTTAATCGATGCGTTCGATGGCGGGCGGCACCCACGTACGGTCGAGTACCGACGGCTGCGGGCGATAGAGGCGCATCATCAAGTAGAACGGGGCATCAGCGGCCACGGGCAGCCAGTTGGCCGATGCACGTTCCGGCGGCGGTGGTGTTGCGGCAAGTTCGATGGTGACACTGCCGTCCCGATCCATAACAAGGCCGCCCGTCCTGTCACCCACAGAGTAGCGGTTTGCGTTGTTGGCGATCATGAAGCCGGTATCGTCATACGCGGTGATGGACCAGAAGGCATCGACGGGCGGCAATTCCCCGGCGGCAAAACGGATGCGGTAGCGATGGCTCCCGTCGAGTTTGCACCCGGCAGCATCGACCCGCGCAATCGGGTAGATTGCCTCTTCCGGCACGGCGACGAAGATCTGGTCTTTGGCCACGGCGGCGCGCAGCATATTGTCCGAGCCGAAACGCGGGCCAAGATCGTTGGTGGTCCAACCATTGCGTTCAACGCCCAGGCGCAGCGAGGCGAGGCGCACGTCCTCCTTTGCCCGCGCATAGCCTCGAGCAAGCGCCGAAAGTTGGCCAGCAGAGAGACCGTTTGGCTGGAAACCAGATTTACGCGAAATGCCAAGGGGCTCCAGCGCTGCAATCGCTGCCTTGTCCTGCGGGCGGACGATCCAATCCTGCAGGATGGCGCCAAGTTGATGGAAAAACGCAAGGTCCGGCGGCGTGCCGACTGAGCCTTGTGCCAGTTCCCGCTGGGGTGTTGCAGAAGCAGCAATGCGCTTTCCTTTGCGCCAATCGGCCCAGCGAACCACGGCGAGCCGATCCTGAAGTGCGTGGACTTCGGGATATTCTGCAGGCGAACGCACAAGGATGCGTCCCGCCACGCCGACATAACGCGTCGAAACCGGCACATCGACCATGCCGCGCGGAATGGGGCCGCGCCAGCCTGGCCCATGCACGAACAGCGGCGGCAATTGCCCGCCATGCGTCCGCTGGCCAAGCGACTGATCGGACGAGGAATCTGCAAGGTTGATTGAGAACGCGTAGTACCGGTTACCGAAATCAGGCGCGGTCACGATCAGCGGACCATCCGCAAGATCGAGCCACGCCGATGAATAGATCGTATAGTTGTTCGGCCCCACGCCTGCACGCATTTCGGGGCCGGACAGCATCCGCCGGTGCTTGAACGCATTGATCGGCGTGTCGGTATCCTTGGCCGATTGCCCCTGTGTAAAGCGTTTGCGGATCAGCGCCGCTTCGACCAGCGGCATCCCCCAGACATAGCCGCGATAGGCGGCCTCCTCGATTGCGGCCTCGTTCACGAGTGAAATTTGTCCGACAGGTCTGGCCTGGGCGGGCATCATTGCTGGCATAATGGCGCACAGCAGAGCAGCGCTGATAAAGGCTTTGGCCGTCATTTCCGGCTTGCCTTTCCGTCTGGCAGTTTTTCGATTGCTGGCGGACGCCATTCTCCGCTTTTCATTGCTGCTTCCGGTCCCTGCGCACGGATGGCAACATAAAACGGCCCAGCCGGAACCGGCAGGACGTTGGGCGACTTTCCAAGCGCTTCGGGCTGATGGCTAAACAGGACCGTGACCGATCCATCCTTCCCGCGCTTCAGTCCGGGCGTCCGGTCACCCGCCATATAGCGGCCCAGTGCATTGGGATAGAGTTCGCGCGTGGCGGCATCATAGACCGTCACCGACCAGAAAAAACGGGCGGGCGGCGGCGGAGACAGCACCAGACGGTAATCGCTCAAAGCCCCGTCGAGGCGTGCACCTGTCGCATCGACGAATGAAGTGGCCGGATGGTTCTCGTCTACCACATTCCCGCCGGTGCCAAGCGTGGTGACAGCGGCGCGATAGAGGTAGTTGAAGCCATAGCGCCCGACGTCGCGTGGCTGCGACCATGCACCAACCCGCTTGCCGTTCTGGCCCATCGACGCCTTGATGACGGTTTGCGCATCGGCAAAGCCCTGCTCGATGCCTGAGAGTATAGCCGGATCTGCCAGCACATCGTCAACCTTGCGATTGCCCGCGATGCCGATCGCGCCAAAGCGATAGACAAGCGCGTCTTCGCGCAAGGGGTGGCCGCATGTGCGCAGCACGAAATCAAGAATGCGCATGAAACCGGCGGCACTCTGGTCATCGCCATCAGGAAAGGATGCAGGCGGCGCGCCTTTGGCAACCGGGCTGAGGCGGAACCTGTCCTGCAAGGCGTTGGCTAGGGGCAGATCGCCTTTGGCTTCCTGCACCAGCACGCGCAGCAATATCCACGTAAACGGCGTTGCCACGCGGAACAGCGTCGTGCCTTCGGGCACTTCGCCCTGCCAATCGGTCGTCGCAATCAGAAAGCGTCCGCCGTCTGTGCCATGCGTGCGGGCGCTGATGTTTGTGGCATTACCATGAATATCAAGGAAGTTGGCGGTGAAATAGCGCCCCGCTGTGTCGGGCACGTCGAACAGCACGGGACCATCGCGCAAATCCAGCCAGGCGTTGGAATAGAGCGTATCGGCATTGGGCGTCTTAAACGCTTTGTATCCCGGCCCTGCCAGCGCGCGATCATGGGCAAAGGCGTTGAAGCCGGTAAAATCAGGATCGTTGCGGTCCACCGCCTGCTGATACATCTGACGGTATTGAAGGACCGCTGTTGTACCATAGATCATGGCATCGAAAGCCAGCGCGCGGGCCAGCACCTGCCGCGCTTCGGCGCTGCCGGGGATCGTATCGTCAAGCTGCGCAAACTGGTGTTGATCGGCGAGCGCCGGATCATATGTGCGCGATTGGGCCTGAGGTTCTGCAATTGCAAGGGCCGGGGCCAGCGCGAGTGCGGTGACCGTCAGCCGGTATCCACGCGCCAGCGCCTTCGCCCCGGCGATCACTTGATGGTTACCCGCACTTCTTGAAGGTCGCCGGTAAAGGCGCTGTTGGGCACGGTATAGTCCGGGCTGACAGGCGTGATACGGTCAATGCCGATGTCCAGCCCTTCGGTGTGCGACATCCACGCCGCCACCGTGCGCCCCAATCGGCCTGAACCGGCCGGCTTGCCATCGACCAGCAAGGTCAGCGTGCCCGGCGTGCCCTCAGTCGCACTGTCGGCCACGAATTCGACAGACAGGGTGTGCTTGCCTTCGCTGAGCGCGCTGTCGGCGCTGATCGTGAAAGCATCGGCCCCCACGGCATTGTAGTGAAATGTTGGGCGTCCGTTCTTCAGGTAGAAGCTGTAGCCGCCGAACCGTCCGCCCTGCGCGATCATCACGCCCTTGGCTCCGGCACCCGCTGTGACGTCAGCGTCGATGCGGAAGCTTTTGCCGATGGTGCGTGGTGCGGCATCCTCGGCGATCGTGGCCGTGCCGGGGCGGTAGGTGAAGCTGTTCCGGTAACGACCGAGCGATGGCCTGCCTGCGGTCCCCTGGCTGTAGTCGTGAATCGGCAGAATGTTGTTCTTCGCCGCTTCCGACCAGAACAGGTCCTGCATCTGCTTCAGCTTGGCCGGGTTCTTCTTCGCCAGATCCTTGGCCGTGCTGAAATCGGTATCGAGGTTGAACAGCGACCATTCGCGTTGATCCGGGCCGACGCTCAGCTTGCGGTCACCGGCAGCACCCGCTTCCCATGCGGGGCGCTTGGGCAGGGTGCCCGCCATCCAGCCATCCTTGTAGATGCCGAAGTTTTCCATCATTTCGTAAAGTTGCGTACGCCGCGCCGAAGGAGCCGACCCTTGCGTGAAGGTATACGCCAGGCTGATACCATCAACGGGCTTTTGCGGCACGCCCTTCACCACTTCCGGGGCGGAGATGCCGACGGCCTCCAAGACGGTGGGCATGATATCGCTGACGTGAGCATATTGTGATCGGATCGCGCCTTTTTCGGCAATGCGCTTGGGCCATGAAACGACCATGCCATTGCGCACACCGCCGGCCTGCGAAGCCACCTGCTTCCACCACGGGAAGGGCGAATTGGTGGCCCACGCCCATGCAGCGGGGAAATGGTTGTAAAGGCTGGGGCCACCGATTTCGTCGATGTGGGCGATCTTTTCGGCCAGAGTTTCCTTGCGTCCGGTGATCGTCGATTGCTCGTAGAGCAGCCCGTCCAGACCACCTTCGGCGCTGCTGCCATTATCGCCGTTAATGAACACGATCAGCGTGTTGTCAAACTCGCCGGTCTCACGGATTGCCTCGATCATACGCCCGGTCTGGTAGTCAGAATAGGCAACGCTTGCGGCAAAGGCTTCCATCATCCGGGCATAGAGCTTCTTCTTATCTGCCGAGAGCGAAGCCCAAGCCGGCAGCGATGAGGGACGCGGGGAAAGCTGCGAGTTCGCAGGAATGATGCCGGAACGTTTTTGCCTGACGTAGATCTCCTCGCGCAGCTTGTCCCAGCCCTGATCGAACTTGCCACTGAACTTTGCCAGCCAATCCTTGGGCGCATGGTGCGGGGTGTGAGCGATGCCCGGCGCGTAATACATGAAGAACGGCTTGTCGGGTGCGGCAGCCTGCTGGGTGCGCAGCCAGGTGATGGCCTTGTCCGCCATGTCCTTTTCAAAGAAGTAATTGGGATCATCGCGCGGGAAATCGCGCGGCAACGTGTTTTCAGTGATGCTCGGCTCCCACATCGACGTGTCTGCCGAAAGGAAGCCGTAAAAGTATTCAAAGCCCATGCCGGTTGGCCACTGGTCAAACGGTCCCGCAGCACTTGATTGCCATTCAGGCGTCAGGTGGCTCTTGCCGAACATCGCGGTGTTGAAGCCATTTTCCTTCAGCACCTCAGCAACGGTCGCTGCGGTCTTGGGGATGACCGTGGTATAGCCATCATAACCGGTTGGCAGATTGGTGACGTTGCCCATGTCGACGTTTTGCGGCAGGCGCCCGGTCAGGAGCGAGGCGCGCGTGGGCGAACACAAGGCTGTTGTGTTGAACCGGTTATAACGCAAACCATTCTGCGCCAGCGCATCAAACGTGGCCGTGGGCACCGGCCCGCCAAAAGCGCTGGTAACGCCAAAGCCGACATCATCGGTCAGGATGACGAGCACATTGGGCGCGCCCTTGGGGGCTTCGGGCTGCGAGGGCCAGGTCGGCGCGTGGCTATCCTGCACAGTGCGGCCCACCTTGCCAGCCAGCGGATCAACCTGTGCGGTCTGTGCCATCAAGCACGACGGTGCCAGCAAAGCGCCGATGGCCGCAGCAGAACAAAGGCGGAGCCGATAGCGTGATAGACGTGCCGAAGACCGGTCGATGGCGTGGCGGATCATGCGCATGGCAAGGGCCTCTCGTTGGGGAATTGGCAAAAAGGTCCGGCCACCTGCCTCTTCACGAAAAAGAGCAGGCGGCCGGACAAGGGAGGAACTCAATATCGGAAGGTAGCCTGCATCATCACGGTGCGGGGCAACGTGGCAAAGCCGATCTGGTCGGCCAGCACACCTGCGGTTCCACCTGTGCCCGAACCGGTGTTCGGCGCATCAGTCCCGCCCGTGGCGTACCAGCGGTTGGTCAGGTTCTTGCCAATAACGGCAAGCTCCCAGCGGTCATTTTCGATCTTGAGCCGCAGAGCCGCATCCAGATTGACATAATTGGTCTGACGCGTTGCCGGATTGCCGAACGCCGTAGCAATATACTCGCCGCTGTAGCGCGCATCGGCAGACGCTCCGATCACCAGGCCATCAGACAGGTTAGCCTCATAGTTGAAACCCAAAGTGCCCGTCCATTCCGGCGCGTTGGCGGTCGGCAGCCCCTTCAGATTCTGACGGTTTGCCACCGTATCGGTTGCCGGGTTGAAGGACCGGGTCTGATTGCCCGATCCGCCCGGTACGAACACCAGATTGCATCCCTGATTGCGGGTCTGTCCGGCATAGCAGGGCGCACCGGCTGCATCGCCATAGCGGGTCTTGTTGTAGTTGATCGAACCGTGGACATCGAACCCGGCAAGGCCGCGCGGTGCGTACTGGAAATCAACCTCGACACCGCGAGTCCGCGCAGAGCCGGCGTTGATCGTGGTGAAGGCAAAGATGTCTGACCGGAAGAAGTCCAGTTGCAAGTTGCTGAACTTGTAGGTGTAGGCCGTCACGTTAAAGCGCAACTGGCGGTCGAGCAGCGTGGTCTTGATGCCCCCTTCAAAGCCGCGGGCCTTTTCAGGATCAAATTCAAAGTCGGCAAGCCCTGCATTGGGGCTGAGAATGCCCGAGTTCGAGAACCCGCCAGATTTGTAGGCCGTTTTATACGCCGCCCAGATGTTGATGTCCTGCGTCGGCTTGTAGCTAAAGGTCACTTCGGGTGACCAATCGTCGAACACCTGGCTGGACGTGACCCGGCTGCCGGGCAGGAAGATTCCCTGGGCCACGCGGATCGGATGCGAATAGGGCTGAAGGAAATAGCTATCTTTCGTCTCGTGCGTATAGCGCACGCCGCCAGTCACCTCGACCTGCTCGACCGGCTTGTAAATCACCTGCCCGAAAGCGGAGATCGTCTCGCCCGCCGTCTCGGAATCCTTGGAATTGGCAAGGAAACGTTGGAATGGCTGCGGCGCAGCGCTGTTTTCAAGGCCGCCCGATGCCGTCCATGCCAGATAATCGCGCTTGGTCTTCTGGTAAAGGCCGCCGACCATCAGGTTCAGCGGGCCGTCGTAAGACGTCAGAACGCGCAGTTCTTCCGAGAATGCATCGAAGGTTGACCATTCTGTGGCAAACACACTCGGCGCACCGCTTCTGGAAACGCTGTCAGCATCGAACTGGAAGATGTTGCGGTTCCAGTTGTAGTTGGTAACCGACGTGATCATCACATCATCAAGCTCGTAGGCGATGCTCGCGTTGACAGCCCAGCTGCGATACTGGTTGCCGGTCTGGCCATCGGCATTGGCAAAGGGCACCGAAGCTGTAATCGCATCGGGGAAACGGTTGCCTGAAGACTCAAACGCACGGCGGCAGGCAATGGCCGGATTGCCTGCAGTCGCGCCGGTGGGGCATTTGTAATAGACCGAAGCGGCAGCAGGATTGTCAGTCTTGTTTTCGCCGAAGTTGGCTTTGATCGTGGCCGTTAACCGATCGGTCGGTTGCCATTTCAGCGTCGCGCGGACATAGATTTCGTCCGACCGTCCATCACCGGCTGGGCCGGAAACATGGTTTGTCGGTGTGACAGCCTGCGCAGTAGAAGTGCGATTCAAGGTCGGGTAAGTCTGAACCGTGCCAAGCTGTTTGAAATAGCCGCGGTTCATCTTGCTCCCGCGCATTGCCACGCGCAAACCCAGCGTATCGCTCAGCGGTGTCGAGACGATCGCTTCGCCCACGATCTGGCGCGCGCGGAATTCATAGCCTGCCCGAGCGATCACTTCCAGCCGGTCACCCGGATCGGCGGTGGTGATCGAAACCACGCCAGCAGTGGCGTTCTTGCCAAAGAACAGCGCCTGCGGACCTTTGAGAATTTCGATGCCGCCAAGGTCGAAGAAGCCTTCGTTGATCGTTCGACCCTGTCCGTAATAGGATCCGTCGACCACGACGGCGACCGACTGCTCAAGCCCAATCGACGTGGTGTTCGAACCGATTCCGCGCAGGACAAGCGTCGCGCCCGATCCCGAAGGCGCCCTGCCGACGACAAAGGACGGAGTGCTGGCGGCAACGCGCTCAAGGCTTGTCAGATCATACTTCTGGATGGTTTCTGCCGAAATTGCCAGAACCGCTACGGGCACGTTCTGCGTGGTTTCCGTGCGCTTGCGGGCAGTAACCACAATGTCCTGAATGCCACCCTGATCGGCTGCCTGACCGTTGTCCGCCGCCTGATCCTGCGCATTGGCCTGATGACCGAACCCAAATGCGGTCGTGGCCATCAATATGGCCAGCGCTGCACGTGCCCGTCGCGAGTTTGCTTGCATTTCAGTCACTCCCCTCTTCCCGAATCCGTCAGCGCGATTCTGCGTCGCCACTGTTGTCGGCATAAGGCCAGAGGCAGCCGAATAACGCACCTGACTTTTATGTGAGCCGCCAAACTCGCCGTAAATCGAGTTATCGCGAGAATACCATCTAATTACCGCCAAAAACCTAACGCACGTGCCTCAATCCTTTTGAGAGAGGGCTTGAGAGTTGGAGCAGATGCGTTAACCCCTGATCGCATGATTGCGGTTCACGAACTGACCCCTGTCGATATGGCAGACAGCAAAATCCAGCTTATCTTGGCAGGAGAGAGATTGTTCGCCGAACGAGGGGTAGAGGCGGCGTCACTCCGAGAAATCGCTGTCGCCGCCGGGCATGGGAACAATAATGCCGTGCGCTATCATTTCGGATCCAAGCAGGGGCTGGTTCAGGCGATTTTCCGGCATCGTGTGGTGCAGATGGAGCCGGTTCGCGCAAAGCTTATGGCCCGCCTAGAAGCCGCCAGTCTTGAAACCGATACACGCTCGATCTTTGAAGTTATCGTGCTACCATATTTCACGCTGCGCGCGCCCGATGGGACATTTTCCTATCCAGCGTTCATCCTTCAATACCTGCTTTATCATCGCCCCCGGGGAATCCAGCATGCCGCAGACGAGGCTGGGGCGCTCTCATCGGCCCTCAACACAGCACACCAACTGCTTCGCTCCAGAATCGGCTATCTTGCTCCAGAAATTGTCGAAGGCCGCATTCTTCATGCGATGATTACCTTCGTCACGGCGATTATCAGCGCGGAAAATGCTGTGCCCAAGTTATCGACTGAGCAATACCGCGCCCACATTGATGATGCGATTGATCAGGCGGTGGCGTCGATGGTTCTGCAAAATTCCCCGCGCGACGCGTCACTGGTGCGTGAATTTGCAAACACCCCCTGACAGTCTGGTCCGTCGCTCAGGAGAGAGGCAGGCCTGACTCATCATTCGGAACGTATGGCATTAGTGCGGCACCACGCCTAGTTCAAACCCGGTCTTGTCGTGCAGCGCAAACCGGTCGACGATATCTGCGCTGGCTGCGTTGTAGCCAAGTACTTCGACCTCACGCCCATCACGGCGCAGGCGGGCCACGATCTTATCGAGTACTCCCACCGCCGAGATATCCCAGAAATGCCCGTATGACACATCGATCGTTACGCTATCCGCGTAATCCTCAACGTGAAAGGCGCGGGTGAAACGATCGACTGAGGCTGTCCGTCGTCAGAACATTCGGCACAACTCGCGGCGTAGATTAGCGGAGTGCGGGCCTCATCTCGGGGGTGATGTTAAGCGGCGAGCTTGCGGTGTTGCAAGCGCCGATGTTCGATGGTCTGCCGTTTGATCCTTTCGCGCTGTTTTATGATGGCCGGTGCCCTGCCGAAGTAGGCATCGGCAGGCGTCACGTTGTTCAGGCTCTCGTGGTACCTCTGGTAGTTATAGTGCACGACGAAGGCCTCGACCTGAGCCTCAAGGTCGCCGGGCAGGAAGTAGTTTTCCAGCAGGATGCGGTTTTTCAGGGTCTGGTGCCAGCGCTCGATCTTGCCCTGGGTCTGGGGATGCATCGGGGCGCCATGCACATGGCTCATCTTGTTGGCCTCGATGTATTCCGCCAGTTCGCTCGCGATGTAGCTGGGGCCATTATCGCTGAGCAGCCTGGGCTTGTGCAGTACCGTGGCGCTGTCACAGCCGGACGCCGCGAGCGCGAGGTCCAGCGTGTCGGTCACGTCCTCGGCCCGCATGTTGGTGCACAACTTCCAGGCGATGATGTAGCGTGAGAAGTCGTCGAGCACGGTCGACAGGTACATCCAGCCCCACCCGATGATCTTGAAGTAGGTGAAGTCGGTCTGCCACATCTCGTTCGGCCGGGTGGTTCTGGTGTGGAACTGGTCGGCGGCCTTGATCCCGACGTAGGCCGGGCTGGTAATTAGGTCGTGGGCCTTGAGCAGCCGGTAAACCGTGGCTTCCGAGACGAAGTAGCGCTTCTCGTCGGTGAAGCGCACGGCCAGTTCGCGCGGGCTGAGCTCGCTGTAGCCCAGCGCCATCTCGATGATCTGGTCCTGCACCTCGGGTGCGATCCGGTTCCACACCCTGCTCGGTGCCGATGGCCGATCCTGCAGCGCTTCCGGGCCACCCTCGAGATAGCGGTCATACCAGCGGTAGAACGTCCGGCGGGCTATGCCGAGCTGGTCCAGCGTCCGCTTGGCGGGCAGGTGCGACTGCTCGACGATCCGGATGATCTCGAGCTTCTCGGATGCGGGATACCTCATTCGTCGTCGCCCCCATCCGCGATCATGCTTTTTTTCAGCAGACGGTTCTCGAGCGTCAGGTCAGCCCCGCATCCCTTCAGAGCGCGGGCTTCGCGGCGCAGATCCTGCACCTCGCCGGTGGTTGCAGCGCGGGCGGTGTCGCCGGCCAGGCGCCGCTTGCCCGCTTCCATGAACTCCTTCGACCAGGTGTAATACAGGCTTTGGGCAATGCCTTCCTTACGGCACAGCTCGGCAATGCTGTCTTCGCCGCGGCGGCCGTCCAGCACGATGCGGATCTTGTCTTCGGCCGAGAAATGCCGGCGGGTCTGCCGCCGAATGTCCTTCACAACACGCTCAGCAGGGGCCTTTGCCGACGTTTTTTTCAAGGAGGGTTGCGGCTTCATCTTCGTTCCTTCGTCACTACGACGAAGCCGCAACCCTCCTTAAATCACAACCTCAAATCTGTGCCATTGGTGCTGACGGGGAACAAGCCAGCCTGCTCCATGGCTCCGTTCGCCGTAACGCCTGACGAATTGGGCCCGGCATGGCACGATGGTCGCGTAGTTGCAATCTTCGGGTCGAACGCAATGGGAAACAATTTGGTCTGGTAGACGGTTCGCAGATGGCGTTTTCATTTCCAGAGTTGATTGCTTACGCCGCGCGGACCCGCGATTTGGTGCCGGGGACAATCATCGGTTCGGGGACAGTTTCTAATCGGGAATATGCCGAACGTGGTTCAGCTTGCATCTCGGAACGCCGAGCGATTGAGATGATAGCGGTTGGAGCGCCGCAAACAGAATTTCTCCGCTACGGAGAGAATGTGCGCATGACGGGCATAACGTTATCAGGGCACAGACCTTTCGGCGATATCCTTCAGCAGATAGTGCAGGCCTGACTCCAGTCAGCTTGGTCTAGCTGCTTGAGCCCAATATCTCGCGGACGGAAGGTCGATACAACTCGCAAGGATCAACTCCGGCGCGTGTGCAGACGAAACGGGCGCGTCCGAGCCTCACTCAAACTTGCGACCCCGGTTCCAGACCATGAGCCGTAGCGTAGCTACAAATGACCGGTGTCGGCGCAACCTGACGTTTCCATTCGCAGCGTCGACCGGCAGGAATGTTGTCTAATTGATTGTGGTATTTCTCTTCCTTTTTCCCGTTCGCCAATGGTTGTCTTCGAGGTCATCGGACAGCTGAGGCAGCTTCTCGTCCGAGCCTTCATGATCGCGGCCGAGCGGAATAGGTGGACGTCTTTGTGTCCCAAACGAGGTTCGACCCCCTACTTTCTTGACGAGATCGTCCTGGGCATGGCTGATCGGGAAGAGAAACGCCGGGCTCAGGCCCAGCGGAACTTGGTCTCGTTCAGCCAAAGCGAGTGGAGTAATGCGGCGAGCTTGCGCGCGACCGCCGTTCTGGCACGCTTGGCGCCTTTGGTTTCGGCCATTTTCCTGCCCCACGCCTGAAGGGCGAATGGCGGCTTCATAGAGCGCCTTGCGCAACATGGGGTCGCCGGCCTTGGAGATGTGCCCGCTAGTGTCGCGTTCTCCCGATTGGCTACGTCGAGGCACGAGCCCTGCATAGGCGCCGACATCGTCGCTTCTGGCAAAACGGCGCGGATCTTCGATGGTCGAGGTGTAAGTGAGCGCGGTGATCGGTCCAACGCCAGGAACGCTCATCAGCCGGGTGCAGACTTCATCTGCCTTTGCCCGTTCATTGAACAGGCGATTGGATGCGCGCAGCTGTTCCTCAATGGCTTCTTAGAGGCAATGAGCGGGTCAAATAGCGCCTTCAGATCAGGCCGCTGGGCGTAAAAGGCAGTCAGGCGCTCTGCCCGCCGGCCCGGTGTTCTGGCGGTGCCCATACGAAGGCCGAACAGCTTCAAGAGACCACGCAGTTGGTTGGCCATGGATGTCCGCGCGGTGATGAGCTGGCCGCGGATACGCAGCGCGGCTCTGTCGATATGCGTGGCCGACGCCTTCATGTGGACACGCTTGAACCAGCCGGTGCGTGCCAGCTGAGCAAGTCCTTGTGCGTCGTGGACATCGCTCTTGTTCACTCGTGCAGATAGGACGCCCTTGGCGTGCCGCGAACATATACACTCGACCGCGACACCACGTTCGGCCAGTCCATGGTAGAGGAAGGTCGACAGCGTTCCGGTTTCCAGCACCACGCGCACGAGATCCGGGCAACGCCGGGTGAGCCACTTGGCCAAAACATCGGGATCGCTCGCGACAACATCCCGCCGCAAAACCTTAAAAGCTTACCATCGGCATCGACCACGCAGATATGCGTCGTCTTGTCACTTACATCTAATCCTGCGTAGATCGACATCGGTCACCCTCCTGCATTGAAGCGCCAAGGCGACTTCGTACCATGCACGAGGGTGGCTACATCAATTACGCGGTGTCCCAGAAGCGGCATTCCGCTTCTGGCAGCACGCGACCAGATCAAGTCGTTCGCGCATGGAAATGTAAAGACGGCTTTAGAAAGAAGCTGCCGCGCTCCTGTCCTGCAAGAGTCATCCTGATCTGGTTTCGCGGACGGAGGGCGCCGTCAAAACAATGACACGAGCAGAACCGCCAGGGCCAACGCAGGCAGAGCTAACGCAAACGCTGCGCGCGGGCGCCATGACATAGCCAGAACGAGCACCACTGCGGCGAGGCAGATCTGCACCACCCCCACAACGGTGCCCTGCTCTAGCCCGAAGCGCCGGACAGCCAGCAACAGCGCAAGAGCGAGCAACGTCGCGCCAATCCCGCGCGCATGGTGTGCATGCGGCAAGGGAATGCGCCCGGGACGAGGCCGGTGCCTGTTCATTGCAGCGGCCATGGCAGCAAATCCGGCGTAGGCGGCAAGACCCGCTTCAAACGGCATCGGCGGCCTCGTTCGAAGCGTTTGCGGTGGGCGCACGGACGGAGCGACGTGGCGCTTCCCGACGTCCGTCACGCGCACGCGCTGCGGCAAATCCCAACGTGGCGGCTATCGCGAGCATGGCAAGATCGAACGATACAAACAGCCAATCGCCGGCGCGCAGGCTTGGCAACAGGCCCCGGTCCGTGGACAGCGCATTCGCCACAGGGACAGCCGCAAAGGCCAGGGCCGACAATGCCAATGTCTCCACCCAGGCACGACGCACCGGGCGTAGCAGCGAAAGTGCAGCCAGGCCAAACCAGGTCCAGAACATCGCTGACACCTCCATATCGGCCCGGCCCGAAAGGTCGGAGGGGATCAACCGGTTAGCGAGGAAGAATGCGGCCATGCCCGCTGGCAGGCACGCAACCGCGCCGATATTGAGCCGCTCGACCAGCCGGAAGCCGAAGAACGGTGGCTGGCCGGGCTTGCGCCGTTTCGCGGTCCACAATAGTAGTCCGGTCCCGACCATGGCGGTGCCGGTCAGGCCGAGCAGAAATGCGCTCCAGCGCAGCACAGGGCCCGCAAATTTCGCCATGTGCAGACCCAGCATGACCCCAGCCGTAGTAATCGCTGGACCCTGCGGAGGAGATCCGTCCAGTCGGACACCGGTCGCGCCCGAATAGGTAACTTGCCCAGCACGGGCGTTAAGCTGATCGGCTCCGCGCAGGATCGTGACCGTCGCGGTGTCGTCGCCAGGGTTGCGGATGATGACGGTACGCGGCTGCTTACCGTGCCATTCACGGATGGCCGCGTCGACCATCGGGCCGAGCGGTGCCAGCGTGGCGGATCGGCCGGATGGTTTGTCCTCCCGGTCAGTTCCATAGGCTTGAGATGCGAAAGTCTCAGGATCCTTGTAGTTCGCCAGCATCGGCCAGGGCATGTACATCAGCACAAGCGTGAACAGCCCGGTATAGGTAATCATCGCGTGGAAGGGCAGCGCCAGCACCGCCGAGACATTGTGCGCGTCAAGCCACGAGCGCTGGCCCTTGCGCCAGCGCAATGTGAAGAAATCTGCAAAGAAGCGCTTGTGCGTGATCACGCCCGAAATAATCGCGCTGAGCATGAACATTGCACATAACCCCACCAGCCAGCGGCCCCACGGGTGCGGGAGCTGCAGCTGGAAATGGAAACGGTAGAAGTGTTCACCGCCGCGGGTTTCGCGTGCGGTCAGTGGCGAACCAGTGGCGGGATCAAGCATAAGTTCAGGTCTGCGCGGCGCGGGCGGTGCCTTGGGGTCGGAATTAGGCCGTGCGCGAGTAAATACCCGCGTCACACCAGCACGATCGTCGGGCAGATATATGTACCACTGTTCGTCTCCGGGATAAGCGGACTCGAGATGCGCTACCGCGGCATCGGCTGCATGCGCAGCGCTGACGGGTACGAAGCGCAGTTCGGGCTGCATCCAGCGGGTGATCTCGGGCCTGAAGTAGCTGGCAGTACCAGTGAGGAACATCGCGAAAAGTATCCAGCCGGCAAGCAGGCCCAGCCAGGTGTGGATCCAGGCCATCGACTGACGCAAGCCGCGTGCCGCAGCCGCTGTTGCGGCACTCATGCGCGTGGCCCCAGCAGAAGCAGGATGCCGGCAAACAGCGCCGCGCTACCCCACAGCGTGATGGCCGCCCGGCTGAGTCTTGGCTCGTGGAACGTCCACAGGCCAAGCAGGGCATAGAGCAGGAACGAGAAGGTCATGCCCCATGCAGTCGCTTCAACGGGGGCGACCGGCAGCAGCCTTGCCACAAGCGAGGCCAGCGCGGCGGCCGCGCAATAGCCGCCAACCAGTGCCGTCACGCAGCGCGCGCTCATCCGCCACGCCTCCTTGCTGACGCTTCCGATCCTGTCCGTCGCCATTGCGCTTCCCTGTTCTGCAAACGGGTTGCGTGTAACGATACTGCCCCCTAAGAGCAATTGCGAATCATTACTATTATCAAGAAGGGGGCTCATGTTTTTTTCATCTCATTCCGGCGCAGCATCACGCATCGTCGGCGCACGTCGCCGCGCGGCCTTGTTAGCCACGTCCGCCGCGCTGGCGGCGCTGCTGCCTGAACACGCAAACGCCTCCGATGCCGCTGAAGCTGAAGCCGAGAGATCTGGCGCGACCATTATTGTTACCGGCCTGAAGGACCAGCAGGCGGCGTCGGGCACCAAGACCGGCACGCCACTGATCGTCACGCCGCAGACCATAACGGTGATCGACAACGAGGAACTGACCCGCCGCAATGTGCTGTCGATCAATCAGGCGATGGGCTATGTTGCGGGCGTTGCCGCCAACCAGCGGGGCGGCATGGTTACGCGCTATGACCAGCTTATCCTGCGCGGCTTCTCGCCGGGCGTTTTCCTCGACGGCATGCGGTTGCTCGCCGGCCCGTATTCAATGCCGCAAATCGACTTCAACCGCGTCGACCATATCGACGTGGTCAAGGGACCGGCTTCGGTCCTCTACGGCAATTCGACCCCGGGCGGTCTCATAAATCTGACCAGCAAGACGCCTGAACCGGTCGCATCGGGCCGCATCGAGGGCCAGATCGGCAATTACGCGACCAGACGCCTCGTTGCCGACATCAACCAGCCGCTGACCACCGACGGCCAGCTGCTCGCCCGTGTCGTCGGTGGTTGGCAGAAGGGCGACGGTCTGACCAGCGGCACGTTCAGTGAACGCTGGCATATCAGCCCGATGCTCACTTTCGCGCCAGATCCGTCGACGAGCTTCACCCTGATCGGCACTTATCAGCACTCGCCCAGTGGCGGCGGCTATTCGGGCGTGCCTGCCTATGGCTCGGTGCTCTCCAATCCGTTCGGTGAATTGCCGCGAGACCTCAATACCGGCGATCCGGACTACGAACGCTATAACCACAAAGCCAAGTCGGTCGAACTGTTGTTCCGTCATGACTTCAACGAGAACCTGACAACGCGCTCAAGCGCCCGCTACCAGAACAGCACGCTGTCATACCGGCAGCTTTATGTGGCAGGCTTTGCGACGACCGGAACCGGAAGCAACCGCAATTCGGACTTTTCGACAATCGTGCGCGGCGGCGGCGGCGCGGACGAGGATTTCGATACGCTAACGATCGACAACAACCTCAACGCAAAATTCGACACAGGCCCGCTGAAGCACAGCGTGCTGGCAGGGCTCGATTACCAGCGCATCACTGGCGAGAACTTCCAGCAATTCAACAGCGGCCAGACCAGCAACCCGCTGACCAGTATCCCCAACCTCAATCTGTTTGCGCCGACATATGGCGGCACGTTGCCCACCTTCGACCTTACCGTGCTATCGAGCGCCTATACGAACACTTACAGCAAGCGCGACCAAGTCGGGATCTATCTGCAGGATCAGATTGCGATCGGCCGCCTTCAGCTCATCGCCAGCGGGCGCAAGGACTGGTATACGCAAAATAGTTTGAACAAGAAAAACAATAGCGTCACCAGGCTGCAGCAGGACGCCTTCACCATGCGCCTTGGCGCGCTCTACGAGTTCGCGTTCGGCGTTTCGCCCTATTTCAGTTATTCGGAATCGTTCGAGCCACAATCGGGCTCGACCTACCTCGGGGTGCCGTTCGAGCCGGTGACGGGACGCCAGTACGAAGGCGGAATCAAGTATCAGCCGCACGGAGCCAACGCCCTGTTCACGGTGTCGGTTTACGATCTTCGGCGCCAGAAGGTGCCGGTTGGCGATCCGCTGGCTGGCACGGGCGGCATTCCGTCAACCTCGCAGATCCAGATCGGCGAAGTGCGTGTGCGCGGGGCTGAATTCGAAGGACGCGGTGAAATCGCGCCTGGTTTTGATGTCGTCGTTGCGGCGAGCTATACCGATGCGATCATCACGCAGGGCGCACCGGCAACGGCCCCAACGTCCACAGCCACCGCCATCCCGACGACCACCGGAACACGCCAGCTCGGCACCCCGAAATGGGCGGCGTCAACGTTCCTCTCCTACGATTTTGCTAAGGCGGGCGGTGCCACGGGAGCACTCGCAGGGTTGAGCCTTGGCAGCGGCCTGAGGTACGTCGGAGGATCCGACGGTACGACGACTTATGCCGTGATCAACGGCCTTGCGACCTTCGAACGCTTCACCACGAAGGGGTTCGTGCTGGTCGACGCTGTCGTAGGCTACGATCTCGGCAAGGCGTCCGCAGCACTTGGTGGCTGGATTATCGCGATCAATGCCGCCAACCTGTTCGACAAGACCCACGTCTCAGCCTGTCCCTTCAACAACAGCTGCTATTACGGCGCGGCACGGACCGTCGTGGGATCACTGCGCTACAACTGGTGACCGCATCGCCCCGACACATGGACCTACAACGGCCCATCATCGCACAGCTACGCTGGTGCAGGAGTCGTCCACGACATCACCTCACTGCTCGCAAAATCAGAGCCTCAATTCACCAGCCATTTCTTCGATCAACGTGTAGTGAAACTGCATCATGCGGTTTGTTGGTTGTTGGGCCATGAAGAACTCCAGCTCAGGGTCGATCACGGCACTGCGTTTGCCCTTCAGGCCTTCCAGTACGGCTAGCCCGCAGAACGGCACATAGGCTTCGGCGTAACCCCCTTCGTGGACGATGGCGAGGCGCCCTTCACACAGGTCATCGGCAAGGGAGACCATGCGCTCGGTCATTTCCCGGAAAGTGTCGGAGTGCAGCAGCTGGCGTGCCAGCGGATCGACTGCGTTTGCATCCAAACCGCTGGCAATCACGATCAAGTCGGGATCGAACTGGCGCAGTGCCGGAATCACGATCCGGTCCAGCGCGGCAAGGTATGTCTCATGACCGCTTCCCGCCGGGAGCGGAACGTTCAGGTTGGCGCCGAGGCCTACGCCTTCGCCGCGCTCTTCAAAGCCTGAATAGCCCGGCGGGAAACAGCGGTCCTGGTGAATCGATATGGTCAGCACGTCAGCCCGGTCATAGAAGATCGATTGCGTGCCATTGCCGTGGTGTACGTCCCAATCGACCACGGCCACTTTGTCCACGCCATGGCGCGCCTTGGCAACCTCAATCGCAATCGGGATGTTGGCCAGCAGACAAAAGCCCATCGGCTCGTGCGCCAGGCAGTGATGCCCCGCCGGGCGGCATAGCGCATAAGCATTGCGCGCGCGGCCAGTCAGTACCGCGTCCACCGCTTCAATGGCCAAACCTGCCGAAAGGCTGGCAATCTCGAACCCGCCCTTGCTGAATGGCGCAAACACGCCAAGTTCGCCGCCGCCTGCATCGCTCAGCCGCTTGAATTCATCGATGTAGCTTGCCGGATGCACGCGCAGCAGATCCTCGCGCGATGCAGGGGCGGCGCTGCGCACCTCTAGTGCGCTGTCGAACCCGGCCGCACGCACCAGATTGAGCAGGCGGCGCTTCGACCCGGGCGTGTCCGCTCCATAGCTTCCGGCAGGCGGCTCGACCCAGTCCCCGACCGGCAGGAACAGCGCTTGCACGCCGGTGCTGTGCCAGAACGTGCGCTCATCGGTCAGCAACAGCGTTGCATCGCTCACTTGGTATTTCCTTCGGCGGCAAAGACTCTCTCGCCCGCGATATAGGTGGCAAGCACACGGGTCTTGTGGATTTCCCCTGCTGCCACGGTCAGCGGATTGCGGTCCACCACGATCACGTCGGCCAGTTTGCCGGGCTCGATCGTGCCGCCCTGATCCAGACGGCCCATTTCCGCAGCGCCGTTGCGGGTCATCACGGCCAGCGCCTGTTCACGGGTGATCCGCTGGCCAGCGTTGATCGGCTCACCGGTTGCACCTGGAACCTGCCGCGTCACCAGCGTTTCAAAGGCAATCCACGGATTGACCGAAGGCACAACGGGCCAGTCCGATCCGATCACGACGTTTGCGCCGCTTTCAACAACGTCGCGCATTGGCCACAGGCGCTTCATCCGTTCCGGCCCCACGGCTGCGGCAATATCGACCGATGTGATCGGCGTGGGCCACCAGATGTAAGGTGAAAGCTCCCAGGTGAAATGCAGGTCGCGCGCGCGCGGCACATCGGCCTGATCGATAAAGGTGTTGTGGCCAATTTCGTGATGCTGCCCAGTGTAGCCGTTGGCCTTGCGCGCAGCGGCAATCGCATCGGCAGCTTCGCGCACCGCCCCGTCACCTGCAGCATGGAACTTCACCAGAATGCCCTGCCGGTCAAATTCCGCAAGTGCAGGGAACAGCACATCTTCGGGGATCAGTTTGAGGCCAGAGTTGGCCGAGCCTCCCTTCGTATCGTGGGCATGTTCATCGGCACCATGCGCATAAGGTTCGATCATGGCAGCGGTGCGGCCTTCCAGCGGCACGCCATCAAGAAACATCTTCACGCAATCCAGCTTCAGCCGCCCGGCGCTCAACGCCTGCCGCTGCGCGATCAGGCCTTCGCTGTTGCCAGAATTCGGCCCCCATACGATGCAGCCGCGCGCATACTGCTTTAGCCCGCCGCTGCGAGCATAGGTCGAAAGCCCGCCCACCATCTCACGCCGCACCGCCGCATCGGTAAAGCCGACGATTCCGTAGGACAGCATCTCGTCGGTTGCCACTTTCACTGCGCGGACCTGATCGTCCTGCGAAACCTTGGGCATGAACTTTTCGATATCGCGGGAAGCCACTTCGCGCAGCACGCCGGTGGGCTCACCTTTGGCATCGCGATCAATCACCCCGCCCGCTGGATCGGGCGTATTGCGCCCTATGCCGGCGATCTGCAGCACGCGCGAGTTGACCCAGACGCTGTGCAGGCTTTCATCATTGAGCAAGACCGGATTGTTCGGTGCTGCGGCATCCAGCAGGCGGCGGTGCTGTTCCCCCGGCTTGAAAGCGGCACCCACCCAGCTGCCGCCCGTGATCCATTCCCCCGGCTTGGCCTTGGCCGCACAGGCCTTGACCGCGGCCACGATCTCCTTTGCCTTCGCGCCTTGCGCAAACCGGCAGGACAGCTTGTCCTGACCGGCAAAATACGTGTGTACATGCATGTCATAAAGGCCGGGCATCAGCGTCTGCCCGGCAAGGTCGATCCGCTTTGCGCCTTCCAGCGGCAGCTTCTCGATCTCTGCCACAGACCCTACCGCCACGATCACGCCTTTGGCTACGGCCACGGCCTGCGCCGTGCCTGACGGGGTCAGCACTGTCCCGTTGACGAAGACCATGTCGGGCCGCGGAGCATCGAAAGCGGTGGCCATCGCGCTATCGCCTTGCGCATGGGCTGAGACCGTGGTCAACGCCACAGCGCAGACCGCCGCGTGTGGAAGCAGGGAAAACGCAGCAGGTCGGATCATGGCGGTTGCTCCTTTGGCCAGCATCGAGTGCTGGATGGCTGCGCGATCAATGCGCCGCGCCTGAAAAAGCTTAGGCCAAATGCGCCGGTCAACCGGCTTGGCCAAAGCGGCCAATGTCCTGTTTTGGCATTGAATCCATACCGCAAAAGACCAATCGTGCCAGGCTATGGCCTGTAAGCGGTATTTCCCTGCGCAAACTCGCGAATTTGCGGCGTGACCGGGCCGACGATCTCGGTCGTAGTCTTGCGCCATATTGTCCATTGCCTGGACCTTGCAGGCTATCCACCCGAGCCGCTGCTGGCCGAATGCGACATCCGGCGCGAGAGCCTCGACGATACCCGGGCGATCATGCCACTGGCCGATTATCTGGCATTTTTCGAAGCGGCGGCGCAGCGTGCGGGCAATCCCTGTCTTGGCCTTCAGGCCGGAAGGCTAGGCGGGGCAGACAGCCTTGGCGCACTCGGCTTCCTGTTCTTCAGCGCGCCGACGCTGCTCGCTGCCTTGACCGGCTTCGATACTTACCTGGGTGCGATTCAAGAGGCAGTGCGCCATCGCTTCAAGGTTTCAGCAGGGATCGCGACGTTCGAATATGCGCTGACCGATCAGGCGCTGCAGAATCGGCGGCAGGATGCAGAATTTTCGCTGGCGCTGATGTATAACCTGTGCCGCAGCTTTGTCGGACCTGAGTTCGAACTGGTTGAAGTGCGGTTCGAGCATTCCCCGCAAGGCAATGCTCGTCTGCACCGTGACCTGTTCCGCTGCGAGATCTATTTTGATCAGGAGACCAATTCGTTTTCGTTCGAAGAGTCGTTCCTGTCCCGCACCGGCGGTGCAATCGATTCGGGGCTTTTTCCGATTATCGAGGAGCATCTCAAGCGGAGCGCCGGGGATTCGCTGCGCAGGCATGGTCTGGTGCGCGAAGTGCGCCGATTGCTGGAATGCAGTGCGATCGATCAGGCAATCACGCTAGAAAGCGTGGCAACGACGCTGGGTGTTTCGGTCGCTACGCTTAACCGGGTGCTGCGGGCAGGGGGCCTGCGCTGGCGCGATCTGGTCCACGAGCGGCGGATGACGGCAGCCGCACGCCTACTGCGCCAAAGCCACCGTGACATTGCCGAAATCGCGTTGGCTGTGGGTTTTGCCGAAAGTGCCAGCTTTGTGCGCAGCTTTGCCCGGCATTATGGCCACACGCCAAAGCGTTACCGGGATGCAAGTCTGGCTTGATCCTGACAGGTCGTTATCGCGCGGGCAGGGCATAGGCCACCGTGGCATCGCCCAGCCGCGTACCGAAACCGCCATGCCCACCGGCTGAAATGATGACATATTGCCGCCCGTCGGTATGGCGAAAGGTCATCGGCGTGGCGGTTGCAGGCGCTGGAACGGCCACGCTCCACAACTCGCGCCCGGTCTGTGTGTCATAGGCGCGGAACCGGCTGTCGAGGCTGGCCCCGATGAACACGAGCCCGCCGCGCGTGACGATTGGCCCGCCCTGATTGGGTGCGCCCCATTCAGGCGGGCTGATCACGCCGCTAGGCAATTTGACCTTCCCGAACGGCACCTGCCAGCGTAGCCGGCCGGTGCGCATGTCTATCGCCGTCAACTGGCCCCATGGCGGCGGATTGCAGGGCGCGCCCAGTGGCGACATCAGTACTTCGCGGAGCATCATGTAAGGTGAACCCTGCATTTCATAGACCGAAACGCCGGACCGCTTGTCGCGGCTTTCGACATAGTCCGACCGGGGTTTGAGCGTGACCGAGGCGACAAGGTTCGATGAATTAACCACGGCAAGCCCACTGCCCGGATCATAGGCAATGCCACCCCAATTGGTGCCGCCCAGAAAGCTTGGATGCAGCACGCTGCCTTTGGTCGAAGGCGGTGTGAACATGCCCGCGTTGCGCAAGGCGGCCATGCGTTTGGCGCAGTGGTGTTTGTCAAACCACGCCATTCCCCAGGCGTCATTTGCCGCAATGGATTGCGACGTCACCGGGCGGGGCAGGACCGGCATGGGTTGCGTGGGTGCGGCCGCTTCGCCGGGAATGTCGCTTTGCGGCACGGCCTGTTCGGCAACCGGGAACAGCGGCTGCCCGGTCTGGCGATCAAGCACGAAGATGTTGCCGGTCTTGGTGCCCTGAATCACCGCCTCAGTCGCGCGGCCCTCATAATCGATGGTGGCCAGGGTGGGGGCCGATGGCAGATCATAATCCCACAAATCATGGTGGACCGTCTGATACGACCACAGCTTGCGCCCGGTGCGCATATCCAGCGCGACCACGGCATTGGCATCGGGGATGCGGCCGATGCGATTGACGCCCAGCGTATCCCAGCTGGCGCTGCCGGTGGGCACGAATACCCA
The DNA here is from genome assembly GCF_026672515.1 of Novosphingobium sp. SL115. Classification (GTDB taxonomy): domain Bacteria; phylum Pseudomonadota; class Alphaproteobacteria; order Sphingomonadales; family Sphingomonadaceae; genus Novosphingobium. The sequence continues at coordinate 293,058 of NZ_JAPPRG010000001.1, read as the reverse complement.
GCCGCGCTTTGCATCGACCGACAGCGGCGCCCAGGCATTGGCCGCGCCGGTTACTGGCGAAAGATCGTCGGGGATGGGATTCCAGCTCCACAATTCGCGCCCGCTAACCACGTCAAACCCGCGCACGATCCCGTCGAGCGAATTGCGGAACATGTTATCCTGCACCGCCACGCCGACCACAACCACATTGCCCCAAACCGCAGGGGGCGATGTGTTCGCAGGCTTGCCCTCGCCCTTGTAATCCAGTGCTGCCAGATCGATCTTTCCGCCATTGCCAAAGCCTGAGCAGGCGGTGCCGCGATTGGCATCTATCGCCATCAGTTGCGCATTCTGCCCCGCATAGACGATGCGCCTGCCGCAATTGCGCCGCTGCTCTGCGGGATCAGCGGCTTGCCAAAAGGCCACGCCGCGACAATAGTTTTGCCGATACATGTTGCCGCTGCGCGGCTTCTTCGGATCGAACGACCACACCTCGCGCCCGTTGGCCGGATCGATTGCCACGACCCTGCCAAACGGTGTGCAGCCATAGAGGCGTCCATTGGCATAGATCGGGGTCATTTCGCTGACCGTGGATTCTACCAAAGGGTCGCTGCCATCGGCCACTTCTCCACTGTGCCATGTCCACACCAGCTTCAGCCGTGCCACATTGCTGCGGTTAATCTGATCGAGCGCGGAATACTTGGTCGAAGATGATTGCCCGCCATAACTGGGCCAGCCTGTAGCATCCGCCTCGGTGATCGCGACGTCTTTCGAGGACCTTGCAGGCTGCGGTTGCGGGTCCGCGCTGCATCCCGCTACCGCCAGGATCGCCATCGCCAGAATCAGGCCTGGTCCCGCAGCCCTTAGGAGCGCCTCACTCCTCGCCACTGCTATAGACCCGCTCGCCACCGATCCACGTTTCCAGCACATTCGTGGCATGCACTTGCGTGATCGGCACAGCAAAAGGGTTGCGGTCAAGCACCAGAAAATCCGCCAGTTTGCCGGTTTCCAGCGATCCTGCCTTGTCCGCAATCCCCATCCGCCGGGCTGCGTTGATGCTAAACATCGCCACGGCCTGTTCCAGCGTAATCGCCTGCGCTGCGCCGAACGTGCGCGCGCCGCCGCCGGGATTGCGCCGGGTCACCGCCGTTTCGATTCCGATCCATGGATTGGGTGAGGGCACTACTGCCCAGTCCGACCCGGCAATCACCAGCGCATCTGCGTCAAAACCGTCGCGGATCGGCCATACACGGTCTATTCTCGGGGTTCCTACCGCGCTGGTGATGTCATCGTTGATCGGCTGCGGGTCCCACAGATAGGGGGAATATTCCACCGCCGCATCCAGCGCTTTGAACCGGGGCAGATCAGCCGGGTCGACGAAGGTCGAGTGACCCACCTGATGCATCGGCCCTCCTTTGCCATTGGCCTTGCGCGCGGCCTGCACGGCATCGAGCGAGGCCTGCACCGCGCGGTCTCCGGCAGCGTGGAACAGCACGGTAATGCCCTGCCGGTCCCAGTCGGCCACGTTGCGCGCCATCGCCTCGGGTTCGAACAGCAGCAGGCCCTTGGCGGGCGCATTAGGTTGCCCGCCGTGATAATCATCGATCATCGCCCCGGTGTGGCTTTCCGTGGGGACGCCATCGGCAAAGACCTTGATGCAGTCAGCATTGAAGGTGTCGCGCGCAAATGTCTTGCGGTCGGCCACAGTAGCATCGAATGCCGGATTGGCCCGTCCCGCTTCGGAAAATGCGATGCAGGCCTGCACCCGATGTTTCAAAACGCCCCGATCGGCCAGCGACGTATAGACTTCCAGATCCGGCCGAAAAGCCATTGCCTCGACAAAGCCGACCACGCCGAACCCAGCCAGCATGCGCAAATGACTTTCCAGCTGCCGCTCGGTCTCGGCGGTGCTTTGCGGCGGCATTTTGCTGGTGACAAGCCGGGAAGCCGTTTCGCGCAGGATACCGGTGGGCTTGCCTGATTCATCGCGTTCGATGATCCCGCCTTCGGGGTTTGGCGTGCCCGCCGCGATGCCTGCTTCGGCCAGCGCGCGCGAATTGGCCCAGACACTGTGACCGCTGACATCGAACAGCATCACCGGATTGTCGGGCGAAATGGCATCGAGGGTAGCGGCCGTGATCGGCGTGCCCTGCAGCAGCGATGCCTGCCATTGCCCGCCGCTGACCCAAGCGCCGGGCGCTGCTGCCTTCACGCAAGCGCTGACCAGTTCAAGCAGGCGGGCAGCCCCTGCATCTTGCGGAACGCGGCAGCGGCCTTCCTCGCCCTTGGCCTGCAGCACCGGGTGCACATGCATGTCGTAAAGCCCCGGCATCACCGTGCGGCCCTTAAGGTCGACCACGCGGGCCGCCTTCACCTTGCGCCCGATCGCAACGATCCGCCCGTCGCGCACCGCCAGCGACGGGCGCCAGCCTTGCGGCGTATAGACCTTGGCGTTGGTGAACAGCACGTCCGCCGGGGGAGCAGATGCCACCGCGACGGCGGGCAGGGCTGCGGCGAATACTGACGCCAGCAAGACCGCAGCCCGGCCCATCAGAACGTGTACCCTGCCGTCAGGCCGAACGTGCGTGGCCGTATCACGTGTGAGCGGTAGATCGTGGCCGCGCCATTGTCGCGCGAACGCCGCCCCTGCCACACCGCACTGCCCAAGATGTTGTTGACGAAGACCGAGACGTCCACCCCGTTGAAGCGATAACCGGCACGCGCCGACCACTGGTTCAGTGCAGGCGGGTTGGTAAGCGTCGGGTCAGCGCCGCCATTGCGCGGATCGATGCCCGGCGTCAGGTCGGTCTGCTGTGCGCGGTAATCGTAGTCGCTGCGGATATAGCCGGTGTGTTCACCCATCGGGATATCATACTGGCCATGCAGCGAGATCGTCCATGGCGGCGATGCCACGTGGTTGCCAGCGGTCACCAGAGGCACCACCGCGCTCGGCCCACCGGTGAAGGTCTGCAGGAACTTGGCGTTGGTATAGCCGATTTCCGCCTGCACGCTGAACTGATCGGTGATCTTCGCATCGAACTGCAGGTCAAACCCGCGGCTGCGCGCCTTGCCCAGATTGCCGGTGAACTGGAATCCGCAGGAATTGAGCGCCACCGCCTGCTGGATGTCGGTCCAGTCGATTTGGTAGACGCTGCCCTGCACGCCAACGCGCCCGCCCGCCATGCGTGCCTTCACGCCCAGCTCATAGCTCCAAACTGAGTCAGAATTGTACAGCGTCGGCCGTCCGTTGGGATAGCCGATGCCCGCAAGCTCGGCCCCGCAGGGCAGGCCCACTTGTGGGTTGTAGCCGCCGGGGCGGAAGCCCTTTGCCACCGAGGCATAGACCAGCGTGCGCGGATCGATCTGGAAATCGATGCCGAACTTGGGCGTGAACGGGCTTTCCTTTTGCCCGCCGACATCGGTAACGGGCGGTCCAACGACCGGCCCTTGCGCGAAGGAGTTGATCGAAAATTCGGTACGACCGTAGCGCAGGCCAAGCGTCAGCGTGAAGCGGTCCACCGGTTTGAAGCCCACTTGGCCAAACACCGCATACTGCCGGTCCTTGGAACGGGTGGCCTGATCATAGATCAACCTGCCATCGACAAGCGGCGGCAGAACTCCAACAAGGAACGGCGCATACTGGTAGAAGAAGCGGTCATCGACCGTCTGGACCGAGACCTGCTGCGCATCCTGGAAGAAGCCGCCAACCACCCATGTGATCGGGCTGTCAGTCGCCGTCGATTGCAGACGCAATTCGCCGGTCCAGTTCTTCTGCGTGTTCACGAAGTCCGAAAACGCGGCCTGGTCAGGGATTAGCGGCAGGGTGATGCCGGTAAACAGGCTCTGGTTGAAAGTCGTATAGTCGGCCCGGAAAGTCTGCCGCCGGTCAAAATACGATCCGATAGCGATCAAGTCCGCCCCACCCAGCGCATACTTTATGTTCAGTGATGGCAGCACGAACCGGTCATTGCCGTTTTCGCGCACGCGGTTGCCATTCAGGAACACGCCGTTGTCGTAGTCCGAGAATGCGGCGTTTGGCGATGCCGGGTCACGCTGGATATTGTCCCAGCTTTCCGGGCTGTCGTTGTTCTTGATCCGTTGGTAGACGACCGAGGGCGTGATCGTCAGGTCGGGCGTCGGGGTCCACGCCAAAGCCACGCGACCCACGAAGGAATCGATGCGGTTGGCGTCTTTGTCGATCACCTGCTTGTCCTCGAACCGCACCCGGTCCACCCAGCCGCCATCGCGCCGGTAATAGGCACTGGCCCGCACGGCCAATGTATCGGGCACCAATGGCACCCCGATGGCGCCGCCCAGTTCATAGCTCATGCCGCCGTTTTCGGTCGTCGCCACTTCCGAACGGACGCGGCCCGATGTCTTTGTTGCATCAGGCTGCGGCGTCAGGAAGCGGATCGTGCCACCCTGCGATCCCGCGCCAAACAGCGTGCCCTGCGGCCCGCGCAGCACTTCGATACGCTCCAGATCGAAAATCACCGGATAGACGTTGCCGCCCGAATAGCCCAGCGCACGCACCTGAATTGGGGTGTCGTCGATATAGATGCCGGTAGTCGATGCCCCGACAGATGAATTGATGCCACGGATAGCGATGTTGCTCGTCGTGTTGGTCTGTTCGAACACGATGCCCGGCGTCTGGCGGATCACGTCGGCAAAATCGCGCACGCCGCGCTTGTCGAGCGTTTCGGTGCTGAAAGCGCTCACACTGATCGGCACCTTGCTCAGCACTTCGTTCTTGCGGGTGGCTGTAACCACGATCTCGCCGCTCTGGTCTGCCTCTTCGGCGGATTGCGGCTTTGCGGTTTCCTGCGCAAAGGCGGGCATCGCGGTGACCAATGCGATCAACGCGCTCCCTGCGACCAAGTTTTCGCGAATGTGCTTGCTCATGTGTTATCTCCCCATCAGCTGCAACTCTGCCCTTACAAAGCTGCAAGCTACCGATCGGAGGCTATATCGGACGGTGAATTTCCAATTGATCGCAAGTGGCAAATCCGGCCTTGTTTGACACTTCTGGCAAACTAGCGGCTGTAATCACAATCTTGGCCAGATCTGCCAAGCACCCCTGCAAAGGCAGGTAGCCACATATGGTGCAGCACCAAAAAAGCCTCTCCTTCACAACGAGGTGCGAAGGAGAGGCTGGCAGTTTTGAAAGTGAAGCCTTCGCGTCAGTTGACGCTGCCCTCGAGGATTTGCAGCGTCTTCAGATCGGAATGAAAATCCAGCGCATAATCGCCGCCTTCACGGCCAATGCCCGATATGCCGATGCCGCCGAATGGCGCGGTCAGATCGCGCACCAGGAAGGTGTTGACCCACACCGTTCCGCCGCGCAGCGCCCGGCCCACACGCTCTGCCCGCTCTGCACTGCCGGTATAGACCATGCCCGAAAGACCAAACGCGGTGGAATTAGCGAGCGCCACACCTTCTGCTTCATCGCGGAAAGTCTGGAACGTCAGGACCGGGCCGAAAACCTCGTTCTGCACCACTTCACTGTCGTTGCTCTTGGGCAGGATCAGCGTGGGCTCGATCCAGTTCGCGCCCTCTTTCCAGCGCTTCCCCCCGCGCACGATGGTATCCCCTGCCGCCCGCGCGCGGTCGACAAAGCCCAGCACGCGCTCGACATGAACTGGATGGATCAGCGCAGACATCGTTGTGGCGCCCTCGCGGCTGTCTCCCATCACGTGCGCGTCGGTATAGGCGTGGAATTTCGCCAAAAACTCCTCGCGCACGCTCTCTTCCACGATGATGCGGGTGCCAGCCATACACACCTGTCCGCTGTCATCATATTGCCCTGCCGCTTTCTTGGCTGCGGCATGAATATCGGCATCGGCAAAGACCAGCAGCGGCGATTTCCCGCCCAGTTCCGCCGTGAACGGCACGATGTTTTCCGCCGCTGCCTTGCCGATCACGCGCGCGGTGGGCACGCTGCCGGTAAAGCTGATGCGCTTGATGCGCGGGTCGGAGGTCAGCGCATTGCCGAGCTCCGCGCCCAAGCCTTGTACGATGTTGAAGACGCCTGCCGGAAAACCCGCTTCGTCGATCAGGTCCGCCAGCAGTGATGCCGAAAGCGGGGACCAATCGGCCGGCTTCAGGATCACCGTATTGCCCGCCGCCAGTGCAGGCGCGCACTTCCAGGTAGAAAGCATGAACGGCGCATTCCACGGCGTGATGATCAGCGCCGGGCCTGCGGGCATGCGGATCACGCGGTTGGCCGTGCCGCGCGATGACCAGACCCGCTCCTGATGCTCGCTGGCAAGATCGGCGTAATTGCGGAAATTGGCCGCCCCGCGCAAGATCACGCGCAGCCGCAGGCTTTCCAGCAGCATCCCCATATCCAAGCATTCGATCATCGCCAGCTTTTCGACATTGGCCTCGATCAGATCAGCCAGCCGGTGCAGATAGGCTCCGCGCTCAGCCGCACTCAACGCAGCCCATGCAGGGAACGCATCGGTTGCCGCTTGCGCTGCCTGTGCGGCCGTCGTCACCGTCCCGCGCGAAATGTTGGCCAGTTTCCAAGACCAGTCGAACGGGCAGCGCGTTTCAAACGTATAGGGCGATGGCACCCGCCTGCCGCCGATGTAATGATCGGGCGAAACGGAAATGCCAGCAATGTCAATGCGTTCTCGCATAGGGACCTCAGATGTAGGGGAGGTAATAGGCAAGACCCTCGGCCTCGCTCTTTTCGCCAACAATGCGCACTTCCTCGCGCTTGACCGCGATGAAATTGGCAATCATTTCCGCGCCAACAGCTTGCACCAGCACGGTATCGGCCTCCAACGCATCGAGCGCATCGGAAAGTGTGTGCGGGGTGTGGCGATCGGTGTTGATCGTCTCCAACCCGTCGTTCAACTCGGGCTGGGGCAGGTCATAGCCGTGATCAAGGCCCAGTACTGCGGCCTGCAGCATCGCTGCCATCGCAAAGTACGGGCTTGCCGCGCAATCGGCCATCCGGTGCTCGATCCGCGCCGCCTGCCCGGTTTCGGCTGATACGCGCACGGTCACAGAGCGATGATCGATCCCCCAGTTCGCCCAGTATCCTGAAAGGCTCGCAGGCTGCAGCCGGGCATAGCTGTTGGTGATCGGCGCCATGATGGCAGAAAGCGCTTCGTGATGGCGGATCAGCCCGGCGATGCATCCGCGCATTTCCGGCGATAACGTGCCGCTCGCCACATCGTTGGCAAACACATTGCTGCCGTCTTTGCGGGTAAAGCTCAGGTTGAAATGCAGTCCGCTGCCGCTCTTGTCGGCAAAAGGTTTGGGTAAGAATGACAGCAGATAGCCGCGCTTGTACAGCACTTCGCGCGCCATCTGGCGGAACAGAAACGCATCGTCAGCCGCCTTCATCGCATCGGCATAGCGCAGCGTCAGTTCAAATTGCGGCGCATCGAATTCGGCATTCATCGATTCAACCGGAATGCCGCAGGCCTCCGCCGTGGCCCAGATCTCGTCAATCAGCCCGGCAGGATCGGAGAACGGACCCGTGCCGTAAACGAACGCGCCCGGCGTGTCGTATGGCACCCATTCACCGTCGGCGCCGCGCTGGAAGATATAGGCTTCCATCTCGATGCCAACCATCGGCTCAAGCCCGCGCGCTCGCCAGGCATCGATGGCGCGTTGCAGCGCGCTGCGCCCGCACAGCACGAAGGGTTCGCCCTTGAACCGCAAGGCTCCCAGCGCAATCTGCGTGCCCGCATCCCACGAAGGGCGCATGGCCTTGGGGTCGAAGGTCACTTCCATGTCGGGCAACCCGTCCAGCATTCCGCCACCGGGCGCAGCCACCAGCGCCTTGTCATAAGTCACGGCAAAAGTGCCCACGCACATGCGGGTGTGCCCGCGCGCTGCGTCAGACATCGGCACATACTTGCCGCGCGCCAGATTCAGCTGATCGGCAAACAGCACTCGGCAGCGGTCCTGCACGGGGGCTTTCACACGCGGGGCGTCGATTTTCGGCATGGTTGTCATGGTTCTCCCCAGGGTGGTCCCGGCCAAGATGGTCCCGGCTGGTCTGTCAGGCCCTTTGCGGACCTTGCTCAGCGGGCAACGACGCGGATCGGCAAGTGCTTGATGCCGTGGATGAAATTTGAACGAAGATAGCTGTGATCGGCCACCTGCTCGATCGTGGCGATCCGCTTGGCCAGTTCCTGCATGACGATGGCCACTTCCAGCTTGGCCAGCCACATGCCGAGGCAAATGTGCGGCCCGCCCTGTCCGAACGACAGGAACGGATTGCGCTCCCGGCGCAAGTCGATTTCGTAAGGGCGGGGGATCGCCGTCTCGTCGCGGTTGCCCGAAAGGAACCACAGCAGCACCTTGTCGCCCGCCTTCACCTGCTTGCCATGAAATTCGAAGGCGCGCGTCGCGGTGCGGCGGAAATGCGTGGTGGGTGAGGCATAGCGGATCATCTCGTCCGCAGCCGCTTCCCAGCTGTGAAAATCGCCGTCTTTCAGAGCCTGCAACAGGTGCGGGTTGTTGGCCAGCGCATGGATCGTGGCCGAAATCGAATAGCGCGTGGTGTCGTTGCCCGCTGCCACCAGCAGACAGAAGAAATTGCGGAATTCATCGCGGCTCATCTGCACGCCGGTGCTGGTCGTCTGCCGCACCAGGTTCAGCACGCCGATCTCCTCACCCGCGTCCATCCGGTCGAGCAGGCCGTTGGCATAATCGAACAGTTCAACCGCAGCAGGAGAGCGGAACGGCAGCATCCGGTAGGCTTCGGTATCCACCTGATCGACCACGAAATCGGTATAATCAGGGTCTGAATTGGAAATCAGCGCATCGCCCTTTTCCACCAGCCAAGGCCCGTCTTCCTGCGGCACGCCCATGATCTGCGCCAGCATCTGCATCGGCAGGCGGCGCGCGATGCGGTCCACCGCGTCGAACTCGCCCTCGTCCAGCGCCACGTCGAGCAGGTCGGTCACGATCGTGCGTATCTGATCTTCGAATCCGGCCACGGTGCTTTTGGAAAAAGCCTTGGAAACCAGCGCGCGAAAGCCCCGGTGGTGGGGGGCGTCGGTTTCCTGAAAGGTCTTGCGCGCCTCGTACTCTTCCTCGGACTGGTCCTCCATGCGGATGCCCTTGGCCGATGACAGGAGATCGGCCTGCCGATTCAGCTCAAGCAGATCGGCATGGCGGGTGACAGACCAGAAGCCGGTGTCGCCATTGACCATTTCGGACCACGCCATCGGATCCTCACGCCGCATTCGGTCAAACGTTGCAAAAGGCGCGCCATCGTTGAACGCATCTTGCGATGACAGATCAACGTGAGCATCGGTCGAGCGCGAAAAGGGAAACTGCATCTGGTCCTCCGGTCCTGAAGCGGTGCTAGTCCTGCCGGGGCTTTGGGGACTTGGCTTAAGCGGACAGACTTGCGCCGGGGCCTTCAGGTCGGCCCGATCTGCGCCTAACAAACCGGCTGTAACCGCTTTAGAGGGAGCCCCAGATGGGCGAGATCATCGCAGCCGGCATCGTCGCACACGCGCCAACGATCATGATGTCGAGGGAAGACCGCTACGAGCTGAACGAAGGCAAGGAAATCAGCCTTGTACCCGGCCTGCACCGGCTGAAAAGCGAAGTGCTCGATGTGCTGAAGCCCGATACTGTGGTGCTGCTGGACACGCACTGGTTCACGATCGTGGAGTTCTGCGTGACTGCGCATAGCAGGCGGGCGGGGCTGTTCACTTCGGACGAACTGCCGCGCGGGATGAAGCAGATTCCCTATGATATCAAAGGCTCACCTGCGCTGGCCCATGCCATTGCCGAACGCGCGACGCAGGCCGGGGTGCGCACCACGGCCATCGACGATCCCTGGCTGCCGATCCACTATCCCACTGTAAACCTTACCACTTTCCTGCAAGGGGAGGAGGAGTGGCTTTCGGTCAGCCACGCCTATTCGGGCGAGCCGGACGATTTCCTGACAGTGGGCGAAGGCATCGGCCGCGCGATCCGGGAATCCGACAAGCGCGTGGTGATTATCGCCAGCGGATCGATGAGCCACCGGTTCTGGCCGTTCAAGCAGATCCCGCTGCACGAAGCCTCTGATCCCATTCACATTTCCAGCCCCGAAGCGCGCGAGGCCGATCTTGAGCGGCTGCGCTGGTTTGCAGAAGGCAACCACGCTGCGGTGATCGATTCGATGCCCGAATACTTGCGCCACGCACCCGAAGCGCGGTTTGGACATTATCTGATGATGGCAGCCGCATGCGGCGGGCGCAGTTGGAAAGCGAAGGGGCGGCAGTTTTCGGACTACGAAAATGCCACGGGCACCAGCCAGGTCCACGTGTGGTTCGACAAGCCCGCCGACGGGTGGAACTGAGCCGCGAATAAGGGGGCATTTGTGCCCCCTTTGCAGCGTGTTATGGACGGTTAGGTGCAGCTAGGTGCATCTAGGTGCACTTCAGAACGCAGGCCTTTATCCATGCGATAATCTCTGCGCGGCGCACGGTGTCGTCGGTCAGGTCCTCGTCCACGCCAAGCTGCCAGGCAAGGTCTGCGCGGGTGCCATCGGCAGCAAGGGCGGCCACCTTATCGCGATAGGCGGCCAATGTCGCAACGTCTGAAAAGAACCCTTGCGCCACCATATCGTCTTCATACAGCGTATAAAGCTGCACGATCTGCCCAAGGTCAAACTCGGGGTGATACTGCACCGCCCACACCTCGCTGCGGCCCAGCGGGATGACTGCGGCCTGCACCGCGCTGTGGCGGTTGGAGGCGAGCAGCGTGGCGCTTTCCGGCAGGCGCGTAACCTCGTCATAGTGGATGCACGGCGCATCAAACACGGCCTGCTTGCCCGCAAACATCGGATGCGCACGGCCCGCAGAATTCAGTGCAATCTTGCGGGCAAAGCCCACCTCTCGCCCGCGCGGGCTGAGGCCCACTTCGCCGCCCGCGGCCACGGCGGCAATCTGCAGCCCCCAACATGATCCAAAGATCGGCAAGCCATGCTCCGCCGCCTGCGCCACCAGCGCGATCTGGTTGGTGACGGCAAAGTCCGTGTCATATGCGTGGAGCGAGGAGCCGGTGATGACAAAGCCATCGTAATCGGCCCAGTTGCGGCCATGCGGCATTGCTTCATCCGGGTCGGCGCCGTTGAGCACATCAAGTTCGAGTTCCGGGAAATGCGCGGCGATGGCCAGCGCGTAGATCTCGCTGGAATTGCGTACGCCAAGATCGCGCGCGCGGGCGCGTTTATCGGCGGTATTGCCTTCAAGCAGCAGCAATCGGGTCATGGAAGTAGTCTCTGAATCAGTGTGCTGTGCGGGCCAGATTGGTCCGGTAGGCCTGCGGGGAAACGCCGCTCCAGCGGTGGAAGGCGCGGGTGAAATTGCTGTGTTCGGCATAGCCTAGCCGCAGCGCGATTTGCGCGATCGACAGGTCCGGGCGGGTGCGGAATTCGAACACGGCTTGCCGCATCCGGCATTCGTCGAGCACTTGCTGAAACGAGCTGCCTTCCTCGGCCAGCTTGCGGCGCATCGTGCGGCTCGACATGCCGATCTCGCGTGCGATGCGCTCCTGCTCAATGCCCTGGGTATTCAGATCGCGGAACACCACTTGTGCAAGCCGTTCCACCAGCGATGTGTTGCGGCGCAGGCCCACCATTTCGCTTGAAAGCTGCCGCAAATCGGCCTGCGGCCCCTGCGTTGGCGGCAAGGCAAGATCGAGCATCTGCGCCGGAAAGCGGATCTGGTTGGTATCTGCGCCAAATGTGCAAGACGCCCGCAGGACTTTGCCGATGTCTCCCCGCATTTCGTGGCTTTCCGCCTCGAACGCGAACTCTACCTTGTCCCACGCCCCGCGTGTGCCGCGCCGGATGATCTGGCCGATGATGCCGAGCGAGAACATCGCGTCATGATGGCGCGGCCAGATATCCGGATCGAGAATGCGATAGCTGACCGAGGCCATGTCCTCCTCGCGCTCAAGCCGGATATCGGTGCAATCCTGCAGCAGCGCGAAGTAATCGACCATGCGGCGCAGCGCGGTGCCGACTTTTCCGGCAGAGTTTACCGCCGTGCCGATGGGGCCGAGCGAGGCGAGATCATAGTGGACGCCTGCCAACCATGGGATCGCCACATCGCGAGTTTGCCGCACCACATCTTCGGAAAAGCGCACGAAATCAGCCAGTGGCATCGAATTGGCGGCAATCGGCAAAGGATTGCCCGGCGGGACTGCATCCCGCAAGCAGGCAGGCGTTGGAAGCGAAACTGCAGCGGCAGACTTGTCGGCCAGAAGGCCAGCCCAACCATCAAGCGCAGCAGTGCGCACTTTTGCATGCGACATAGTTTTCTCCCCGGTGCTGCCCGCTCGAACGCAAAGGTTCGGGTCGGAAACAGGCATTCTCGTTGGAGAACGAGCCTATCGATTCGCATGTCGCGAATATTGATAGAAATCGTCAGAAATTATCCTGAATCATCATGGGTAGAAAAGGGTGGCAGGGGCGGCGCATTGACCGGTCCTGCCAAGCAGCGCGTCACGATGCGTGGAATTCTGTATCCGAGCCGAACCTTGAAGCAAAGGTGGATACCGGCGTTTGAAGGGCTTTGCTTTGATGGTGCATGCCAGCGTTGCCGGACCTGAGGCTGCTGCTCCCGGCGCAACAGATGTGAATGGCTGGAAGGCGGTCGCCAGCGCCATCGTGTTGGGCACCATCGGTGTGCTGTCATTCATCATTCAGCCGGGAATCGTGCAGGGATTCGTGACCGAACTGGGGATGAGCGAATCTGCCGCAGTCTATCTGGCTGGGGTAGAAATGCTGGGCGTGGCGCTAGCGACCATTGCATTGGCCATGTTCGGCGGGAGAGTGGATTGGCGCCATGTCGTGGCGGCAGGGCTTTTGGCAGCTGTAATTGGCAACATCGGGTCAGCTCTTGCCGATGGCGCGGTGTTTGTTTTTTCGCGCTTCGTGTCGGGGCTGGGCGAAGGCACGATCATCTCGATCAGCTTTACCTTTGTTGGCGTGACACGGCGGACCGAACGCAATGTGGCGCTCTATCTGGTTCTGCTGCTGACATATGGCGCCTTCACGCTTTGGCAACTGCCCGCGATTCTGGATGCCATCGGCTTTCCCGGCCTGTTTGGCGCGTTCGCCATCGCCTCGGCGCTGGCCTTGATTACCATAGGCCAAGTGCCACGCGCCTTTGTGGAAGACGCCATGGACAATCCCGAAGCGCGGCAGCTTTCCCGCGGGTTGCTGGGCGTGGCGCTGGCCGGGGTGCTGGCCTATAATCTGGCACAAGGCATTGCCTGGGCTGTACTTTTCCTTGTGGGCACGGGGGCGGGGCTTGGCGAACAACACGTGGCTGATAGCCTGTTCCTGTCACAGGTCGTTGCCATTGCCGGGGCGCTGGCTTCGGTCTTCCTTGCCAGCAGGCTGAACCGCAATGTCGCGATTGCCTTTGGCATTCTGGTGGGCGCGGCCAGCATTGCGCTGCTGCTGGGCAAACCTTCGCTCACGCTTTTCACACTGGGGGTTTGCGGGTTCAACTTCCTGTGGAACTTCGTCCTGCCCTTTATTCTCGGGCGCATCTGCGATTTCGATACCAGCGGGCGGATGATGTCGCTGGCCATCGCGATGCAGATGACCGGGCTGGGCGGAGGTCCGTTGATCGCCGCGCGGCTGATTGACGGCACGGGGTATAGCGCGGTGCTGGCGCTGTGCATCGCGCTGTTCCTGGCGAGCTTTGCATTGCTGCAGATCCCGATCCGCCAGCACCGGATGTTGCTGGCCACGACATCCTCTTCCACCTGAACACACGGATTCACCATGCTTTTTGCAACGCTTGGCGCGGGAGAGGGCCTGACTGTGGTCAATCCCGCCACAGAAGAAACCATTGCCGCCATCAAGGCCTACAACCCGGACGAAATTGCCGAAATCATTGCTCGGGCTGAAAGTACGCGGCCGGCTTGGGCCGCGCGGACGGCCAAGGATCGTGCGCTGATCCTGCGCCGCTGGTTCGATCTGATGATGGCGCATCAGGACGAATTGGCGGCGCTGGTGACGGCGGAAAGCGGCAAGCCCCTAGCCGAGGCCCGGGGAGAGGTGGCCTATGGCGCGGCGTTCATCGAATGGTTCGCCGAAGAGGGCAAGCGCGCCTATGGTGAGACGATCCCGACATTCGCCCCGGGCAAGCGCGTGCTGACCATCAAGCAGGGCGTGGGCACGTGCGCGGCGATCACGCCGTGGAATTTCCCGGTGGCCATGATCACGCGCAAAGTGGCCCCGGCATTGGCGGCAGGCTGCGCAATGGTGGTCAAGCCGGCAGAGGCAACGCCGCTTTCGGCGCTGGCGCTGGAAACGCTGGCGCACCGGGCGGGCGTGCCCGCAGAGCTGTTCCGCGTGGTGCCAACGCTGGACCCTGCGGCGGCGGGGACGCTGTTTTGCACCGATCCATTGGTGCGCAAGTTGAGCTTCACCGGATCGACCCGGGTGGGCCAATTGCTGATGCAGCAGGCCGCGACCAATGTGACCCGACTTAGCCTGGAATTGGGCGGGAATGCGCCGTTTATCGTGTTTGACGATGCCGATCTGGATGCGGCGGTCGATGGGCTGATGGCATCGAAGTTTCGCAATTCCGGGCAGACCTGCGTCTGCGCCAATCGCATATTGGTGCAGGATTCCATCCACGATGCCTTTGTCCGCAAGGTGGAAGAGCGCGTCGCGGCTCTGCTCATCGGCAATGGTGCGGAACCAGGCATGACGATTGGGCCGTTGATCAATCAGGCCGCGGTCGAAAAGGTCGAAGCGCTGGTGGCTGATGCCTGCGCCGCCGGTGCCAAGGTCTTGGCCGGTGGCGCGCGGGCAGAGGTGGGCGCGCGCTTCTTTGCGCCGACGATCCTGACCGGGGTGACACCGGATATGGCGATAACATCGTCCGAGATTTTCGGACCAGTGGTGGCCGTGATCCGCTTTGCCGACGAGGCCGAGGCGGTGCGCATCGCCAACGATACGCCTTATGGCCTCGCCGCTTACTTCTACGCCCGCGACATGGGGCGGATCTGGCGAGTGATGGAAGCGCTCGAATACGGGATGGTCGGCGTTAACGACGGGATCATTTCCACCGAAGTCGCGCCTTTTGGCGGGATCAAGCAATCTGGCCTTGGCCGCGAAGGATCGCGCCACGGCCTCGATGAATATCTAGAACTCAAATACTGCCTGATGGGAGGCATCGACCGATGACCACGAATGCTGAACTCTGGACTCGCCGCGAAGCTGCCGTGCCGCGCGGCGTTGGCTCCATGCACCAGCGCTTTTTTGCGCGTGGGGACAATGCCGAGGCTTATGACGCCGAGGGCAAGCGCTATATCGATTTTGCAACCGGCATTGCCGTGTGCAACACCGGCCACGGCCATCCGCGCGTGCTCGCAGCGGTACAGCGGCAGCTTGATGCGTTTTCGCACTGTTCGTTTCAGGTTACGCCGTACGAGAACTACATCGAACTTGCCGAAAAGCTGAATGCGATTGCGCCGATCGAAGGGCCGGTGAAATCGATCTTTTTCACGACCGGAGCCGAAGCGCTGGAGAACGCGGTAAAGATTGCGCGTGCTCACACCGGGCGGCGTGGGATCATCACGTTTCAGGGCGGGTATCATGGTCGCACGCTGCTGACGCTGGCGATGACGGGCAAGGTCCTGCCCTACAAGGCAAAGTTCGGTCCGATGCCGGCCGATGTGTTCCACACGCGCTTTCCGATCCCCTATCACGGGTTTTCCGAAGAGCAGGCGATTGCCGGGATTGAGGCGCTGTTTGCATCGTCGATCGAGCCATCCGCGGTGGCGGCCATCGTACTGGAGCCGGTGCTGGGCGAGGGCGGGTTCTACAATGCGTCCTATGCCTTCTTCACAGCGCTCCGCGAGATCTGTGACCGGCACGGCATTCTGCTGATTGCCGATGAAGTGCAGGCAGGCTTTGCCCGCACGGGCCGCATGTTCGCGATGGACTGGGTGCGCGAGGCGACCGGCGTGACGCCCGATCTGATGACGATTGCCAAAGCGATGGCGGGCGGGTTTCCGATTTCGGGCGTGATGGGCCGGGCCGACATCATGGACGCACCTGATGTGGGTGGGTTGGGCGGCACCTATGGCGGATCGCCGCTGGGCTGTGCGGCAGGCCTTGCCGTGCTCGAAGTGATTGCCAAGGAAGATCTATGCGCGCGGGCCGTAGCAATCGGGAATCGGATCAAGGCGCGGCTGCGTGCGCTGAAAGATGGCGGGATGTCAGCCATTGGCGATGTACGTGGGCCAGGTGCGATGATCGCGCTGGAACTGGTGCACGATGGCGATGCGGGTCGTCCCAATCCCGAAGCCACGCGGGCGATTGTGCTGGAAGGGGCGAACGAGGGGCTGCTGCTGCTGTCGTGCGGATTGCGCGGCAATGTGGTGCGGTTCCTGCCAGCGCTGACAATGCCCGATGCGCTGCTGGATGAAGCGCTGGACCAGTTGGAAGTGGTGCTGAGGCGCGTGTTGGGCGGCTGAGCGCGATCCACTCATTCCACTCATTGGCCGGATTGGGCAAGCGTTCAGCAAGCAGCGGACGCATTCTGCGCGGCATCAAGACAATAAACCGGCTCTGCCGCGCGTGATCGCCCGACAAGAGCACAGGGGGGAAATGATGATGACGTTCGTGAAGTTTGCGGGCACTGCTTCAATTCTGGCCATTGCTGTTTCGGGTTCTTGCGCCTTTGCCCAAGATGTTCAGGCGCAGGCCGAACAGTCAGACTCCATGTTTGGCGATATCGTCGTCACCGCCAACAAGCGCGAACAGAACGTGCAGTCGGTGCCGATTGCGATTACCGCCTATTCCGGGGATCAGCTGAAAGCGCTGGGTGTGACCGATGCCACGCAGATCACTCAGCAGGTGCCGGGGTTGCAGCTGAACGCATGGTCCCCCAATGTGACGATCTTCAACCTGCGCGGCATTTCGCAGAACAACTTCACCGACTATCTGGAAGCGCCGATCGCGGTCTATGTTGATGATGCCTATATGGGATCGATCAACGGGCTTTCGGGGCAATTATTCGATGTGAGCCGCGTGGAAGTGCTGCGCGGGCCGCAGGGCACGCTGTTTGGACGCAATGCTACAGGCGGGTTGATCCACTACCTTTCGACCGAGGCGAGCAAGGCCGAATTCAACGGATACCTGACCGCCAGCTACGAACGGTTTGACCGACGCGCGCTGGAAGGGGCGGTGGGAGGATCGCTGACCGAGGGCATCCGCGCGCGCATTGCGGGCCGGGTGGTGAAGGCTGATGGCTATATCAAATCAGCCGCAGCCCTGCCTGGCGTGTTCGACGGCAATGGGCAGGATCTGGGCGCGGAGAACGGCTGGGCGCTGCGCGGCACAATTCAGGCCGATCTGGGGCCAGACGGCAAGCTTGATCTGTGGGTCAAGCACAGCGAAGACAACAACGTGGCCACTGGCGGCTATGTGTTTGATAACTGCAATTTGCAGGACAATGGCTATTGCGGCACCGATGCAGCAGGCCTTGGCAATGGCAGCGGCGGGGTGATCAACGGGATTACCGGCGAACCTGCCAGCCCGTTCCAGAACTTCAGCGGCACGCTGGGCCGGTTTGACCGCAACACGCAGATATATCAGGGCAAACTGACTTATGATCTGGGCGGGGTGAACCTGACCGCGATCACCAACTACACCGATCTGGATAAGAACTATCAGGAAGACGGCGATGCGCTGCCGGTGGAAGTGATCGTGTTCCGCACCACCGCGCGGTACAAGCAATTCAGCCAGGAAGTGCGGCTTTCGGGTGAAAGCGATGCACTGCGCTGGCAGGCGGGCGCCTATTACCTCGACATGAAGATCAAAGGCACGATCGACACCGTGGGTGCGCCTGCGATTGGCGCGGCGCTGGCAGCCGGACTGCCGGGCGTGGCACCGACGATTGCCGAAACGTATGATCTGAGTTCCAAGAACTGGTCGGTGTTCGGGCAGGCGGAATATGACTTTTCCGACAAGGTCACGCTGATCGGCGGCTTGCGCTATTCGAAGGATACCAAGCGTGTCGACTATGCCTCACGCGTGGTGGAAGGCGGCGCATCTTCGGTGATTGCGAGCGACGAGACATTCTCGGCTGCATTGCCCGGAGCTGACCGCATTTCCGATGGCGATGTGGCGGCGCGTGTCACGCTGAACTACAAGCCTGCCGATGATACGCTGCTGTTTGCATCGTGGAACCGGGGGATCAAGGGCGGCAACTTCACGCTTAACGGATATGTCACCGCGCAGACGTTCCAGCACCGGCCCGAAACGCTCAATTCGTTCGAGGCGGGGGTGAAGTGGTCCAACCCATCGCGCACCGTGCGCGTCAATGCCACGGCCTATCACTACATCTACAATGATTATCAGGCCTTTGCGTTGATCGGCGGGGTGCCGCAGGTGGGCAACAGCAATGCCAATGCCACCGGCATGGAGATCGAAACGTTCTTCCAGCCGAGCGAACGGTTCAACGTGAATCTGGGCGCGACGTGGGAGCGCACCCATGTCGACACCGTGCAGACGGCGGGATCGCAATTCCTGTCGGTGCTCGTGCCCGGAGCATCAGTGCCGCAGTATTGCACGGACCAGAACGACGGCACGTACTTCTGCAATTATCCGGCCAAGTCGGTGTCTGGCGCGCAGTTCCCCAATGCGCCGCGGTTCAGCCTGAACTACGTGGTGCGCTACAACGTTGATCTGGCGGGCGGCAATGTGGTCGCGCAGGTGGATGGCGTGTGGTACGATAAGCACTTCCTGGAAGTGACCAATGGACGCTCATCGATCCAGCCGGCCTATAACGTGACCAATGCCTCGCTCAGCTGGACGGCGGACAACGACCGGCTGTCGGTGCAGGTCTTCGGGCGCAACGTGTTTGACAAGGCCTATCGGGCCTATGCGTTGAACCTGGGACCGCTGGGCACGACTTCGGTCTTTGCGCGACCTGCGACTTATGGTGTGAGTGCTACGGTAAAGTGGTGAACTGCTGAACCTTCTACCCTGAACTGGCGCTGCTTTCCTCACCGATCGCGGCGCCATTTTTTATCCGGCGGCGGTAGCGCCCCGGTGGCGTGCCGAAATGGCGGGTGAAGCTGCGCACGAAGGCGGCACTTTCTGAATAGCCCAGCGCGAGCGCGATGGCGCTGATATCGCGCTTGCTGTCGCGCAAGAGGCGCGCGGCGGCATCCATGCGGTGTTCGGCCAGAAGTGCGCGCCAGCTTGTGCCGTCTTCGGAAAGGCGGCGGTTGAGCGTGGCGAGCGAACAATCGAGCGTTCTGGCTACATCGGTGGCCAGAGGGGGCTGATCGAGCGAGGCAGTGCTGATGATTGTGCGCACCCTGTCGGCAAAGCCCATGCCTTGCAGTTCGCCGATTGGTTCAAGCCGGCGAAGGTGATCTTCGATAATGGGATGGAGCGCCGAACTGAGAACTTTGCCGCGCGTTTCGAGCAGCGCGCTGTCGAACGAGATCGCGTTGGTGTCCTGTTCGAAGAAGACATCGCAACCGAAGTATTCGCGGTAGCGCGCGTATTCGCCCACGCGCTCATGCTCGAAGCGCACCTCGCGCAGTTCGAGCGTGCCGCCACTGAACTGGCGGGCAAGGCTGAACATCGCGCCGATCGAGTATTCTGCGTCCTGCCGCCGCGCGATCAGGCGCTGATCCTGCACCATGTATTCGAACGTCGCCCAGCGCTCACCAATGCTGAACGAGGGGCGCGAGGCCTGCTGCATCAGGGCGAGGTAGCGGGTGAAGCTGCTGAACGCCG
The DNA here is from genome assembly GCF_026672515.1 of Novosphingobium sp. SL115. Lineage (GTDB taxonomy): Bacteria > Pseudomonadota > Alphaproteobacteria > Sphingomonadales > Sphingomonadaceae > Novosphingobium. The sequence goes on along the minus strand of NZ_JAPPRG010000001.1, from coordinate 273,323 downwards.
TGCCGAGCGTGGGCGCGCTGAGGAACAGGAAGCTTAACGGACCAAGGCTGTCCGATCCGGCCAGCCGCCCGGCATGAAGCCCGAAATGCGGATTGCGCACCAACAGCGCGGCGCTTTCAAAGAACGAGAGGAAGGCCGCGAGCGGAATCAGGCCATCGGGATCATCGAGGTGCGCCTTGGCAATACCGAGTTCTGCCAGCAATGGCGCGGGATTGCGCCCGGTCAGCTCGACACAATTGGCCACATGGCGCAGGAATTGTGCAGAGATGGTCGGGCTGTGCATGGCCGCACCAGACTAGCGCATGTGCGGCGCGGCGTCAGGCCCCGCCATAGATCGATTTGATTTCGAGAAACTCTTCCAGTCCGAAGCGCCCCCATTCGCGCCCGTTGCCCGACATCTTGTAGCCGCCGAACGGCGCGGCGCTATCGAGCCCTGCACCGTTGAGGTGGACCATGCCCGTGCGCAGGCGGCGGGCGACGGCGCGAGCGCTGTCCTTGTCGGCACCCCAGACATAGCCTGAAAGTCCATAGGGGCTGTCGTTGGCGATCTCTATCGCCTGGTCGACAGTGTCATAGGGGATGATGGCCAAGACCGGGCCGAACACTTCCTCGCGTGCGAGTAGGGCGTCGGGGGGAACATCTGTGAAGATTGTGGGTGCCACGAACAGGCCTTGTTCCAGTCCGGCGGGCGGGGTGGAGCCGCCGCAGAGCAGGCGCGTGCCTTCGGCGCAGGCCTGATCGATCAGCGTGACCACGCGGGCATGTTGTGCGGCATTGGCGACGGGGCCGATATCGGGGTTGTCGGCAGGCATGCCTACGCGGATTGCCGCTGCCGCCGCGCTGGCCAGCGCTTCGACTTCGGCCAGTCTGGCGCGCGGGACGAGCAGGCGGGTGGGTGCATTGCAGCTTTGCCCGGTGTTGAGCATGCAGCCGCGCACACCGGCGGGGATGGCCTTGGCGAAATCCGCGTCCGGCAGGATGATGTTGGCGCTCTTGCCGCCGAGTTCGAGCGCGACGCGCTTGATCGTGGGGGCGGCGTTGGTGGCGATGGCCACGCCAGCGCGGGTCGAGCCTGTGAAGCTGACCATATCGACATCGGGGTGGCCGGTCAGGGCATTGCCGATGTCTGGGCCTGCGCCATGGACAAGGTTGAACACGCCTTTGGGCAGGCCTGCCACATCGATGATTTCGCCAAGGATAGCTGCATCGAGCGGGGCGACTTCGCTGGGTTTGAGCACCATCGTGCAACCGGCGGCAAGCGCCGGGGCAACCTTGGTGGCGATCTGGTTCATCGGCCAGTTCCAAGGCGTGATCAGCACGCACACGCCAATTGCCTCGCGCTGCAGCAGGGTGGAGCCGATCGGCACCTCAAACGGGTAGTCGCGCAGTACGCGGATCACTTCGGCAAAATGCTGCGGGCCGGAGCCTGCCTGTGCCCCTCTTGCAAGGCCGATGGGCGCGCCCATTTCGGCCATGATCGCATCGCCGATCTCATCAGCGCGGGCGATCAGCGCGGCGTTGATCGCTTCGAGGTAGGCCAGTCGTTCCTCTCGGCTGGTGGCAGACCACGCCGGAAAGGCTGCCCTGGCAGCTGCAATGGCTGCTTCGGCGTCGGCGGGGCCACCGAGCGCGACCTGCCCCACGACCGAGCGTTCCGCAGGGTTGCCGATGTCAGCCCGTGCGTTGCCCAACGGCGCCACCCATGCGCCATCGATATAGAACCGCGTTGCGTCGGTCATGGAGCTGGTTCCGTCCTTACTTCTTGTCGACGAGCGCGGATTCATAGAAGGCCGCGCCCTGGCCGCCAGCGGCGCGCTTTCCGCGGAATTCCCAATCCCCGCCCAACGCGGTGGAGATCACTTCCTCGCTTTCGGTCGGCTGTGCGCCGCAATCATCACGGATCGGGGTGGGGCCGTGGACGATGGTATTGGACAGGCGACCGAGGCCTTCGACTTCGACATCTACCACATCGCCAATCTGCACCGGGCGGCTGTTGGCAGGTGTGCCAGAAAGCAGCACGTCGCCCGGCTCAAGCGTGATAGTGCGCGCAATGTCAGCCACCAGATAATGCATGTCCCATTCCATGTTCGCGGTCGTGTCCTCTTGTTTGAGGACGCCGTTCACATAGGTGCGGATCATTTTGTCGCGGAAGTCCCACCCGGTGACGAGGCCGGGTCCGATCGGGCAGAGTGTGTCCGAACCTTTGACGCGCAGCATCGATCCGGCATCGGTATCGCGGAAGTCATGCAGGCCGTAGTCGTTGGAAACGGCATAGCCGAGGATGTAGTCCCCGGCTTCGGCAGGCGAGATGTTGCGGCAAGTCTTGCCGATCACGATGGCGATTTCGCCCTCATAATTCAGCCAGTTGCAGCGTTCGGGCCGCACCACCGCGCCCTTGTGCGTGTTGAGCGCGGTGATGGGTTTTTGGAAATAGGTGGGTGCGGGCGGCAGCTTGGTGATGAATTCCTGCACGCGGCTGTGGTAGTTCAGGTGGACGCAGATGATCTTCGAAGGATTGCACGGAGCCAGATGCACGGCTTCGTCGACGCCGATGCTGCGTCCGTCCCTGGTGACCAGTTCATCGCCGTGGCGGGTGGTGAGGATTGGATAGCCATCGAGCAGGATGCGGCGGTATTCGGTGGTCATGGACGGGCCCTTCTTGGAATCTCGGGGCTCACAGTAGCGCGCTGCAAAGGTTCAGGCTTTGGCCGTTGCGGCCAAGCTAGGCCCCGACAGGTCGCTAGAACGCTGGTAATTGCAATTTTCCGAGGTTTCCATGACCGATCTGAAGGGCCTGTTCTATCCCCGCACCCCGACCGGCAAGGCCAGCATCGTGCCGCCTGTGCCCTGGCACTATTCGGGCGAGCTGATCACGCTGGAATACCGCACCGACCCTGCCAAGGTCGCCGCGCTTTTGCCCGACGGGTTCGAGCTGGCTGATGAAGATCCGGGGGCCGTCGCCGCGATCTGGGCTGATTGGCAATCAACCGGCGATGATCCGGCGCAACTGCTTGATCCGGCGCGCGTGCAGTACAAGGAAATGTTCATTGTCGTGCGCTGCAAGTTCCAGGGCAAGACCTATTCGCGCTGCGTCTACATCTGGGTGGACAAGGAATTTGCGATGCTGCGGGGCATTCATCAGGGCTATCCCAAGAAGCTGGGATCGATCCAGATGAGCCGCCCGGTCTATGTCGGAAAGGCTGGCCCGCGCCTTGCCCCAGGTGGCACTTTCGGTGTTACGCTGGCTGCTTATGATCGCCGCCTTGCGGAAGGGCACTTCACAATCACCGAGGCGTGCGACAAGCCCGGCTTTGTCAACGGGCACCCGATGGCGCACAATCGCTGGATGCCCGCCATCGAGACCGACGGCACGCAGAGCCTGAACGAGGTGGTGACCATGTCCAGCTTCGATGTGGACTTCGGCCGCTGCTTCAAGGGCGTATTCGACCTTGCCTACTTCGACAGTCCAGTGGAGGAACTGCTCGACATCGCCCCACAGGAAAAGATTGCCGGATACTGGCACGAAGTGGGCGTTTCGTGGAAGGCAGGTGCGACATTGTGGCGCAACAACATGTGAATGAAACCAGGCAGGCGCGCATTGATCCGGCTTGGGTGAACTGGGCCATAGGGCGCATCGAAGCCGACTACGCCCGTTCGGCTGATACCCATCTGCTGCCGGTATCATTGCCTGCACTGCCTGGTATTGCGCTCTATCTGAAGGATGAAAGTAGCCATCCGACCGGGAGCCTCAAGCATCGTCTGGCGCGGTCGTTGTTTCTCCATGCGCTGTGCAGCGGCTGGATCGGTCCTGAGACAACCATCGTCGAGGCGTCCTCCGGTTCAACGGCGGTGTCGGAGGCCTATTTTGCGCGGATGCTTGGGCTTTCCTTCGTGGCAGTGGTCCCTGCGAGCACGACGTGCGAAAAGATTTCGGCTATTGAGACGCATGGTGGGGTTTGCCACAAGGTGGACGATCCGAAAACAATCTATGACGTTGCCGCTCTGATTGCCGCAGAGCAGGGCGGGCATTGGATGGATCAGTTCACGTTTGCCGAGCGAGCGACCGACTGGCGCGGCAACAATAACATTGCCGAAAGCATCTTTGCCCAGATGCGGCGCGAACCCCATCCGGTGCCGACCTGGATTGTTTGCGGTGCAGGGACCGGCGGTACTTCGGCTACGATGGGGCGCTATGTGCGCTACTTCCGACATCCAACCCAGATCTGTGTGGCCGATCCGAAGGCATCGGTCTTTCACCGGCACTGGCACGACCGGACAGTACGTCTGGCGCCCGAGGGAGCGAGCCTTGTCGAGGGGATTGGTCGGCCAACGGTGGAGCCCTCGTTTGTTCCTACGGTGATAGATCGCATGGAGGTGGTCGAGGACGAAGTCTCGATTGCTGCCGCGCGTGTCATCTCGCGCCATCTGGGACGCGCCGTTGGTGGATCGACGGGCACCAATCTGGTGGCATGTGCGCGGTTGGCCATGAGCATGGCTGCCAACGGCCAGAACGGTTCAATCGTGTCAATTTTGTGCGATTCTGGTGAACGCTATGCGTCCACGATCTTTGATGACAGGTGGCTAGAGGCCAAGGGTCTCAACATCCGGTCGGGTGAAGAACGGTTCGAGCATTTTATAGCCCTTGGAATTTTCGAAGATTGAGCAACCTGGAACTTTTGAAGCGCCAATTCGGGCATTGGATTTGGTTCGCGCGTGCTGCTGAGGACCGACAGCGAAAGGCAGTTGGAGATTAATGCGGCGGTCAAGTCTTCCTTTTTTTCGAAACAGACGACTTCGCCCGAGATCATTTCGAGTATCTGAGCCAAGGCGTCATTTTCCTCGAGGGACCGCGCTACGATGACTACGATATTGTAGCCGTGTTTGAGCCTTTACGGAAATCGGTGGGATCTGATCCAGCGAAAGCCGATGGCAGCAAACCATCTGCGGTAACGCCAGACCTAGCAAGATCATTCCAAAAGCCGACCGTCGGCTTTGGTCCTTTGCCAGCCAGGACCTGTCGTTCTGCAACCGGCTGAAAAGCAGCCGATTTTGAATCGGCACCAGAGTCGACAATTTCTTCATTTGCAAATTGGCACTCGGCCGCATACGATTGAGGAGAGATCAGCGGCAATGCGGTTTCATCGAGGACTGTGGGGCACGCGATAGCGGCCTAGTATGCGAGCAGAAGCTCATCCGCCTCGGGACGGCTCCACGCCGGCGCATACCACAATGACCAATTGTCATTGGAGGTGTGAATTGAACAAAATTTCTAAGATCAGAAACATTCGTCGCCGCCAGCAGAACGATGTTTGCTACTATTGTCGCCAACCGATTTGGCACCGCGAGATCTCTGATTTTGCTTCACGTCACGGCATAACGACGAAAAAGGCGACACTCCTGAAGGCAACTGCTGAACACCTTGTCCCGCGCAGTGAATGCGGGTCGGATGCGTTGCATAACATCGTCGCTGCTTGCTGGTTCTGCAATTCTACCAGGCACCGTGCAAAGCAACCACTCTCGCCCGACGCCTATGGCATGAAGGTTAGGGCGAGGCTTGCCAAAGGAAGATGGCACGGTTTTGTGGCACGCAGTGAGCCAAGGTAAGCTGTAGCCATAGAGCGAGTCGTCTGCCGGCGCTTGTGAGGGGCAGGTCTGCTTTCGTCCAGATACAGTAAGCAATTTGTCTTGGCGTGTCGCCTAGCAGCGAACCTGCGGCTTAGGTCTGTGCACCGACGACACCCGTTCGCCTGCAACCGGCCCACGTCCCGCCGTGAGCTGCGTTGCAGCGCTATTTTAAAAGCTGAAAATTCTTAGAGTTGATTTCGAAACTCAGGCGGATCAAGCCAATCGGCGGATCATGAGCATGGCGGCGGCTGCGTGAAGAAATGCGGCGGCGGACTTGAGGGTTGCCTCGACGTCCCTAGCGAGACGGCGAAGCCTGATTGGCCGGTGATCTTGCTGACGTGCTCGTGCTTGTAGCCGCCATCAGCCCCGACTTTCTCGATGAACGGGAACAGGCTGCGCGATATTTGCAGCATTGCGCTGCCGCCATCACGATCCTGAACATCGGCGGTGTGGGGTTCGACCAGCAGCGCCCTGCCATCGGTATCGACCAGGGCATGGCGCTTGCGTCCCTTGATCTTCTTGCCCGCGTCATAGCCCCAAGGGCCGCCGCTGTCTGTGGTCTTGACGCTCTGGCTGTCAATGATGGCGGCACTCGGACTGGCTTCGCGCCCTGTCCGTTCGCGATCGGCCATAACCAGCGCATGGTTCATCTGGTTCATCCGCTAGACCACGGCCTCGTCGCGCAGCCGAGCGAACCAGCGATGCACTGTCGGCCAGGGTGGGAAGTCCTTCGGCACCAACCGCCAGGCGATCCCGCCGCGCAGGACGCAAAAGATTGCGTTCGCGATCTCGCGCAGCGGCCATTCGCGCCGTCGTCCGGTAGAACTCGCCTCGGGCAGAAACCCGGCAATCAGCCGCCACTCCGCATCGCTCAAATCCGTCTGGTATCGCTTCGCCACGTGCGTATGCTGCGCGCGGCCAGCTGGGGTCCACATGCCTGTCTCCGAGATGTCTGCAAACTCCCGGAATCACATGAACCTCAGCCGCTCAACCCCTTCTGAAACGGCCTCTTAGCTCCTGCAAACGGACATCCTACCAATTTGACCTTTGCGGCAACCGCGTTCACATGAAGATCATGACCAGTACCCAGACAGCCAGCAGAGCCGTCCACCAGCGCCAGTTGACCCCCAAGGGCGCAGAAGTGCGCGACAGGATATTGGACGCGACTATCGCCTGCATCGTCAGGGATGGCTTTACCGCTACGACGATCGCACATGTCATGGCGGAGACCGGTTTGAGCCGGGGGTCGGTGCTGCACCAGTTCCCCAACCGCAACACGCTGATGGTCGCCGCTGCCGAGCGCGCGATCAATTGTGTCATGGACTCTGCCAGAGCGTTGGCCGAGGCGATCGATGATCCGTACGAGCGGCTGCTCGATTATGCGCGCATATCCTGGCTCACCCATTCGCAGCCCGAAGGTTTGGCCCTGACCGACATCCTGCTGGCGGCGCGCTGGGATCGCGAGCTGCTCGACGAGCTGCAACCGGTCACCAGCCGGGTCGAGGAGGAAATCCATGACGAATTCATCAATCTGGCCAGCGACGCCGGATTTTCCGACCCGGAATTGCTGGTCCCCCATGGCTGGCTACTCGTTGCCAGCGTGCGCGGGCTGATTATCGAGAACAGCCTGAATCCATCACGTCCGATGATCCAGTCCGCCATTGCCCGGATGATGGAGCGGCATCGGCGGCTCTGCGCCAACCTCGCCGGACGGCCGCTGGCAAAATAACAGTCATGCATGACTAGTCATTATTGACTATTTTTGTGCGAACTGCTTTTCTCTGGTCAAGGCAGCAGCAAAAGCTGCCAGAACAGAGGAGAGCACCTTGTCGAAAAGCACCTTGCTGCTTGCCAGCGCCGCCTGCCTGCCATTCCTGATGGCGGTCCCTGCCATGGCCCAGGCATCTCCTGACGCAGAACAAAGTTCCGAAGCGGGCGCTGCGCAGGAAATCATCGTCACCGCGCAGCGCCGCGAACAGTCGCTGAACTCTGTACCAATGTCGGTCACTGCGCTCGGCGGCGACCAGTTGCGCAGCCAGGGCATCAGCACGATTGCCGATCTCGCCAAGGTCGTTCCCGGCCTCACCTTCACGCAAAGCCAGATCGCGACGCCGGTCTATACGATCCGCGGCGTGGGCTTTTTCGAATCGACCCTCGCGGCATCGCCCGCTGTCAGCGTTTATGTCGATGAAGTGCCGTTGCCTTTCGCTATCCTGACCCAAGGGGCCGCACTCGATCTTCAGCGGCTCGAAGTGCTGAAAGGGCCGCAGGGCACACTCTATGGCCAGAATGCCACGGGTGGGGCGATCAATTATATCTCGCAAAAGCCAGGCAACGAGCTTGAGGCAGGCCTGGACACCAGCTTTGGCCGGTTCAACGCCTTCGAGCTGTCCGGGTTCGTCAGCGGCCCGGTCACCGATACGCTGGGTATCCGGCTGAGCGCGCGAATTGACGAGGGCGGCGCATGGCAACGCAATTATTCCCGCAACGACGAACTGGGCGATTCCCGGCGTATCGCAGGGCGTGCCCTGATCGTGTGGGACCCGACTGACAAGTTGTCGATGACGCTCAACATCAACGGCTGGCGCGACAAGTCCGATGTCCAAGCCCCGCAGCTCATCGCGCACACGCCGTACAATCCCGCTAATGCCTATCCCTATGTGCTCGCCACGCCGCTGGCACCGGCCAACGCTCGCACGGCCAACTGGACGCAACAGAACCCCATGCGCCGCGACGATGATTTCTATCAGGTATCGCTGCGCGCCGATCTGGACGTGTCCGATGATGTGCGGCTGACCTCGATCACTTCGTGGCTTGAGTTCAATACCGACGCCCGGCAGGATCTGGATGCGACCCAATGGCGGCAGTTAGACAGCTACACGCCCGGCCATGTCGAAAGCTTTTTCCAGGAGCTGCGCCTCACCGGTACGTCCGGCGATGCCCGGTGGATCCTGGGCGCAAACTATTCGCGTGACAGGGCAAATGAACGCCAGATTTTGCAGACCAATGATCTCAGCAGCAACGTGATCATTCCCGGTCTGCCCATATTGACCGTTTCGGGCGTGTTCACCGACCAGAAAGTGACGACCTGGGCGGGCTATGGAAATCTGGAATATGATCTGACGCCGCAGCTGACCGCGCAGGGCGGCATTCGCTACACTCGCAACGAGCGAAGCTTCCAGGGCTGCGGCTATGATGCCGACGGTACAACGTTCCTGAGCTTCAACATATTGACCCAGCTGTTTACCGGCGCGCTTCCGGTCAACCCGATCGGACCTGGCAGCTGCCTCACCTTCAGTCCGGCATTCCAGCCTGCGCTGGTGTCTGACCAGCTTGACCAGGACAATATATCGTGGCGCGCAGGCCTCACCTACACGTTCGACAATCGCGCCATCGTTTATGCGAACGTGTCGCGGGGATGGAAGGCTGGTGGTTTCCCCACTGTACCCGCCTCCTCCTTTACCGGCTTTCTGCCCGCGACGCAGGAATCGCTGCTGGCTTATGAGGCCGGGTTCAAGCTGCCGCTGGCCGATCGCACGCTGCAATTCAACGCGGCGGCATTCTACTACGACTATTCGGACAAGCAGGTCCGCGGCCGTATTCTCGACCCGATTTTCGGTCTGCTCGAAAAGCTGGTCAACGTGCCGCAATCGCACATTTACGGCGTGGAGGCCGCCGTCAATTGGCTTCCGGTCGACGGCCTGACCGCCAATCTCTCCGGTACCTATATCAAGAGCCGGATCGACGAATTCACCGGCTTCAACGGCACCGGCATGTTTGCCGATTACGAGGGATCGGCCTTTCCGTTCACCCCGAAATGGCAGGTCAATGCCGACGTCCAATACAAATGGGCAGTGAGCGATCGCTGGAACGCGACGGTGGGGGGCAATGTCAATTTCAACAGCGCGACCAACTCCACCTTCGGCGATCCTGCGCTGCTGCGGATCAACGAACGCACGCTGGTCGACCTGCGCGCTGGCGTCGAGACTGAAGACGGCAAGCTTCGCGTCCAGATCTGGGGGCGTAACGTGTTCAACAGCTATTACTGGAATTCGACCTTCCAGGCCGATACTGCATGGCGGATGGCGGGCCGCCCCGCGACTTATGGCATCAGCCTGGGTTGGAGGCTGTGATCGCACCGGAATTCCGTGCTATCGCCGCCAACGGCATTACCCTGCACGCTGCAGTGGCAGGCCAGGGGCCGCTGGTGGTGCTCGTGCACGGGTTTCCCGAAAGCTGGGCGGCCTGGCGGCACCAGAGCGCCCCCATCGCTGCGGTAGGCCATACCGTCTGCGCGATCGATTGCCGGGGCTATGGCGGCAGCGACAAGCCTGATGATATCGAGGCCTTCATCCGACGCTTCTATTACTGGCTGGCAGGCGAGGCACCGGACGGCTTGGGCAATGGCAAGCCGTCCGGTGCGAGCCTGCTCGACGGCCTGCCTGATCCATGGCCCTTCCCGGCATGGATGAGCGAAGACGACATTGCCTATCTGGCAAACGAATTCCGGGTCAACGGACTGCGCGGCCCCCTGAATCGCTATCGCAACCAGCATCGTGATGTCGATTTCCTGGACCCCTCGCGCGGAGCGACGGTCGGTCAGCCCGCGCTCGATATCGGCGGCACCCGCGATGTCGTGCTGTCGATGCTGCCGGGCTTCGGCATGATCGCCGCGATGCGGGCAGTGGACCCAGCAGGATCGCCCCGACGCGGTAACCGCTGCGCTGCTCTACTGGCTGCAGACGCTGTCAGAATGAGGAAATACCATGCGATTTGAAGGAAAAACCGCGATCGTCACCGGAGGAGCCTCGGGTATTGGCGAGGCCTTTGTCCGCCGTCTGGTCGCAGAGGGCGGCTCGGTGGTGATTGCCGATCTCCACGGTGACCGGGGTCGGGCTTTGGCACTGGAGCTGGGCAATAGGGCCGTGCACGAGGTGATCGACGTCGTCGATCCCGAAGCCATGGGGCCTCTGGTCAATCGATGCGTCGAGCGCTTCGGGACTGTGGACATTCTCTACAACAATGCCGGCATCGGCAATTTCGGGCTAACGCCGGACATGGCCGTTGCGCAATGGAATCGCTGCATCGCTGTCAACCTGGACGCTGTCTTTTATGCCTGCCGGGTAGTCATCCCGCAGATGAAGGCGCAGGGCGGCGGGGTCATCGTCAACACTGCGTCGGCCTCCGGGCTCGCGGCCGATTACGGCTTTACCGCCTATAACGCCGCCAAGGCCGGGGTCATCAACTATACCCGCTGTCTTGCTATCGACCATGCGCGCGATGGCATTCGCGCCAATGCCATTTGCCCTGGCCCGGTCGATACACCGCTGCTGGCCGATGGAGTCGCCGCCATTCCTGGGTTGCGCGAGGCGTGGGAAGCAAAGGTGCCGCAGCAGCGCTTTGCCCGGCCTGAGGAAATCGCGGCGGTCGCGCTGTTCCTCGCTTCAGATGATGCCAGCGGCGTCACCGGTGCAGCGATCCCCGTCGATGGCGGCCTCACCGCCCATACCGGACAACCCGACTTGCGCGCAGTCCTGAGCGCATCCTAAGGCTGAAGGGAAAAGAAGATGACCACCACTTTCGAGATATATCGCACGGCCGACGCTCCGCCCTATAGCGAGACATCGTGCATGGAATATGCGGGGATCACCGATGTTATCGGCGCAGGTATCGCCCGCGCCACGGCTGAAGGGGCTGATGATGGCAACGAGGTACGCTTGCTGTTCGCGATGCCGGGCATGAGCCTGACCTACGCCTGGTTCAAGAGCGGCTTCCCGCTCCCGCTGCACAGCCACAATGCCGACTGCCTGTATTATATCATCGCCGGCACGCTGAAGCTGGGGACCGAGCAACTGGGGCCGGGCGACGGCTTTTTCGTCGGCCGCGATGTCCCCTATACCTACAGGCCGGGGCCCGAGGGTGTTGAAGTGCTCGAGTTTCGCACGGCGGACAATTTCGATATTCGCTTCAAGGGCAGCACGACAGCTTTCTGGGACAAGATCGTCGAGGGGTTGCGCAAGGAGAAGCCGAAGTGGGACGGCCAGGCCAAGCCGTCCGAAAAGGCGATCGCCTGATGGACCGTGGAACCATGCGCGCTGCGGTGCGCCGGGGCACGCAACTGATTGTCACAGATGTTCCGGATGTGCGCCCCGAACAGGGTCAGGTCGTCGCCCGCACACTGGCCTGCGGCATCTGCGGATCGGACCTGCATGCCGTGCACCATCTGGAACATGGGGTGGAAATCGGCAGACGGTCTGGCGCGCCCGATACCATCGATCCCGCGCAGGATCTCGTGCTGGGCCATGAATTCTGCGCCGAGATTCTCGATCATGGACCCGGCACCGACAAGCGTCTCAAGCCTGGGACCCGCGTCGTTTCGACGCCCTTTGCCTTTGGCCCCGGTGGCCCAGAGTTGATCGGCTTTTCCACCCGCTTTTCGGGCGCACTGGCTGAGCGGGTCGCGCTGACCGAGGCGCTGTTGCTGCCAGTCCCCAATGGCCTGCCGTCGGAAATCGCCGCACTGACCGAGCCCCTGGCCGTCGGCACGCATGCGGTTGCTGTCGCCAATCCGGGCAGCCGGAGTGTGGCGATGGTGATCGGCTGCGGCCCGATCGGGCTTGCTGTCATCGTCGCGCTCAAGCGGCGCGGCATCGGTCCTGTTATCGCAGCGGATTTCTCGCCCGCCCGCCGTGCTCTGGCCGAGCAGATGGGCGCCCATATCGTCGTCGATCCAGCCACGGCATCCGCCCATAACCACTGGGAGGTGCTGGACGTTCCGGCAACGCTCGCCTCTTTGGGCCACGCACAGCTGCAGGGCCGGTCAGTCCGCGATGCAGTCGTATTCGAATGCGTCGGCGTACCTGGAATGTTGCAGAACCTGCTCGAAAATGCGCCGCCGCTTTCGCACATCGTCGTGGTCGGCGCATGCATGGAGGATGACCGGATCGTCCCGGTCATCGGCATCAACAAGCAGATGCGCTTCAGCTTCGTCTGGGCCTATTCGCCGGACGAGTTCGCTGACACATTGCACGCCTTGGGTGAGGGTCTGATCGACGGCAGCGCATTCCTGACCGATCGTGTTTCCCTCGCCGAAACTGCTGCGGCATTCGATCGGCTGGCCGCGCCCGGCGATCAGGTGAAAATCGTAGTGGAACCTTGGCGCTGACGATGGTTGACAGTTCCATACGGCGGCGACTGTTCAAGGCGCACGGTGTCTGGCGGAGGACCCAGATGTCCACTTGGAATTCGAGGGCTATCGTTGCCTGATGGCAAATCGAACGACTGGTTTTCACCATTCGCCAGCCGGCCCTCGTCGTTCCGCAGACGACCCAGAACAAGACATTAAAGTTGTTAACGTGATCGTGGCCTTTGAAGGCGGATCAGGCTGGGTTTGCAAACTTTCCTACCTTAATCTCGCCCTCATGTGCGCGTGCCTGCGCAAGCTCATAGGTCGTCTGCATCCGCAACAGCGTATCGGCCTTTACGCCGAAGGCCTTCTCGAAACGGATCGCCATATCGGCGGAAAGCGAGGCATTGCCATTGAGTAAAGTGCTCAAGGCCTGCCGTGATACACCGAAATGCTCGGCCAGGGCGGTAACGCTGACCTGCGCGGGCGCGACGATTTCCGACTTCAGTCAGTCGCCCACATGGACGGCGAGCGAGGGGTGCATCCTAAGCGCCATGATAGTCCTCCAAATCCGGATAGATCAGGGCATCCTGTTCATTCAGGCCAAAAGTCATGCGCCAGTTTCGCGTCACGGTCATTGACCAGGTGACCTTCCGGTCGCCGGTCAGTTCATGCTGTCCGAAGTTTGGCGGGACCGCCAATTCTGCAAAACTTTCGGCGGCGTCGATGTGAGCAAGGATCTTGCGCAGCCGCCCCACATCACCGACCAGACCCTTGGCATTGCCAGTTTCAAAGAAGCGCCGCAGTCCTTTGTGCCGGATGCTCTCGATTTCCATGCGCCACTAGCAATACAAGTATCGTTGAACGTCAAGTGTCGCGCGACATTTGGCTAACCCTCCGCATCAGTGGTCACCATCTCCAAAACGACCATCCCGGCCACTGCAAAAGCCCCATGGGACATTCCAATTTTGACCCCGCCGTGCACGAACGGCGGCCCCGTTGTCGCAATCAGACAGCAAGGTCCTGACCCTAATCCTGCATGGCGGGACGTTCGGCCAGCATGTGCTGAATCATCCCTTGCAGGTTATCGTCATACCGGGCCAGCACCTGATGGTCTTCGGCGGTGTCCCAATGCGTCACCAGTTCGCGCCCGTTGAACCAGTGCAGGGCATAGCCGGGCGGATCGGCGATGATGAGATTGCGCTGGTCTGGCACGTCAGGATCAATCGGGCGCAGGTCCAGCGCCACTTGCGGCGCGGTGGACGGGCATGTGGCGACCACGGTGCCTTCCCAGCATATCGTGATGGCGCGATGAATGTGCCCGCACACGATGCCCACCACGTTGCTGCGTCCGCGCAAGGCTTGCGCCAGCCGTTCCACCCATGGTTCGGCAGGATCGGTGTTCATCCACGCGATGCCCACTTCGACCGGCGGATGGTGCTGCACGATCAGCGTGCGCGCATCGGGCGCTTCATCAAGCCGTGCGTTCAGCCATGCCGCTCGCGCATCGCAGAATGCGCCCCCATGGCGGCCTTCTTCCAGCGTATCCAGCACCAGCAGGCGCAAGGGTCCGGCATCGACCACATATTGCAGGAAGCCGCCATCAAACTGTGCTTCAGGGAAAACGTCTGCAAAAGTTGCGCGGTCATCGTGATTGCCCAGAGCATAATGCACCGGGAAGGGCAGGCCTGAAAAGGCTTCCCGCAGGCGCAGATAACTGCCCCGGTCACCCCGATCGATCAGGTCGCCTGTGGCCAGCAGCATGTCGGGGCGGGGTTCCAGCGCGGCCAGTTCGGCCAGCACACGGTCCAGCCGTTGCCTGTTGAATTCATCCGGGCAATCGGGTTCGAAGCCCAGATGAATATCGGTGACCTGCGCTATCAGCATCGTCCCTCCGCAGGCCATTTATTGCAGCTTGACCGGGAACCGTGGCCGGTCGGCAACGGCAACGATCTGCACATCGTTCTTTTTTCGATCTTTTGCTGGCACCCACGGTGCGCCGCTGTCCATGTGATGGGAGTGACACATCGCGCAGGACGAAACGACGGGAGACTTGACCGACACTGTGGCAAGTTTTGCCCCTTCGCCGCCAACATGGCACGAACGGCAGCCACCCTTGCCATCGATGCCCGGAACCGCGTCATCTGTGGCGAGGTTCTCGACCACATGATCCCGCGCGATGTCGCGCAGCCCATCCGCGTTCCAGCGCCCGCGGCCCAGAATGGCCTGCTGCCGCCACGGACTAGGGTCATCGGCCGCATCCAACCGGTCTTGCGACGCTCATCACCCAGTAAACCGTCCAGAAGCATGTGCGCCGACGCGGCAACCCGCTCCTGCATGAACAGACCCCGCTTGCGTCCCTTCACTTCGCACAGCGAGGAAGCCCATAGTTCCAGCGTTGTCTCGATCCATGCATCCGCCATCCCCGGCCCCCTCACCATGGAGACCTATGGATTCTGAGTCTCATCCAATGTGCAACTGTAACGCTAACGACCTCTAGCGCCCGTGGTCGATGAGTCGTCGGCTCCATGCAGCATGCTATAAATCCTTGGTATTTATATACAATGACCAAGGTTTGTATCAAACGTGCTCTCTCGCCATCACAGATCAGTCCAGTGAACGAAGGGCGAGTTTTACGAAGCGGGCTCGCGAAGTCCAATGCCCGCATTTTCAGCGTTAGCCCCCCGTGACGATGGGGTATCGCAGCCGCACCTCATCAAGAAGGCTCTCGATAGCCGCATTCTGTGCATCGCTGCCGCTGGGTCGAACTTCCCAATTGCAATGGGCGTGTGTTGTCTGGTCACGCAAGATAACCGTGCCGACTGACCGGCGCCATGCCTGTGCGGTACCGCCTCTGTCGCGCACGAGGCGGGCAACGAGCAACATCTCAAGATCGGAAACTAACATGAAAATTTGCATAGCAATTGTTGCCTGGCAGACAACACGACCGTTCAGGCTTACTGTCGTTCCCGTCCAGGTTGCCGACTAGCTCAGCAGAGTCCGGTCCGCTTCGAGTACGCGCTCTTGATGCGTGAGCAACATCTCGTAGGTCTTGCCCAAGGCGGTATGGATGATGACGGGACGCAAATCGACCTGGATCTCGCCACGTCGGCCCGACGCTGCCTCACAATAAAGACCCTTGAGACCCTCTGCCGCGAGAAAAACCGCAGGATCGTGATAGGCAACGTCGCTCTTCAGCATCGTGACCGCGATCGTTGCACGGGTGTGATCGATCTCCAGCTGCTCGAACAACTGATCGCGAAGCTGGTCACTGAGAAAGGCCCCTTGCCGAAGTACCTTGTGAAGCTTGGTACGCAGCAATCCCAGCCTGTCGGCCATATGCGCCAGGGGTATCGCCTGACGCGATAGTTCGCTGTTGATGAGGCGCTTGTAGCGGGACTGCTCTGTCTCGGCCTCGGCATTATCCGCGGGGCTGCCAGGATTGCGCAGGGCCATGACAGGATGGAAAACCGTCTCCGGCGTAATTGCCCCGTGCAGCATTGAACTTCCCCTTTGACGCCATCGCATCACATCGAGGCTTAGACGGTCAAGATTATAATCGCCGCATCTCATTGAATTTAATGCAGAACCTTCAGACAGCTCCACTCCTGATTTCGACTCGAACATAGGGGACTTTTCCTGATCAAAGGCACCGCAATTCCCCCAATCAGGTGCCGCAATACCCAAATCTGGGTAACATCTTTCTCGCATGAGGAAACAGGTTCCCCGCTAGTGGATATGCTTGGCGACTTGCGCTCCCCCTTCGAGGAATTCGCTCCCGCCAGTCTCGGAGCACTGTTGCCCCGCATCCACTTCGCCCGCTCCTTGGCCTGAGCCGCAATTGACGCGGCACCTTCTTACCGATGGAGCCAAGACCAATGACACGCAGTTGGAAAGGAAAAGCCGCAGTCCTCTTTCAGGGCGCGACCGTCGTTGCCCTTGCCGCAGGGCTTGGCAGCGAGATGGCCATGGCGGGAACCGACCAGACCTTCAGTGCCGCGCTGACAAAGTTCACCGGTTTCCTGCAAGGTTCGGGCGGCAAGGTTATCACAGTGCTCAGCCTGGCTGGCGGTGTCGTTGGCCTTGCGGCAGGAAGGTTCAGCTTTGCCCAGATCGCCATCCCTGTCGCCGTCGGCGTCGGCGTCGGCACCGGCGTGCCGATCGTCACGGCAGCGATCACCGCAACCATCTGAATTTCCATCGGCTGCACCGCGCCGACCTTTTGGGGGCGGTAAGGCACAGCCCGAGGGTGGCGACGTGGCATGCACAGATACACCGTACCTCAGCACCTCGACGATCCCGAACTGATTGGCTTTTGGACTCTCGACGAGTTTCTTGGCCTCATCGTTCCCTTCGCCTGGGGGATCCTGTCTCAACATATTCTGATCGGGCTCATGTTGAGCGTTCTGGCCTGGTGGGGATTGCGCAAGTTGAAGGCGGGAAGGGCGGTGTCCTGGATTGTCCACACGGCCTACTGGCACCTGCCGGGCGCCTTCATCGGCCTCAAGGCCACGCCACCCTCCCATCTTCGCATCATGGCAGGCTGAGGAGGCGCTCATGGATCTTGCGATCACCCATCGGCAATCGCAGCGCCTGCTCAAGCAGCGCAATCTGCTGGCGGCGACTTCACTCTCGCTTTTCGGCGCCTCGTTGCTGCTCGCCTTTGCCGCTGCCGGCCAGAGCCGAGAAGTTGTCCTGCAGCCCGTTCTCCCGCGGCCGGTGATGCTGACCTCTGGCGAGGTCAGTCGCGAGTATCTCGAACTCGTCACCCGCGATGCCGCCCTGCTGATGCTCAACCGGTCCCCGTCGAACCTGCCGTACTGGATGGATGCCGTCCTGGCCCTGACCGATCCTGCTGCGCACGGCAAGATTAAGACCGAGCTGATGAAAGTCGTGGCCGACCAGAGCGGCTCGAGCGTGTCGCAGTATTTCACGATGGAAAAGCTTGTCGTCGATCCGTCGGCGCTGACCAGCGACGTCAACGGCACGCTCCACACCGTGGTCGGATCGAAGGAAGTCAGCGCCGAGGCGAGGACCTTCCGCTTCGTCTGGAGCTACACCGGCGTCTCGCTTCGGCTCCTCGCCTTCGGGCAGGTCCGCAACCAACAGGAAAGCGCCGGCGGCGAGCCCGGAGGCGCGTCGTGACGTCCGTTCTTTCATCTTTTGCGAGGGCCATGCCCTTTCGCATGACATTGCCGAGCGCACGGGATCGCAGGCGGCTTGCAAATGGTGCCACAAGCCTCGCATCGTTGCTCCTCTCAAGCCCCGCGCTGGCGGACCAGACTGTTCTTGCCGCGGACAACGGCACCGTCGGCTGCGTCGCCTCGGCCAAGGACCTCACCCGGATCAGTCTTGAAGGCGACCAGTTTGCTTCGGTCTCCAAGATCTCGAGCGGTAACTCGGAAGACGACTTCAAGATCGTCAACGAACCAACGCGCGGCGACATCTACCTTTCGGTGCCCGACGGCTTCGGGAAGCTCCGGCTTTCGTTCTTCGGCACGACACGCAAGGGTTACGTCTACAAGTTCGTTTGCGAAATCCGCGGCGAGGACGCCGCGCAGCTGTTCGTTGCCAACAGGGCCATCAAGGGGAACGAAGAGCGAGAGGCTGTGCGGGTCGCCTCCCCCGAGGAGGCGGCAACCACCCTGGTCCAGGCAATGTACCGAGGCGAGCCCCTTGAAGGATTCGAGCAGGTCGAAGCCGTGCTCGAGCCTGTGAGGATCGGCAAGCTCGAAGTCCAGCAGATCGGGCAATACCGGGGGGAGGCCCTGCGAGGTCTCGTCCTGCGGGTTCGCAATACCGGCCGCGCGCCACTCAAGCTTGACGAGACGGTGCTCTCGGCGCGCGGTGCAGTCGCCTTCATGGCCCCGGTTAGTGAACTCGCAAGCAACGAGAGCTCGGCTGTCTACCTCATCCAGAAAGCGGGAGAGCGATGATGAAGCTCGCAAGTCTGTTCAGACGAAAGCAACGACATGCGCTCGATCCGACACCGGCCACAGGCACGCCCCAGGGCGAAGTCGCGCCGCTTGGCGATGCCAACACGATCAATGAGGCCGAGCGGCGCAAGCAGACTTTGCGTCTCGCAGGTGTTGGTCTCTTCGCGCTTGTTGCCGGCTCGCTCTACATCTTCTCGGGCGACGATCCGTCGGGGCCTTCGCCGGATGCCCTGGCGTCGGGCGTGTCGGTTGACGATATGGTCAACACCAACATGGCGGAGAAGGAGTGGCGCGCCCAGTCCGAGGCGCAGATCGCCAGCATCGAGACCGAACTGCGCACGCTGGGCGCGCGCTCCGAACGCGCCGACCAGGAGCAGGCACAGCTCGGCAGCGGCACGGGCGAGGCCGGAGACGGCAGTGTGTCTGCCGACACACAGCGCATCCTGTCGGCCTACCAGGCCGAGAACGACCAGCTACGCGCTGCGCTCAACGCGACAAAGACGACGCCAGTATCGCCACCGGCTCCGGCACTCTATGGGGCTGGCACATCGTTGTATGCGCAAGCAAGTCCCGCCTCTGCTGGCAGCGCGGCAGGCGAAGCGGCAGGTATTGTCGCCCAGCGCAAAAGCGAAGTCAGCCTGGTCTCCTTCGGCGATGCGCCTCCCGGAACTGGTTCGCCCGTACCCAAGGGCAACACCGTCTATACCGACAGTGCCAACTACCTGCCGCCCAATTCCATCGCGGTGGCAAAGGTCATCGTCGGCGTCGATGCCAATGCCGGGGTGCGCAGCGAGACCGATCCGCTGCCGGTCGTGCTGCGCATCACGGGTCCTGCGCGCTCGGTCTACGACCGCGGACGCCTGCTCAGGACGCAGATCAGCGGTTGTCTCGTCAATGGCGCGGCGCGCGGCGACCTCTCGTCGGAAAAGGTCTACGTCAAGCTGCAGCGCATGACCTGCCCGCAGAAAGGCGGCCGCTATGCCGTATCGGACGTGAAAGGCTTCATCGCCTTCGGCGGCAAGACCGGTGTGCGTGGCCGGGTCGTGAGCCGCGAGGGTGCGCTGGTTGGTCAGGCGTTCCTAGCCGGGCTTGCCGGAGGTTTCGGCCGGGGCTTTTCGGCAAACAGCACGGCGCTGCTCACCGGCAGTTCGGTCAATGTCAACGGTGAGCGCCAGAAGCTCGGGACCGGGGACATTTTCCAGGGCGGCATTGGCGAGGGTGTCGCGACGTCCGGCGACATGGTCTCGAAATACCTGATCGAGCGGGCTGAACAATACCAGCCCGTCATCGAGATGCCGACCGGCATCGATGTCGAGATCGTATTTCTCGAGGGCGTTTTCATCCAGGGCTGACGAGGCGGGACCATGTATTCCAATCGCAAATTCACCAGCATGGCGACCCGGGCAGTCGGCAACGCGAGAAAAGCGCTCCTGCCGCTCGCCGCCATCCTGCTTGGTTCCGGCACTTCCCTGGTCTGGGCTGAAGCCGGTGGGCTGGGTGCTGGTCAGTCTGGCGAAACGGAGCAGGCCGTCGCACGCCTGCTCAGGACAAGGTTGCCCCGCACGCAAGTGACCCAAGTCGACTGCAGGCTGGTTGAAGGCTTGTGCGAAGTGACCGCCGGATCACAGCTATTCTATGTCGATCGTACCGCGCGCTACCTCCTGGTGGGGCGGGTCTATGACATGGAGACCCGGCAGGATCTCACGGCGGTGCGCTTGCTTGACGTGAACCCCGACCTGCTTCTGGGTGGTGCCGCCGCTGGCAGTGCCGAACGAGCAGAAGCATCCGCCTCCACCAAAAGCAATCGTGACCACACAGATCCTGCCCGCGGTGCCTCCACCCCAGCCGCGAGCGGGATGCCCCGGACGATGTCACTTGTCGGACTGCCCGCTGCTGGCGGCATTGTCTGGGGCAATCCCACTGGCCCGACGGTCACGGTCTTCAGCGACTTCAGGTGCGGCTATTGCCGGGCGCTCTCACAGGTGCTCGAGACGATAAACGTACGGGTGGTGGAGCGACCGATCTCGATCCTTGGCAGCCGAGCGCTTGCCGACCAGGTGTTCTGCGCACGTGATCGTGCTCGGGCGGTCAAGTCCGCCTACGCCGGCACTGAGATCGAAGACACCAAGCTCTGCGATAGCTCACCGCTCGACGCCAACGAGCGCTTTGCCCGCGAGCAGGGCATTGCCGGGACGCCGGTGATTGTCCGCAGCGATGGCGCCGTGATCGAAGGGTTCCGCCCCAAAGCCTTCCTTGAGACCTGGATCCGCGGAGGCAAGTCGTGACGCTGTCGTCCGATGCATGCGCGAGGGTGCGACACCGCTTCCTCACCCGTGCCATATTCATCATGATCTCCAGCGCAGCGCTGTCCTGCTGTGGTATTCTTCTGCCTGACAACGTCAAGGGCAGCTTCATCTGCAGCGCGCCAGGCGGCACATGCGCGCCATCGATGGTGATAGACGACCAGGCAATCGCAATGATCGCAGCGGCGCGCCCGCAGCGGCCTGCATCGCAACGAGCCGGATCACGGCGCTATTTGCCGGCACGAACGCAAGGCATGACGCCCGCGCAGAGCGACGCTGGGTTTGCCAGGCACCGGGACTTTGCCCGCATTAGTGACAGCCTCGCGCACCGCGACGCTCGCACGTTGCGGGTGGTCTTTCCCGCCTTCATTGATGAAGCGGGCAATCTCCACGAAGCCCGGGTCGTACATGCCGTGGCGGATCAGGGAGGTTGGGCACAGCTGTCGGAGGGCTCGCTGGCTCCAACAATTGGGGATGCCGACGCGGACAGCGTCACTGCTGATCTAGCGCCGGCTCCACCCGCGCTGAAAGCTACGCCGGGTGCAACCCTCCACCCGGTCCAGGAAGCGCCCGGCCGGTTTGTGCCCATGCCAGCCCGGGCGCACCCAGACGCTGCCCTGACGATCGAAGGCATCAGGGCCGAGGTCGCCGAGCGCCTCAGCGGTGCGCGCGTGCCGGCACAGATGCCCGCGCCGACGACTTTGGGTGGCGCAGCGCCCTCGGTCGACCTGGAGCCTCACCTCAAGACCCGCAGTTCCGTTCCCGAGGAGGGGGCTGCTCCGCCAGACCCATTGGTCGTCACCAACGCGCCGGCAACTTTTGCCGGCCCCGAGGGGGAGTGAGCACAATGTCCACCAGCGCCTGGAACCGGTTTCTCGACCTTGTCTTTGGCGATGCTGCGCGCGCCGAAACCATCGCGGTTGAGGCCGGCGCGCCGATGCTTTCGGACTGGCTGCCCTACCGCAGCTACGACCCCGCCACGCGGCTCTTTATCAACACCGCCAGCATGGGCTTCATTGTCGAGCTTGCGCCGATGGTCGGCGCCGACGAACGCACCGGCGACATTCTCACCCAGTTCCTGTCCGATGGGTTGCCTGCTGGCTGTGAAGTCCAGATCATCCATTGGCAAAGTCCGGCAACTGGCCTGCGCATCGCCGACTGGGTCATGCCCCGGGTCCTCGCCAAGGGCGTCTACGGTCGCGCCGCACAGCACCGGGCGCACTTCCTGCGGCGCAGCGCCTGGCGCTCGCTATCGCGCGATGCGCCGTACTGCCTGCGCCAGCATCGCGTCCTCGTCAGCATTGGCGCCCCGCTGCAATCGTCTGTCACCGCGTCCGAACTCGGCTCCGTCCGCGAGAGCCTTGGCGGTACTCTGCAGGCCCTCAACATTTCTTTCCGCGACATCGCCCCTGCCGAACTGATCGCGTTCCTGGGCGAGGTGCTCGCGCCCAGCGTCGACAACGCGGAAAGTGCGGACCTCTATTCACCGCTCGACCCGATCCACCAGCAGTGCGTAAGGCGTGACCTCGTCAGCGAAGTGTCTCCCGATCGTATCGTGCTCCGCTTGCCCGGTCGGACGAATGCCCAGAGGATAGCGGGGCAGGAAACATCCCCCTCAGACAACGAGCCCGACGCTTTCGACTGGCGCTTTTTCTCGGTCCGCCAGTTACCACGCCACTGGGCACCTTGGGACGTGCAGAAGCTGGTCGGCGATGTGCTCAACGACAAGTTGCGGTTTGGCTGCAATGTCCTGACCGTTCTTGGCTTCGTGCCGTCGGACGAGGAGGCGGCTGCTTCGCGCACCGGCCTCAAGGTCCTGCGCACCACCAGCCTGGCCGATTCCCGCTCGGCCCGATTCCTGCCGCAACTTGCCCAACAGCGCGACGAATGGCAGCACGTCCAGGCAGAAATGCGCGAGGGTCGCAAGCTCGTCCAGGCCTACTATGCGGTTGGCGCACTGTCGCCGCTCGGCAAGGGCAATGCCAACGAGCGCCTGCTAAAGTCGGTCTATCGGGCCGCGGGCTGGGACCTTGTCGAAGAGCGTTATCTTCAGGTCATGAGCCTGCTCTCGGCCATGCCCCTATCCCTGCCGAATGGCCTTTCCGGGGACCTCAGGCGGATGAAGCGCATGCGCACGATGCTGACCAATACGGCGGCAGCGATAGCGCCGCTCCAGGGCGAACACACCGGCGGTGCTGTCCCGCACATGCTGCTGGTGGGCAGACGCGGACAACCCTTCTTCTGGTCCCCGTTCCAGAACGGTGCCGGCAACCACAACGTCGCCGTCTTCGGCAAGTCGGGTTCGGGCAAGTCGGTCTTCCTCCAGGATGTCTGTGCTGCGCTGGCAGGTGCCGGCGCCAAGGTCATCGTGATCGATGACGGCCGTTCGTTCGAGCATATGGCCAAGGCCTTTGGCGGTGCCTTTGTCGAATTCCGGCTGTCGTCGGGGTTCTCGCTCAATCCTTTCGACATGATCGATGCCGATGCCCTGGACGGTGATGCCGATGGCGAGGACTACGAAGTCGAATGCCTCGCCATGCTCAAGGCCATCGTCGGGCAGATGGCCCGTCAGCAGGACCGCTTGTCCGACACCGAGCGCGGGTTGATCGACTCCGCCGTGAGCCAGGTGTGGTGCGAACACCGGCGCGAGGGCACGATCGATGCGATCGCTGCTGCCTTGCGCGCGATGCCCTCGGCGTTCGCAGCCGACCTTGCCGATGCGATGTCGCCGTTCCTCTCGGGCGGGACCTATGGGCGCTTCTTTACAGGGTCCTGCTCGATCGATCTCGCTGCCGACCTGACGGTCTTTGAACTGTCGGACTTGTCCTCGAAACCCGAACTGCGCTCGGTTGCCCTCACCGCCCTGATGTTCCTGACATTGCGCGTGATGCGCGATCTTGATCGCTCGATCCCCAAACTCACCATGATCGACGAGGCCTGGCAACTGCTCGGCGGTGGACAGATGGGCCAGGCGATCGAAACGTATGCCCGCACCTGTCGCAAATATGGCGGAGCGCTGGTCACCGCAACGCAGTCACTCAATGACTTCTACAAATCAGAAGGCTCGCTGGCGGCCCTGGAAAATAGCGACTGGTCGGTCGTGCTCCAGCAGAAGGAAGAGACAGTCAATGACCTGGCCCGGCACCAGCGCTTCGAGATGGATCGGCAGACCGAGGCGCTGATCCGCTCCCTCAAACGCAATGGCACCGAATACTCCGACGTCCTGATCAAGGGCCCCGAAACCCTGGCGGTCGGACGCCTCGTGCTCGATCCCTATTCGGCGACGCTCTATTCCTCGAGCCCCAAGGTCTTTTCGGCGATCGAGACGCTGGTGGGACAGGGGGTGCCGCTGGCCGATGCAGTCGAGCGCGTGGCGTTTCCGGATCTCACCGAGCCGACGTTCGTGGCGGAGCAAGCGCGATGATCCCCCCGCTTTCAGGAGAGTGCCCCGGACCGCTTGTTCGCCGGGCACGATCGTTTGCCCGCCGGGCACAGGGGGCCTGCCACGCAGGGCTATGCCTTGCCGGTTGGCTGCTGGTCACCCTGTGTTGCACCTGCGCTGCCTGGCTCGCGTTGTTCGTATGTTTGGGGCAGTTCAGCTTCGGCGGCACAGTGCTGCAGCTCGACAACTTCGCGAGCCGCTATCTTGCGGCGGACCTCGCACGGCAAGCGCACATTGGCGCCGTCTTCTGGCGCGCCAACGTCCTGCTTTTCCTTGTCATTGCTGTCCTGCGCCGTGGATCGCTGCCAACCACTTTCCCGACACGTGCGCCATCGCTGCAGAAGGAGCCGCGCCATGGATGACCGTCATAGGCCTGTGCAGGCAAGTCCCGGGCCACTGTTCGAAACAGACAGTTCACCAAACCCCAGCCCCACACAGCCCAGACCCACACAGCCCAGACCCACACAGCCCAGACCCACACAGCCCACCGTCGGCACGGCGGTCGCCTCGAGGCGGACAGGCAACTGGAGAATGACCGGGCTCGTTGGACTTGGCGTTGCCATCGGCTTGTGGGGCGCCTGGGTAACCCGTGAGGTAGCCAGGCCTGCTACAACGCCCAGGTTCGTGCGCGTCCAATTGTCGTCGATGATCGGCGAGTATGTCAGCGCGCAGGCACGGACGCAGACGCCGCCCGATACCGTGACTGCGCAAACCAAAGCCTTCATGCGCGCAGTCCAGGGCAATCTCGAGGCCCGCGGCGCGCAGGGTCAGGTGGTGCTCGTGGGCGAAGCCGTGCTGGCAGGCGATGTACCCGATGTGACCCAGGCCGTACGCCGGGAAGTCTATGCCCGTATTCCTGTGCCCGATGCCGGCAGTGGGGCAGGCAGCCCGGTCATGGACGCGATGCGCGAGGCAATGGCGCGGCCTGCTGGCAGGGCGAGGCCTGCGACGACATCGAAAGCGAGCGGTGAGTCCGATGTCGCTGCTCGCTGAGCTTGGGAAACCCTCCCGCCGTTGGCGGGCGATCGGCGGTCTAGGCCTGGCGCTCGTGGCAGGCTCGGCGCTGGCCGAATGGCGTGACGATCACGCGATCCTGATCAACACCACGCAATCCTTGCCCGAGTGGGCCTTCTTCATCGACAAGGGCCGGATGCCGCAGCGTGGCGAGCTCGTTGTCTTCGCCCCGCCTGACAATCCGCTGATTCGCGCGCACTTCGGACGCTCGCCCGCACCTTTTGCCAAGCGGGTGCTGGGCATGCCCGGCGACACAGTCGTTCACCGCGGCGAGAGCGTCGTGGTAGGCGGGGTGCCCGTCGCCAGGATGAAGCCGCGCACCACGCGCGGAGAAGCGCTCACGCCTGGCCCCACGGGGCGAGTCCCGCAAGACTGCTATTATGCCGGGACGGCCCATGAGGACGGCTTTGACAGCCGCTACGCAGAAGTCGGCTTCGTGTGCAGGGCACGCATCATCGGGGCAGGGGACGCGACGCTATGACCCGGTTGACCCCTGCGCTTGCAGCGCTTGGTGGCGCTGCCCTGCTCACGGCTTCGGCGCCCCTTGCCGCGATCGATCACGGCAGGTTGGGCGAGACTTTCCCGATCATCGAGACCGACATGCTGAGCGTCATTGCGACGCGGCTACGGAGCCTCGAGACATCAGGCGGCATCGCGCAACTGCAGGCAAGAATGCAGCGCGCAGCCGTTGCCAGCGTTCGCCGCCCTTCACCCTTGACAGGCATCACCCCTGCCGAACGTCCCCGCGAATGGCTATTCGATCCCTCGGTCATGCTCGAGCAGGACATCGTCGGTGCCAGGGGCGAGCGCATCGCGGCACAGGGAACCCGGGTCAATCCTTTGGCGCTTGTCCCGATGCCCGGCGCGCTCGTCTTCGTGGACGGACGCCGTGAGGAAGAGCTGGCCTGGGCAACGCGCCGCTTTGCTCCGGGCAAGGCCAAGATCGTGTTCGTTGCCGGATCACCATTCGATGCGATGAAACCGTTTCAGCGCAGGTTCTGGTTCGACCAGCGCGGCGCCCTCGTCACGCGTTTCGGCATCCGCCACACGCCTGCGGTCGTCACGGCAACCGACACGCACCTCAGGATTGCCGAGGTTCCCGTTCCTGACGGCCCTGAGCGCCATAGCGAGGTGCCCGGACAGGCCGGGCCGACAAAGCCTGCGCCTACCGATCGCGCACGCCAAGGACCCGCGTCATGACCAGAGTCTTGCTCGCGCTTCTGCCGTCGGCCGCGCTGTTTGTCGCGACAGTCTCGCCGGCGCATGCGGCGGGCGCGCCTTGCCATGGCACTTTCGTCAATCCGGTGACGGATGTGTGCTGGTCCTGCCTGTTTCCCTTGTCGGTGGGCGGTCTGGCAATCTGGAAGGGATCGCGACCGGACCCCAAGAACCCTTCGTTTCCGCTCTGTGCCTGCGGCAGTCCGATCCCGCGCATCGGAATTTCGATCGGCTTCTGGGAGCCGGCAAGGCTGGTCGATGTGACCAACAAGCCGTGGTGCTTTCCCAATCTTGGCGGCATCCGCCTCGATCCCGGCTTCGACATCGGTAGCGGTCATGTCCAGGGTGCAGGACAGGTCGGCGGCAAGGCACAGAACAGTTCGCAATGGCAGGCGCACTACTACGTCTACCCATTGCTCTACTGGATGGAGATCCTGACCGATTTCCTCTGTTTCGAGCAGACCACGTTCGATGTCGCCTATGTCACGGAACTCGATCCGCTGTGGCAGGACTCCGCGCTCACCTCGATCCTCAATCCTGAAGTCGCCTTGTTCGCCAACCCGGCCGCGACGGCAGCATGCGCGGCCGATTGCGTTGCGTCGACCGCCAAGCTCCCGATCGACCAGCTGTTCTGGTGCGCCGGGTGCAATGGCGCCATGTATCCCCTCAACGGTCACGTCGCCGCGCACGTCACCCCGGTCCAGGCCTCGCGCCTCGTCGCAACGCGCATGCTCTACAAGATGCATCGCAGTGGCCTTGCCTGGGGCACGATGGGCTCCAAGGCGCTCTGCGCGAAGTACCCGATGCCGGTCATGCGCAAGCAGCAGTATCGCCTGCAGATGACCAACCCCACGCCGACCGTCAAAGGCCGCGCTGCCTGCGCGCCACTTGGGGCCAGCACCATCAACCCGCAGACCGGCAAGAGCTATCCCGTCAAGGGCGAGGACTTTGGCTATCTTGCGTGGCGCAAGCGAAACTGTTGCGCCCTGTGACGCGCGTCGCTGCTAAAGGTGCCGAGCGCAAGCGGCGCGCTTCAGGACGAACGGCTGCAAGCATCGCGGTTCGTTTCGCCGGATTGGCGCTCCTGGCGGGCATGTCCGCGGCCATGGGCCAAAGCATCGAGGGGCTCGACCTTTCCGCCATTCGCGCGCGCAGTGCTGCCAGCCAGGACGAACTTGAAGCCCTGGTTGCTGCGGCGACAAAGACAGCCGAAGAACAGGCCACTGCGGCGGGGCAGGTCGGCGGACGAGCGCAGGGCCAGGCAGTTGCAGCATCGCCGCTGGCCGCTGCGGAGGCCCAACCGGGCCCCGTCGATTTCGAAGCAATCCTCGATGGCGCTGCCGCCAATGCCGCAGTACCAGAGGGGGAAGGGCCCTTGCTGATCGTCTTTGCCAGTTTGTCGATGCCGCAGGCGACCTTGCAGCGCCTGGTGCGCGATACGACCATGGCCGGAGGCCTGATCGTCTTCCGCGGTTTCCCGAACAACAGTGCCAGGGTCTTCGCCAAGGGGCTCTCCGGCGTGATCCGCGACCAGCGCGAACAAGCCCATATCGCGATCGATCCGCGGCTTTTTCGGGCCTTTCGGGTCGAGACCGCTCCCACATTCGTCGTGGCCGACGGCGCTTACGAACTGTGCGATGGTCTGGACTGCATCAACGCCCTGCCGCCACACGAGCGCATGGTCGGCAATGTCACGCTGGCTTATGCACTTGAGACTTTCGCCGAGACGCGAGGACAAGGCTCGGCCATTGCGCGTGTTGCTCTTGCCAGACTGGCAAAGGCGCAGCATCCATGACGCTGCGCGCAAGCTCTGCAGCATTGGTTGCAATCGCGCATCTTGTCTGCGCTTACAGCGCGCGGGGCCAAGTCGTTGTTCCGCCACCCGACGATCTACTCGAAGCGCTGCCGGCGCTGCCTCCGGAGGCCGGACAACCCGCTTCTTCGCCCGAACCGACATTATCCGCCACCGCCACTCCCATGCCGCCCCCATCCGCGACGACACCTCAGCAGGCCCGTGACGAGGCCCGGCAACTGGGTAGCGCCTTGCGCCAGACCTATCAGGGAATACCGACGGCTTCAGGGGCTGCGGCGCGGGTGCCGGGCTATTCCGCCAGCTACCCGCAAGCGACACAGTACTACGATCATGCCGATGCTCTGGCGTCGGACGGCGCTGTGGCCGCAGGCCGAAGCGAGGCCTGGCGCACCGCCAATTCAACGTCTCGGCCACGAGTCGACGTCCGCCGCGAAGACCTTTCGCGCGCTGCTGCCATTGCCAAGGATCCGGAGCGCTACGTCGATGGCATGACAGCCGATGGCAGTGGCGGCGCCTGCACGCCACTGCCATCCGGAACCACCGAGCCCTCCAGCGTGGAGATGACTTGCAATCTCGGAACCAGCATCGTCGATCATGACGCAAGCTGCAGAACCACGCTCGAGGTCAAGCCATGGGAAGCGCTGTCCTACCAGTACGTCTGCGTGTCCTCGCCCAGTTACGAGGGCTGTTCGGCCCTTGCTGGCGCTGCGCAGTGCCGCAGTACCGGGACCACGCCGGTGCCTGAGTACAATCTCACCGTCACATCCTACACTTGCGACGCGCTGGTGTCCGATCCAGACGCGTTCCTCATCGGCACGACGACCGCGCCGCCGCCGGCAGGAGCATTCGAAGCCAGCGGCCACATCTATCGTTGCAACCGATCCGGCCTCTCCCGGGCTCTGGCCCTCGATCCGTCCAGTGGTGCTCCAACGCAATACCTGACCGACTTGCAGCAATGCACCGAACAGCTGGCCGCGCCATCCTGTATGCGCACCGAGGCGGGCCCTGTCGGTCTGGACCAGCGGCAACTTTGCCTGTCGTGGGATTTCGAAGGCGACCCGGTGGCCCGCGGCAAGTTGCGTTGCCTCGTGACTGCCCCTGCCGAAGAGGTCTATGCGTGCAGCACGCTTGTGCCTGATCTGCTGCCAGAGCGCAGCGAGCGGCGCTGGTTCACTGCCGGTTGGTCGGAGAGCGCCTGTACAGCCGATCCCGTCAAATGCACATCAACCGGCGAGACCTGCAGTGCTCCGGATCAGACCCGCGTCATTGCCGGCATTCCCATCCGCCAGGCTTGCTGGGAGAAGACCCGCACCTGGCAATGCCAGGAGGTGGTCGGCGGCAACAGCGATTGCGCCAGTATCGAGGCAACCCAGGGGTGCCGGCAAACGAGCGAGAGTTGCCTCGACGACCCCCCTGCTGCCGACGGATCGTGCCAGGTCCGCGAGCGGAGCTACGCATGCCCCATTCCGGGTTCCGGCTCCGCTCCCCAGCAATATCTGTGCTCGGGCGATATCTATTGCCTGAACGGTGAGTGCGAGACGGTCGAGCGCGAAGCTTCCGACGAGTTCAAGGACGCCCTGGTCGGACTCCATGCCCTGGGGCAGGCCAATGCGGAATTCAGCGAGACCGACCTGTCGCTGTTCAAGGGCACGCGCGAGACTTGTGCCAGGAAAATCTTCGGCATCTCGAACTGCTGCACCGGCAAGGGCGCACCGATCCTGACCCCCTGGCTATGCAGCGCTGCCGAACAGCAACTCGACAAGAAGGACGACGCAGGCCTGTGCCACAAGGTCGGGACCTACTGCTCGTCCAAGGTCCTTGGCGTCTGCGTGACCAAGCGCGATGCCTATTGCTGCTTTGCCTCGAAGCTGACCCGCATGCTCCAGGAACAGGGCAGGGTGCAACTGCGCAAGCCATGGGCGGCACCCAAGAGCGAAAGTTGCGCCGGCTTCAGTGTGTTCGAATTCCAGCAGCTTGATCTCTCGGCCATGAACTTTGCCGAGATCTACGCCGATTTTACCGAGGCTGCCCGCCTGCCCGAGGAAGCCGCCATGCTGGTCGAGGTCCAGAAGAAGATCAGCGAATTCTACGCACAAGCGCCGCAGTGATCCTGTTCGCACCCACCAGTTGAAAGGAGCATGCCATGTCAAACTCGACTGCAACCATCGGGTCGCTCGGCGTCCTTGGCCTGGCGATTGCTGTCGTCTGTGCGCCAGGCGCGCGCGCAGCAGCGGACGACGTGAGCGATATCGAAATCCGCCATCAGGCGGATGCGCTTTACTGTACTGAGCGCCAGCTCGGCACCTGGTTCTACTGCGACCGCCCCAAAAGCGATCGCGCTACAGCGCGCCCCGCCCCATCGCCCCGCGCAACGCTGGCCGCGATCGGGGCCGAGCTCGAGGAGCGCAAGGCGAGGGCCATTCTCGAACCCACCCCAGAGAACGTCACGTCCTATATCCGCTTCCAGCGCGCGCAGCTCGATCGCTCCTCGACGTTCGCCGATGTCTGGCAGCGCGCCCTGTGGCAGAATCCCGGGCTCGACTACACCTTGCAGCGGCCGGTATCGACGCTGGGCAAGCGCGCCTGGCTGGACCAGCGCAAGGGTGAGCGCGACCGGCTCATGGCCGATATCTCCCGCCGCTACGGCGTCTTCTATTTCTTTTCGTCGAGCTGCGGCGCCTGCGATATCTTTGCCCCGATCCTCAAGGCGGTAAGCAATCGCTATGCCTTTCCGGTCCTGGCGGTGTCGATGGATGGCGGTCCCTCGACGACCTTTCGCGACTACATGGTCGACACCGGACAATATGCGCGTCTCGGCCTCGGTAGCGACCGGCAAGTACCGGCCCTGGTCCTGTTCGACAGCCTAACCCGCCGCCCCATGCCGATCGGCTATGGCATTCTCAGCCAGGACGAGATCCTCGACCGGGTGTTCCAGCTGACCACGGTCAAGAGCGGGAGCGACTTCTGATGAAGCGCCTGTTCCCTCGCCCCAAGACCTTGCACCGACGCCTGACAGGCGCTGTTGCCGTCGCCGCTCTTCTTCTCGGCAGTCCGATGTCTGCGCGGGCCGGTGTCGAAGGCGAGATGTCGACATTCATGAGCGAAATGGGCGCCGCAGCCAATGTCACCGGGCCCAGCGCCTATCGCGGGCAATCGGCGGGATACTACTCGATGGGCTCGGTCTGGTCGCGCTTTCCCCAGAAGAGTATCCAGCCCTTCAACCTGCAATTGCCCCATGCCCGTGCAGGCTGCGGCGGGATCGACCTGTTTTCCGGGTCCTTTTCGTTCATCAACACCGCCGAACTCGTTGCGATGATGAAGGCGACGGCCAACAATGCCCTCGGCTTTGCCTTCAAGCTCGCGATCGACACGATCTCCCCGGAAATCGGCAAGGTCATGGATGAGCTGGCCCAGAAGGTGCAGCAGATGAACCAGATGAACATTGCCAGCTGCGAAACCGCGCAGGCGCTGGTTGGCGGTCTGTGGCCAACCAGCGACACCGCCTCCTCGGTGGTCTGCGAGGCGATTGCCAATAGTCAGGGTGCCGTCGCCGACTGGGCGCGAGCACGACAGCAATGCAACAACGGCGGGCAGCGCGAGAGCCTCAAGGCCGCCAATTCCGATCCCGCCATGGGCGAACTTGCCGGCATGCCCAACAATTACACCTGGAAGGCGCTTTCGCGAAAATACGGCGGCTTCGACACCCAGTTCCGCGAGTTCCTGATGACGCTTGTCGGCACGGTAATCTACGATCCTGCGGGCGCGGACGGAAAGCCGCGCGTCCAGTTCATCGGCCCTGCCGACGCCGCACTGATCTCGGCCATGCTCGACGGGACGGCCGCAAGCCCGCACAAGGTGCTGAGCTGCGGCAGCGACAGCGCCACCTGCATGCGCCCTGTCGAAACGCAGATGGTCATCGGGCCCAACGCCGCGATCAAGGCGCGCGTTCGCACCCTCATCGAAAGCATGGCGCGCAAGGTCCGCGATCCTGGCGCAGCGCTCACGCCGGCTGAAGTGCAGCTGCTCGGTATGGCCAGCGTACCCGTCTACAAGATTATTACGGTCAGTGCCGCGGCCGAGTTCGGCATATCAGCCCAGGAACTAAACGATCTTTCCGAGATCGTCGCGGTCGACCTTGTCACCACCATGACCATGCGCTTCATCGACATGGCGGTGAACGCGCGCTCGGACTTCAACGGGGCCGACGCCGATTCCTTGCGGGAATGGCGCGAGGGCCTTTACGAAACCCGCCGCAACTTTCTCGGGATCGCAGCGCGCACGTCGCAGCGCTTCGATCAGACATTCGCCCTGATCCAGCGCACGCAGATGCTCGAGAAGAGCCTGCGCAGCCAGCTCTCGCCGCAGATGGCAGCAGCCCTGCGCTTCTCGAGGTCGCTCGGGACCCAGCTCCAGTAGCGCCGAACAGACAGCCAAGGCCCGAGGGGAAGGGGAGGAGGTAGCACATGCTCGAAGTCTTCACGGTCGGCGGCGGTGAATTTCTCGTCAACACCTTCAACGCCGTGGCGGCCTGGACCGGCTCGGGGGGCTTTCGCTCGCTGCTCAGCGTCTGCATGGTCATGGGGCTTACTTATGCCCTGCTGATTACCGCGATGGATCTCGACTGGCGCGTGTGGCTGCGCTGGTTCATCCAGTCGATGCTCATCTATCTCGTGCTGATGGTCCCGACCGTCACCGTCAAGGTCACCGACCGGATCAACG
Source organism: Novosphingobium sp. SL115 (assembly GCF_026672515.1). Taxonomy (GTDB): domain Bacteria; phylum Pseudomonadota; class Alphaproteobacteria; order Sphingomonadales; family Sphingomonadaceae; genus Novosphingobium. The sequence continues at coordinate 240,127 of NZ_JAPPRG010000001.1, read as the reverse complement.
CTGGGCTAGCGCCGGCAACGGTCGCCAACGTGCCAATCGGCCTTGGCATGATGGCTTCCTTCACCAGCCAGATCAGCGATTACTTTACCCGCACCGCCGAGACGGTCTTCGTCATGCCCTCAGCGCTCAATTACTCCACCGGCGGCTATGTCTACGGCGCCAAGCTCTGGGACAAGACGCGCACCTTCGAGATCCGAGATCCTGTGTTTCGCGCAAATCTCGACAGCTTCCTCAAGCAATGCGCCTATTACGACATCCTGCTTGGCACCCGGAGCCTCAAGCTCCTGTCGGAGTCCAGCGATCTGTGGGCCGATCTCGGGGTCAACGCGGCGACCAATCGCGGCATGAAGTTCCTGACCGACAATGGCGGCACCACGGACATCGAGGGCAAGACCTGCGCGCAAGGCTGGCAGGCTCTGAATGCGCAATGGAACGCGCAGGTCGATGCCGCAGCTCTGCCCTTTGCGCGCACGCTCTATCCCAAGCTCACGGCGGCAACCGCAAGCGGCAAGCTTGCTGCGGATTTGCCGGTCATTGCGCAATTGCTGACAGGCTCATCTGCCTCCCGCAACCAGATCCTGCGCCAGAAAAGCATGATCGATGCTTTCGAAGCCGCGCAACTGGATTTCGGAAACGTGGATTCGGACGCTTTCGCGCTGCAGCGCGCGGACATCCAGGCTCGCAATGCCATGACGACAGCGGCAGAACAGAGCCTGATCTGGATCCCCGTTCTCAATGTCGTGCTCACGGTGGTGTTCTATGCCCTTTTCCCGGTGGTCTTCCCGCTGCTGCTGATGCCTCGGACCGGCATTGCGACGCTGAAGGGCTACTTCGCCGGCTTCTTCTACCTGGCAGCCTGGGGACCGATCTACGTCCTGATCCACAGCTTCGTCATGGACCGGCTCGCGGCGCAATCGCGCGCGCTGGCAAGCTCGGGCGTTACACTTGGGAACTGGTCCGGCATCACCAGCGTCAACCAGGACGTTGCCACGATGGCCGGCTTCCTGATGATGTCGGTACCAGTGCTGGCACTCATGGTCATGCGCGGTACCTTGTCCGTTGCCCACAGCATGGGCTCGATGCTTGACGCAGCGCAAGGAGCAGCCGACGCCGCTGCCGCTGAGAGGACGACGGGCAATTATGCTTTCGGAGACGTCAGCTACGGCAATCTCAACAGCGGCAACGTCCAGACGTCGCAATGGAACACGGCACCGAACCTCACGGCCGGAGCGGCACATTCCGCCTCGCGCGGCGACGATGGCCGGGTCAATCATGGCTACGGGTCTGGACGGAGCGTGGTCGACACCAGTGGCGCGATCTCGCAGCTGCCATTCAAGGCAACGATGACCAGCGGCTATGCCGCGGACTTGCGCAACCAGGGACAGTGGTACCTCAATGAAGCGGACCGGATTGAAAATGGGGCCTCGACGACATGGTCGAGTTCGCGCGGACGCTTTGGCAGCACTGTCGAAGCAGCGAGCGAAGTGTCGGGACGCCGACAGGAAAGCGGTCAGCGCATATCCGACACCAACAACCTGACCGGTTCGGTGAGCGTCGAGGGCGCAACCGGCCATACAAGCAGACAGGTTTACAGCAACGACCTGATCCTGCGCGAAGGCAACAGCCGCAGCTCGGGCACGTTCGAACAATCCGCCAGCGGCACTACGGCAAATGCGAGCGCAACGGCCTCGCTCGGGGTGGGAGGCGGACGCGGTGGCAATGCGAGCATCGGTGCTCAAGGAGCGTTGTTTGCTAGAAGCGAGGCTGGACACGATAGTCGAACCACCCACGACAGATCTGCTGCAAACCAGGTGACCAAGGGATCAAGTGACACCGACGAGGTCAGCTATCGGACGATCGTCAGTGGATCGAGCCAAGAGACACGATCAGACGGGACGTTTGACCAGAGCTCGAAGTATGGTGATCGCAGTAGCTCCAGCACGACAAGCTCCGGCAACGACTGGCGCACTTCGGAGGCCGACGAGCGACGCGAAGCTGCAGCGCGCTACCGCGAGATCGGCAATCGCATGCTTACCGAAGCAAGCTACGCGCAATCCCGCGGCTTCCAGATCTCCGACGACCTCTCCAACTTGATTCAGGATCGCTACGAAGCGCTTAGGCAGGACCATCCGGAGTGGCACCTGCCAGAGCTGTCGGACCCCAACCTCGGATATCGGGACCTGGCAAGGCGCGATGCTGCAGTCACGCTGGCCATGGACGATCTGATGAGCGACCTTCGAGCGCAACGGATCACCGAACTTTCCGATGTGAAGGGATTAGCGGGCACAGGTAGCCTCGGCACACACGACGAACTGGGTGGACCAGCCACCTTGCCCGCCAGCCTTGGCTATCGCACATCGCCCCTGATCATTCCACCCGTCTTGCGCTCGATCCCGGTCGGACCCGACGACAAGGTGGACGGTGCCCGGGCCGCTGCGGCTCTCGGGATATCGATCAAGCCGGGAGCGAACCTGTCCCAGCTGCATCGGGACATGGTGCCGGCCATGACTGCTGTGGCTGCGGAAGCCCGAGCGCTCGGTTTGCCCAAGCCCGTGATTACCTCAGGCAATGACAGCAAACAGCATGTCGACGGTTCGCGCCACTACCAGGATCGCGCGCTCGACTTCCGTGGTAACAGGATTTCAACGGAGCAGGGAAATGCGTGGGCGCGCAGCGTGCAGGCAAAACTTGGGGACGATTACACCGTCCAGTTTGAGCAGTTTCCATCACGTCCTGCCCGAAACCACCTTCATGTTGCCAAACGGTAGTGGCTGGTATCTCAATCGAACATATTCGATTGAGATACCAGAAAGAATACCAACACGATGAAAAGGGCTGAGAAAACCACCCGTTCAATGGTTCTGTCGTTGGCATGCGGATATGATTGCGCTGCTTGCGGCGATGAAAGGCCAGTTACTGGATCGCTCGCAAAGTCACGACAGGATAAAGGCTTGCCATCAACGCCATACTCATTGAATTTCAGGGCTCATCTCCAAGAGAAATCTTGCCAGAAACTTGAGATTTCGCAATCTTATCATGCCCCTAATCGCAAAAATTGCTAAGCGATGCCCGACTTGGTCGCATGCTCGCCGGTAACTCGAGCGACAAATTCAACCGCCAGCTGATCCGGCAGGTTCTTGTAAGCACGCAGGACTACCCTTTCCCCGCAGAGAAGTTCGCTCTGATCCACCAGCTCAAGATCGAGCCGCCAGACAACGCCGTCGTCGTCACGGAGAAGGTAGCCGCGTGCGCCCGCCTCCAGAATGCCTGAGATCGTTATGGAGGTCGGGCTCATCGCACTTTCCTGGTGTTCACGAAGAGGGGGGCTGCATGGTCCAAAGCCGAACCTTTAAATGCCTGTTTTTGTGCTATCCGGACAAAGCCAACTCACCTTGACGGACAGGCTCGGCTCCACATCGCGGTCTTTATCCAAACAGGGTCTTGGCCTGAACGGCGCGTCACCAGTCAGGCTCCTGCCGCAAGCCCCTTACGCTGGATAATCGAAAGCAACCTCAGCGCTGGGCCGCCCGGCCGCTTCTTTCCGCGCTCCCAGTCGGATACAAGGTTCTTCGAAACATTGAGATAGCGCGCGAACACCGGCTGCGAAACGTGTTCCGCGTCGCGGATTGCTTTAATCTGATCTGGATCGAGCGGAATTGCCGGGGACAGACAAGCGTCATCGAACTCATGCAGAGTTGGCTTGTCGATGACTCCGGCATCATGGAGTCCTTCGATCATCTCGTGGACGGCCGCGAGCGCACTGCTCTTATAGGTCCTGGGCATCGTCATTCATCTTGAGCAGTCTCTCTTCGCAGACCTCGATAACAAACTGTGCTTGCGTCACGCGAGCACAATCTGCGCTGTCTATCTCAAGGTTTGAGCTCAAGGCACTGAAATTGATCCCTCGGTCCTGCCAACAATAGGCTAAGATTGCCCGTAGCTATAGCAGAAGGGCACCGTGTAGGGTGTGCCTGTCAAGTCCGATTATCCAGACGCAGGTTCGGCATGTTGGCCACTTCCTAATCCGGACAAAAAAGCGAGGTTTTCTGCGGCCTTGGGCGGGCAAGCGGCAATCGAGCGTACCAACTCCCGATTCTTGGTAGGCCGCTTTTGTTCCCTGAAAGTTCCGGATTGGGGACCAAATAGCCATCAACGGTATCGAAACTCGATGAGCACCGAAAGCAGATGGCGTTCGTCAATCTCCCGAGTCACCATCGTCGAAAGCAGGCATGACAAGCAACATCGGCAAACACTTCGCCGATGCTGCTTGTTGAAACTTTTGCGGCGCTACTACGAGCGCCGCTTCTTGGGCTTTTCAGGAGCGGCTTCCTTGGCCTTGGCGAGGAAGTCGACCTGCTCGGCGATGATCTCGCAGCCGTAGCGATCGGTGCCGTTTTGATCGGTCCATTTCGTGTAGTGGATACGGCCCGTAACCATGATCATCGCGCCTTTCGCAACGTGCTCGGCGACGCACTTGCCGACGCCGTTGAAGCAGGTGATCCGGTGCCATTCGGTTTCGGTTTGACGGTTGCTCTCACTGTCCTTGAAGCTGCGGGTTGTGGCGAGCGATACGCTGGTGATCGCGGATCCCCACTGGGTGTTGCGGACTTCAGGATTGTTGCCAACGAAGCCGACGAGAGTGACGGTGTTCTTCATGAGATTGGACCTTTCGAAGCTGTTTGATCTGTCCAGGAGACCATCCCCGTGACTGAGCCCCGAAAGGACCGGGCACGGTCAGGTCTGCACCGAACGCAAGAGAGGGAAACGCCGCTCGAAGGAGTGGTGCGGGCAGCCGGTCTCCGACCGGCAACTCGGTCCGCACGAGTGCGCGTTGCAGCGCCTGTCCGGGTTCGGTCAGGGGCGTGTTTCAGTCTTGGAAGGGGATGAGTTTCTGGAGGGGGTAACGCCACAGCCAGAGCAGTCTAGTGACGAACCAGAGTGAGCTTCTTTGGCTGGCCTTGACCTGCCAAATCTGATCAGGCTCAACCTACATCGTGGTCTTGCCACAGCATCAAATGTGCATCCTCACCCGACGATCTGATGCGAGAAACTGGCGGGAATTGCAAAGCTAAAGATCGTGCTAAATGTTGTGGCGCGCTTGTTCACAAATGCCTGCACTTGGGGCAATCCGGACGTTCGCCCGCGACATGTCGAACGGCAGCTCGTGCCAGAAGCCGACGTTGAAACGTTCGCCCGACGGCATCCCAAACGGACAGAACCTGGGCCGTCAGCGGAATGGCGGCTTCTAGGCGACCTATCGCGAGACGCAGACGCTCTTCCAGACAGCCGTGCGCAATAACCGGCAGAACCCTAAAGCGGAGGGCAATATCGACGCTAGTGACCTGGCTGACCGCATCATTTATCGACTGACACATGATCGTTCGAGAATACGCATCCTGCGACGAGTGTGGGACAGTTCACGTCCTGCGGATAGGCATCGGTGCTGAGCCGGTTCAGGCTCATCATTTCGAGTGCCGGAACTGCGGCCAGGAAATGGGGGTCTCGCTCGAAGATAAGATCGGCATGTCGTTCGGCCCGAACGCCACGCGGGCGGCGCGCGATGACAGCGGGCCGGTGGTCAATCTACATCCCAGCTTCGTGTTTTCGAAGGAGGAGATTGGTAGTGCCGATGCTTTTCCGAGCATCGAGTTCGGCAGCAAGCTGATCGACGCGATGCTTGAGGCGCGCGCGCGGGTAGGCCTCTCAGAAGAATTCCCGTCGTTCTCGACCGACGCACCGCGAAGGGCCCGGGTCATAGAGGAATGGCCGCAACTCCGAGCGGGCTGGTCCCTAACCCGCAACGGTAAGCTGGATCTGGCCCAGAAGCGGATAGACGCGTTTGTCGGCACGGCAGGATATGAAGACACGCCAAACTCGATTCAGGACTGGATTTTCCAATTCATCGGCGACCTGACCCGCCCCTATTTTGAGCGGCTGTGGGAAGGGCTGTTCGAGCAGCTCTGGATCGCGGCTCAGAAGGACGACTTCGAGCGCTTCGTCGCCTATTACAGTACTGAACTGAGCGTGGCGCATGGACGCCGCTACTTTGAAATCTGCAAAACCTATCTCGGCGCCTTCGCAGAATTCTCACAGGTGCATCAGCTCGTCGCATCGAATATCGCCGTCGATGATTCTTATGTCGCCGCATCGTCCAACTTCGATCTCACGCGGATGTTTTACGGTAATGCGTTCGAGGCGTTCGGCGACAACATCGAAATTCTGACCGCGTTGAACAATCTGATTGAAGACCGGCCGTTCGACCAACTGCGCTCGATCACCTTCGACGCGTACCGGACGACTGATAAGGCCGGTCGCACTAAGGCGTTCGCTGACAACCCGGCGTTGGCCGCAATCGCCGGCGAATTCGACAACCAGCTGCGGAACGCCTCCCACCACGGCGGCATGACATTAGATCGCGGTACAGGCGTGATCGAGTATCGCGCCGGCAAGGGCGGTCAGGGCGATGCCGAGACGATCAGCTATGCAGCCTACCTCGCCCGTAGTTCCCGTCTGTTCATTCAGTTGTTGCTAGTTTTCCGGCTCGAGTTGCTGATCGCTAACAAGTTCGGCGCGCGCCTGCCGGTTTGAAGTCGTAGCCGCCGCCTGGGCGGATGCGGTCGATCACCAAGACGGCATCTTGAACAAGCGGCCGCTTTCGCCCTCATCATGCAGGAGCAGCACAATCTCATCCTCCTCGAAGAAGGGCTGGTCGGCCGGCCGTTTCGGCAGATCGGAATCGATTAGGGTGACGATTGATTGGATCCCCATGCCGGTGTAGCGCCGCAGGACGGAAATCAGCACTTCCTTCTTTCGGTCGTCTAGAGATTCCAGCACGCCGTCATGATAGGCGAAGCGGGGAAATGCCTCGCCAAGATGAGCGCGGATCAACGCGAGGTCGAACGCAACGCAGAGCAGCTTGCGGTAGCTGTGCCCGCGATCGGCGCTGGTGGCGTTGCCAGCTTCGTCCAACAGCTCGGCCTTGAACTCGAGGTGGCCGTTACGATTGACCGACACGTTGAGCAGCGCCTTGCTGTCGATGACCTCCTCCACGATCTCGTTGAAGTAGAGCCTGATCGTGGAAAATAGGCTGTGCGCATTCGCGCTCTTCGCCTCGACATCGGCCTCGATTGCGCTTTGCAGATGGATCTTCTCCTCCTGCAGCGAACGGATGTCGGCCCGTAGCTGCTGCAAGCGATGAACGAAATCGCGCTGCCGCTGGAGCGATTGGATGTCGGCGCGCAGCGTCACTAACTCACTGCTAAACCGCTTGTACTTCGCGAAGCTGTCGGTTTCACTAAGGAAGGCGAGCATCTCGGCACGGCGCTTGCCCAAGGCGGTAAGCTCGGCGTTGACCATCTTTAGCTCGACGTCAATGTCCGCGCGCTCCTCAACAAGATACCCTTGCCGCTCCTCGGTGATCGCCTTGTTGAAATCGATCAACTGCTGGAAGTCGCGCTTGATCTGCCCTCCGAACATGACGCCAGCCTCTTTGAACAGCTCGGCAGCCTCATCGGGATTGAAAAGGATCTGATCGTCCTGCAGCGAAGCGACGATCTTCTTGCGGTTGGCCATCAGCGAGTAGCGGCGCGCATTGAGCAACGCGATCCGTTCATCGACCTTGTCGACCAAGAGCCTAGTCTCGGATTTGTCCTCGCTGCGGAAATCGAAGGCGTCGAGCAGCGCCTGCTTCTTCTCGACCTCTCGCGTTTTCAGGAGGAGGATGCCGTCAAGCTTGCCGGCGTCCTCAATGGCCCCGCCGCCGAGCTCCTGCCGGATGGTCGCGGACTTGCCCTCCATCTCGGCTAGTGCCGCTTCCTTGGCATAGTGCTCGCCGATGAGCGCAGCATCGAAGCCCAGAATATGCGCGAGAAATGGCTTCCAGTCGGCGTGCGAGTTGGCGAAGCGGCGCAGGTGGAAAACGTCACTGAAATCTTCCTGCGAGCGAAGGAAGTAACCGAGCCCCTTGCGGTAGTGCCACGGTTTGAGCGCACGCCAGTCGAGATAGCTGTCCAGTAGCTCCCGCGCCCGCTCGAACGGGACGTCGATATGGTCCCAGTCACGATCAGGCAGGTCGGAGAAATCCTGATGGCGTGCGACATGCTTCTTGAAGGCGATCCGGCTATGCCCAGCGACACTCCGGCGCACCGTGACGTAAGTGCCGTCGAGCAACTCTACCTCAAGGAAGAACACGAATTCCCCAAACCGATCCTCGTGCCGGAAGAGGAAGAAGTTTTGATCCCTGCCGGCCAGAAACCCGAAGTCGAGCAGCCGGCCGAGCGTCGTCTTGCCAAGATTGTGCGTGTCCCGATCTTGGTTCTCCGGCAGGCGGATTTCCGCCAAGACCACATTCAGCTCAGGCGTGAACTCGACGGCGGCGAAGCGATCCGGCTGGTCGGTGTAGAGCTTAGACGGCTTCATTCAGGCCAACATATTCGAACGAGTCGGTCTTGGAATGATAAACGACGAGGCCCAACAGAAATAGGAAATTGAGCGAGGGCAGGAACAGCACGTCACCGCCCAACACGCTCTTACGCGCATACGCAAGCAGCGAGCTATAATCTGCAAGCCGTTTCGCCTTTAGCCGCTTCAACAACAGCATCGCGACATTGACGACCGTGCGGTCGGGATGGGCGTGCTTGCTAGGCCGCAACATCGTCCGCTCCAAGACCGATGTCGCAGTTCCAGTACATGTAGAAGACGACCGCTCGGGTCAGCCTCTTGTGCTGCCGGAGCACCGGGTCGCGGTCGAACAGCAAATCGACCAGATAATTCATCACTGCGTCGAAATTCTGATACTCCTTGCGCTTCGCGACGATCTTCAGCTCGAATTCGTCAACTGCCGTCTCATAGGCCTTCAGGATATGTTGGTTCTCCGGTGCGGCGAGAAAGGCGCGGATCTGGGCGGTGTCCTTGAGGTAACGCCGGCGCTGCAGCTTCGCATATTCGGGCGTCATCTGGTTGAGAACGTTTTTCACCTCATAGGGCGTCCGCACCTCCGGCGGCGCGTCGATCGTTTCCTCGATCAGTGCGCTGTGCGTCGCGAACGCCTCGACAACCTGAGCAAGCTCGTCAGGCGAAACGATCAGTGGCGAATCGACCGGATCGAGATTGGCGAGCTTGGCGGCGTCCGGAAATTGCTTCAGCCAAGACTCGAGCTGCTCGATACCGCACAGATAGATCGAGCTTTCAGGCAGGCCGGTCGCTTCCGCCAGATGGGTCGTGATAGCTTGCTCGGCGTTGCCGGCGAGCCTGCGATTCGAGAAGAGCATATAATGATCGAGCTGGCTGGCCTCGCGCAGTTTTTTGACGCGTGAAACTTCGTCTCCGATGACCGTTTTTTCGGATTTGGTGCTGTAGAACTCGGCTTCAGAAAAGCTCTTATTGTACCCATTGGTATGCTTCGCCTGGACGATCACGGTGCCAACCCATGGGCCCGCGGTACTCGGAAACAGCTGAGCGGTCCCGACGAACTTCGCGTCGCGGCCACCATCCGGACCCTTCGCAAAGCCCTTCACGCCGACGCCGAGTAGGTAGCGGCAAAGGAGGACGATTAGCGCCTCGAACTGATCGTCTCCCAAGTCTTCATAACGATACATCATGTTGACGCGCACATCGGTGGCGGATTTACCGGCATTTCCCAACGGCAAAAATGATGACCTGTGCTCTCCATAGATTCTCCTTCTATCCTAACAGCGCGTCGCGCCAAGCGTCATTTCGGTGGTCGCAGCAGACGAGTTACTCGCCTCTCGTTTGATTGCACGAATGGACGCGTTCAGGCGCAGCAACTGTCGGTCTGGATGACCGATATCGGGGCGCGTAGCCAACACGCTTGGGATGTCGATCAGGCCATTGGAGGTCGCGGCAGGCCCAGATCATCAAGCCACTCGTCGAGAAGGGTCTTTGATTTCAGGAAAAGCGCGGCGAAGACAAACAGCGCCGGAAAGGGAACATCCTCGATACGATAAAGATGGGTCCGGTAGGTCGCATCCTGTGCTTTGCCGTGCTGGAGCGTGTTCGCCATACGCGCCGCGCGGTCGGCGCCACGATAAACGTTGATGGCGAGATCGAGATGGGCGAGGCGCGCGTTGCCCTTCGGCGTGCCGGACGGCGCATGGGTGTCAAGATGGATGCAGCGGCCGATCATCAGCCCATTGGGATCATCCTCGCGGGGAAGCTCCTCGATCATCATCGAGAGATAATCCTCGCGGCGCCGGGTCGCGATCACCTCCAGCTTGCGTATCTCGCGGACATGGTAATCACGATACTGCGCCATGTCGGCCTTGGGATTGCAATCCTCGAGCAGATAGGCGGCGAAAGTGTCCATGCGTGGTGGCAGCGAGAGCTGTGCCATCCAGGTCGGATCAGCCGGTGCGATGGCGACTTCCTCCAGGCGCATCAAGGGCTGGTCTGCGGACCAGAAATGCGGATCGAGACGCACGAAGCGCGGCGCATGTGGGTAGAGCTGCCGCGCCATGGCCGGGATCGTGCGGTGAAGGGAACCGGCTAGTCGGCCATAGCCGGGGTTGAGCGCGAAGAGCTCGCTTTCCTCGATGGGCCGGATATCCTTCTCATCGATCAGCTCCAGATCGGACACGCCTTGGCCTTTCCCGTCTGCCGGTATTGTGCACCGGATCTTCGCGAACAGGGATGGGGAACCCTGAAAGAGCGGATGATCCCTGGAATAAAGCTCGCAGCTGCGCTCGAGCGACAGGTTGGTAAGTTCGTAGGCGATGTCGAAATAGAAGAGCCACCAGGCAAGTCGGCGGTCCGCTCCGGCTCGTTGGAAATAGCCGATCTCGAGGTAGCCCTGCCGTAACGTCATTTCCTCCTGCGTGGCGACCATCGCGCGCAGGGAGACGCAATCTTCTGCATCGGGGTCTCCGACGAGGCCATCGATGTAAAGCTCGAGCTGATCGCCATGCCCTGCGGCCGCCTCCACGGCATATCGCCGGACCGCCAGCGCATAGTCATCGATCGAAATCACATCTCAGTCCCTACGAGGTGACCATATATAGCAAGATACAGGGTCATCACTAGGCCGGCGTGCCGAACGGCGAGCTGCTCACGGGCGGAACCGGCATAGCGTCCGCCGCCTCGGCGAGCAGATAGTTGATATAGCTGCGGGTGAGGTTGCAGTAGAGATGCGCCTCCTTGAGCGTCGGCGAGACGTCGGTCGCCAATTGGGTACCGTGACGCACGCCGCCGCCTGTGGGCGATGAGAGAAAGCCATGCATCTTCGTCATCCAGCCCAAAGCCTCGGCAAGCGGGCCGCCACGGTGGTGGTTGCGCAGATTGCGGATGATATCGTTGAAATATTTGCCCTCGATAGTGCCGGTCCCGGTATCCAAGCCTTGGAAGGCGGTGGCGACCGTCTCAAGCAGCCAGAGGATCTCCTGGACGGCAGGTCGCGGGCGTTGCTCGAGGAGCAGACGATCCGCTTGATCGAGCGATGCGTGGATCAATTCCATGGCCTGCTCGCCAATGGATCGCTGTGGTGTCTGGACCGGGATCGGGGTCTGAGGATTGCGAGGCAAGAGCTCAGGCGGTCGCACCTCGAAGGGGACGTCGTGCTCGAAGAGGATCTGGTTGATGATGTCGACGTCGGGCAGGCCAATGGTGGAATGCTCGCGATGGACCTGCTCGCAACCGTCCCAGAAGGCGGCGATGAAGGTCGCGGCATTGTCGGCCGCGCCGCTCATGGCATTGTGGAGGTCACCCACCGCCCAGCTCTCACTGGAACTCCAACTGGCGCCGCCGTTGAACTTCGCCTTGAAGAGCTCGAGGATTTCCCAGGTGGATTCGGCCTGCGTAGCGATCGTATGGATGAGCGAGTTGAAGGCATTGACGGCCTGCTGGTTCAGTTCGCCCGGCGATCCGAAACGCCATTTTGTCGGCATGGTAAGACTCACGGGCAGGCCCTCTGCTGCGTTCACGCCGACTATAGGCTATTGGTTCACCAAAGAAACGATAGTGCTTATGTGAAATAAGCTAGGCCCCTGTCACAGCGCGATGGAGGATCCAGCGCGCTTCTGTCTAACAGGCGCGGATCCTCACCCGGCGATAGGATCGACGCGAGGATCTTTCGCACCGATGTATATGAACGAAGAACTGGCATTGCATCGTCCTAAACAATTTCAATTAGGCGCATTCCTGCCCGGCACCTTGATCGCAAGCGAATGTCTGGTTTCGGCTAAAACAGACACTGCCCCAACCGTATCTGAACGGCGAATTTTGGTCGGGGACTGCCGGTTCTAAACCATATGGACGTATCGACCGTGGACGCCTTAATAGCGGCCATCTACACACTCAGGCGAGGTAGTCGGAAGCTGCCCTTCATTCATGCCCAGCCGACGGCAGTAATTTGAATCTATGCCGAGCTTCCGGTCTTGGCTTGCGACACCCGGACAACAGCCGGTCGCCTCACGATTCGATTGTGTTGAAAGTCCGCTGCCGGTTTGCGCCAGCTTTAATAGAATGCAGATGCCCGATTGTTGCCGGAAACTGGCCACGGACCGTCCCGTCCGACTTTTTCAATATTGCGGACATTCGACGGAACGGCCAACTGATAGGCAAACTACAAGGGTCGCAGATCCTGCAGCAAGTGGAGCTTGAATCCGACAATGAAAATCTTCGTCAGCAGTGTGATGAACGGGTTCCAGGAGTTTCGGGAGGCGGCGTTCGCAGCTATCCGGAGCCTCGACCACGACGTCGTTCGGGCAGAAGATTTTCCTGCTTCGACCACATCCTCGCGCGTCGCCTGCCTACAGGGAGTGCGCGAAGCGGATCTAGTCGTACTGATCTTGGGTGAGCGCTACGGCTGGTCCGAGACTCATTCCGGTCTATCGCCGACTCACGAGGAATTCCGCGAAGCGGTTAACGAGGGAAAGGTCATCTCTTTCGTACAGACAGGCGTCACTTGCGAGCCGGCGCAGCAGGCGTTCGTCGAAGAGGTCGAAAACTATGATACCGGGATGCATCGTGGCAGGAATTTCGTTACGCCTGAGGACTTGCGGACCGAGGTGACACGCGCGCTTGCGCGCCACCAGCTCTCGGCGGCGACTGCTCCCGTTGACGTTACGATGATGGTCGATGTCGCACGCCGACTGATACCTGACGAAGAACGCGGGCTTGTCCGGATGACCGGACCGCTTCTCCATCTTGCCATTGCCGGAGGACCCACACAGACGATTATCCGTCCGAGTGAGATCGAGGATAACGCGCTCATGGACGGCATAATCGCCGACCTGTCCGCCCCCTCTGGCTATTTCTCCTATCGGCGCCGGACCGAACCGCGTCTTGAAAACGGTGCACTGCTTATCGAGCAGGAGAACGGTGCAATGTTCCGCATCGACGAGGCCGGAGCGATGCTCCTATCGGTCCCGATCGAGCAGGCGTCCGGGCACATCCAACCGCTGATCGAAGAGAACGTTTCCGTAGCCATCGAGAAGGCTTTTTCGTTCGCCGACCGGATGCTTGAGAAGTTCGACCGTACGCAGAAGCTCACCCGCATTGTCATAGCGGCCGACATCAGGATGAGTGGAGTATTCGGGTGGCGGACGGCTCGTGAGCAGGCGGCGAGCCCGGATTCCATTCAGGTTGGCATGAACAGTTCGGCCTCTGGACCAGTCATGCTCAATCCTCCTGACCGGACGCGGATGGCGCTGCGGGTCGAACATACGCGCCTTACCGAAGATCTGCTCGCCCTTCTCCGGCGACGATACCGAAGCTGACCGATCGCTCAGGCACAGGAGCGAACGACACACAGTCGACCGTAACGTATCTAAGCAATCGAACTCCAGATCTCCTCACCTGATGACAGATTTTAATCCATCGAGATCGGCGTGGTCTGGTAGATCGGCGAGCTGTGCGCTCCTGAGTGGCTAATCCCTTTCGGGTACCGGGGTTTTCCAAAGCTCTACGATGTCGTCACCAATTCGCTTGGTGATCGACCATTGGCGAAAACCAATTGGCGCGTCATCATCCCCGATTGCATCTAGCGGGAGCGGAAATGGCATTGTGTCACCAAACCCATCATGAAGGGGAGAGGTCGTGAGACATGTCTTACCGCCTGACACTGTAATTGCACCAAGATGCTCCGCCGCGCGGCAATTGAAGCCAGATCGGAGGTCAACGGCGAGATTCACGTCTCGGAACAAAACTCCACGTATTGGCGACCCCATCTCAATGCTAAAATGACGAAAAGCCTTATTACCGTCCAGCGGGATAATGATCAGAGATTTGCCATCACCCTCAATGAGGGAATGGCCAATTTGTGAGTGTTGGGGGATGAAATATCCGAAACCCGTCGCATTCCTGTCCAGCCTTACAAGTTCCAGCCCATCCAGCGGAATGTGTCGATCTTCAATTCGGTAAAACGTCATGGCCATCCTCCTATCACCATAACCGCAGCGATTTCCAAGGCATTAGCATCGCACCTGGAGCCAGATAAGCTGACGTAATAAGGCAATTTGCTCTCCGGTAGCTTTTGGTTGAGCGCTGCCGCCTTTTACGCCGGCAATGGCTCGGCAAGAGCCGCCTTGATAGCTGACGTTGAACCTAACAAGTTGAAGCCCCGTTAGCTGCCATAGGTTCATATCAGGAACCGTAGAAGTCCGATCCACAAATGCCGCGGCCATCGCGCATTCCGCCAACTTTTCCCCATATGTTCCGCCATCTGACTTGCATGAGATCTGAAGGCGTTACACATTGGCGTTCATCAAAGAGCGGACGTAAAGTCGGAGGAAAACTTCTCAGATGGCAAGATGTACTGCACCAAGTGAAGGTCATCGATCAGCGAGCGCCGCAGCCAACTGCCCTGCATGCCGTGACCGCTCGCGATACGGATACGGCTACAGCAGTGGCGGATACTCAGCACCTTCCTATTCATCCCCCTCTTATTCTTCCACAGGAGGCACCGGAGCCGGTCGGAGTAGCGGTGGCGGGACCAGCCGTGTGAGGGCAAGTTGGTCGAAACCCGGCTCGGGGGTTTTCTACTCCTCCGCGGAAGTGCGTGAACTCACCCCAGTCCGCACCAACGTAGAAAGTCTAGCCGCGAAGCGGCCGGATCTCCGTGATGTCTTCCTCTGCCATGCTTGGGATGACCGACAGGCAGCTGCCAAGGAACTGAACGACCTTCTTGAGGCACAAGGCGTTCGGGTCTGGTTCAGCGAGAAGGACATTGGCCTAGGCGAGCCTTTTATGCGCTCTATCGACAAAGGCTTAGCAAATTCGCGAGTTGGGATCGTACTGGTCACTCCCGCAATGCTGAAAACCCTTCCTAAGGGGGGTGTCGCTGACAAAGAACTTTCTGCGCTCTTGGCGGGTGAGCGGCTGGTGCCCATCGTGCACCAGACAACCTATGACGCTCTCCGCGAAGTAAGCCCCCTTCTTGCCTCGCGGAATGGCCTCAACACGGCAGACGACACGATGGCAGGGGTGGCAGCGAAGCTCGCCGACTTGGTGATAGTCTGAAGCTAGTTAGCGCTGATAGGATTGCCTATGTCTGTTCTGGACATCCCCCTTCGAAAAGCTTTGCAATTGTTTTACGGGAGCGAACCGGTGCGGCGATCGGTTCTGAAGAAAGACATTCGGCTTGATCGCAAAAAAGATGCTGGAGGTACAAGAAGTCAAGGTGGAGATTTTTATCTTCCATTTTGGTCGGATGTAAAAAAACATATATCGGGCGATGGCGATCTGGCAGAAATGACTTCTGTTCGCATAGCGTCAAATAACAGTTTCAAGCGCTTGTACCCTTTGTTGAAAGATGGCGTTCTGGAACTGCTAAGTGCGAAATTACGCTGGTCAAACGAACCCGTCGAGATCATCCCAAAGAGCGTACATGGTAACCTGAAGATTGAAGAGATAGGCGCTGTAGTTCGCGTACGCGACGCCCTTAACGCTCGCGTAAGAGAAAAATATACACGCGTCGTATATCCTTACTTTAGTGAGGAGCCTGCTCTTTCTGAAGAAGCTGGAAGGTTAGGTTTATGGGCAATGCAACAAGCCCTGCCAAACTTAAATCCGAGTGACATGCGTCTTATTGACCCTCTTCGTAGGGCATTTTTTTCTCCGGAAATTACGCCGCTGAATGGTGACGAGGAATCCATATTTATCTATAAGTACAGGTCATTGATCGTTGAATGGGAGCGCCTTAAGCATGAATGAGGCTGTGGCGCGAAGCTGAACTCCCGAATTGAATTTTCACATTCGTCAACAGAGCTGACGTTCCGGTCGCCGTATGCCTTCCTTAAAAGCTGACGTTTGTTTAGTGAAGCTGGGTGCGTGACCGGGCTACATCCCGAACGCCCTTGTGATCGCTGCCGGGGAACGACCTCTTGAAGTCGAGCGTCCGGCTCTCACTGCGTCCGAACGTCACCAAGGCGGTGATATCGTCGAGGCTGATCTGGTCTAAAGCGCGGTCGATCATATCTTCGCATAGCATCTAGTCGAAACGGACCGAAGTCGGACAGGGGCGGTAAAAGTAACATGAAAGTCCAAGCTGCCGCCTCGGTACGACAGGAAAATGCCAAGCGTGTCGCCGGCGGCGCGGCGACCGGCGGCGGCATGAACTTTCAGGCGGCGGTCACGGCGATCTGTTTCGTTCGCATGGCCCGCGGCTCATCCCTCACCTGGCTCGACGGGTTGACGCAGCATATTCCGGTCGCCGTCTCTGCGGAAACCGGTGGTCCCGGCGACGACATTCGCGTGGATCTCGCGGGCGGCAAAACCATCGAGATCCAGGTCAAGCGCGGCCTAAAGAAGGGCAAGGACCTGTGGCAGGCCATCACGAGCCTGGCGCAAGGCCTGACCGACGGCGAAATCGATTTCGGTGTCCTGGCTGTTTGCCCCAGCAGCAGCCAGACGCTGCGCCGCGAACTCGCCCGCGATATACGCCGTCTCGGCGATGGCCTGACCGATGGGATGAGCGTCATCGGGCGCGATCTCATGGCCAAGCTCGAAGCGGCGGGGCTTGAACCTCGGATTGTCTGCAGTAGGCTTCGCTTGGTCACCATCTCGGCGCTGGCGGGCACCGACGCGGGATCGATCGATGCGGCCAAGGCCGAGCTAGGCCATATCTGCGCGCACCGCGATCAGATCGACAACGCCTGGCTGGCGCTCGAAATCGATGCCCACACCCTGATCGAGCGTCGCGGGCGGCGCGACCTCACCGCTATCGTGCAGTGCCTTCGCGCCAGGCAGATCACGCTCACGAACGACCATGGCGCGGGTCCGGCTGTGCTGCTCGAACGCCTGACCCACTGGAATTTCGAGGCCGAGGCGACCTTTTCGATCGTCGGAAGTCGTAAGCGGCTCGAGATCGATCGCGACTGGATTGCCCTGACCGCTCTGGTGCGCAGGGACGCCGCCAAACCGGAAACAGATGGCGGCGACCTCGCCGATGCGCTCAAGGCCTATCATGACTGGGAGCGGCTTTCCGGGGACCGCGACAGCCAGTCGGCCAATCCGGAAACGCTCGGTCGATTCGTCAAGCGAGGCGTTATTGTGGCCGGACCCGGCCTCGGCAAATCCACGCTGCTGAAACGGATCGTGCGGCGCTACAGCGAAGACGGGATCCCGGTCCTCAGAGTTCGTCTAGCCAGCGTCGCGGCGAGCATGCGCGGGGGTATGCCGTTCGAAGATGCGGTGTTCCGGCACGGCTTGGACGGCAGCGGCCTGATAGCCAACGAAGTGAGGCGCGCCAGCTGGTCCAACTGGCTGCTCTTGGGCGATGGCCTCGACGAATGCGGCGACTTGCAGCACGAGGTGGCCGAAGGAGTCGAACGGTTCGCGCGGGGCTATCCGGCGAGCAGGATTCTCGTGACGACGCGGCCGGTCGGATACCGCGCGGCGCATTTTGCCGAATGGCGCCACTACGATCTAATGCCCCTCGACCCCTCGCATTCAGCCAGGCACGTCGCCGCATTGCTGGAGGCGCTGTCCGACGAACATCAACAGTGCGGATTTGGCAAGATCGCCACCGATCAGTTGAAGAACCGAGAAATCCGCGAAATCGTCGGGCGGACACCGCTCCTCCTCGGAATGGCGGCAGCAGTCCTGGCGAGCGGCCGCGATCTTGGTTCGACGCGGGAGACCCTGTTCGAACAGATCTTCGCGCTCGTCGACGATATCCCGCGCCGTTCGCTCTCCAAGCCGGCTGGCGATGCCTTGCTCAATCGGATGCTCGATATCCTGGCCTGGCATCTGACGGCTCAGCCCCTGCTGCCGTTCCGGGAAATGGAACGGCTCTGTGCCGCCGATCTCGCGGCGGAGACGGGCGATCCTGTCCTGAAGGCGGCCGACCTCGCGCAGTCCACATTGGCCTATTGGGAAGACGCAGGTCTCATCGAGCGCGTCGGCTCCGGCACGGTCCAAGTCTACGGCTTCATTCACAAGAGCCTCGGCGAGTTCGCTGCGGCACGTCGACTTTGTGAGTTGCCGGAACCGAGGCAACTCGAAGCGCTACCGCAATGCATGGCCGACGGCGCCTGGAACGAGGTGCTGCGTTTTGCAGGCCTGCGGGGCCCCGCAGACCAAGTAGCAGCGCAGATCGTCGGCTTGCCCGCTCAAAGCCCGAACCATGCGGACAAGCTCGCTTACGGTGCCCGCCTTCTTGCCGAAGTGCCCGAACGAATAACGGCCACCACGCGCGGACGCCTTTTGGCCCGAATCTTCGAACTGGTCGCAGAGAACCGCGAACCGAAGACGGCGCGACTTGGCATGTCGCTCATCGCGGTCGCCAAGCTTTTCCCGGATGACATCGCCCGCCTCGCGGCAAGCGTTCGTCATACGCCGCATGTCTGGGCGAAGCTCGTTTCCTGGAACTGCCTCGCGGCTGCAGGGCCACAGTTCTATGAAATCGACGATCTGGTCACCTCGATCGAAACCGCGATCTCGGCCGGGTCCATCGGCATGGAGCCCAGCCTGGGTGGCGGCATGATGCTGCGCGGGGGCGAGTCAGGCGCCCTGTCGGCCGAACTGGCGGTCGTCGCTGCCCTGGACATCGCGGCCCGCTGCGACCGGGCGGCGGCCGAAACCGTGATCAGCCGGATCTTCAATCTGCACATGCAGCACAACTCTGACTTCGTCAGGCGCGCCCAAGCGCTCATCGACCAGGAAGGCTGGAACGTCACTATCGAGCGCGAACCCAGAACCTTCAAAGGCTTTGAGCTGGAAGGTGACTGGGACAAGGCCCAGCTGCGCGGCGACCAGTTCATATTGAGCGCGCTGGCGGGAGATGAAATCGAAGAAGCAGAATTTAACGAGTTCACGCGCCTCCTCAATCTCAGCGCCTTCGTGCAGATGAGCAAGATGTCGGAAGTGCCCGCATCGGATGTCTGGGCCTGGACGAGGACTTTCGATACCGCGTCGGCGACGCACCTGATCCAAATCTTTGCCGCCATCAGTGGGATCGATCTGGCAGACCTACGCAGCGAGGCCGCCCGCGCGAAATTCATCCTCCAGGCCTCGGAGCAAAAGCCTGAGAGCGAGCGATGGCCCTTCCGGCTGCTGCACCTGCTCGAAACCGTCGATCCGCCCGCGCCCGACTGGAAAGCGGCGCGCGGGCGCAATGCCGATTTTGCCATGATCGAAGCCGCCACCTATCATCCGTCTCGCTGGGTCGTCTGGATCGCGGCGAACCTGCTCGAGAACGGCCTGGACGAAACCGAACTGGAGGCCTGCGTCGAGCGCTTGTATCGCGATGGGCAAGGCCTGACGCTCTGGGCCGCTGCGGGCATGGCAAGCGAACTGCCGGCCGCGACCGGTATTTGGCTGACCTTGACGCAGCTCGCGCGTCCGCTTCGCCGCGGTTCGCAGTACATGTTTGCGCAACTCTCCGGCTGGAGCGCGCCGCTCACACCGGAGCTAATGGGCGTGCTTGAGGCGGGCCTGTTCGCGGATGAAGTCCAGATCGCCTGCGCCGCGGCGGACCTCGCCGAGCATTTCGCCAAGCAATCCTTCGAAACCTTCGCGGCAATGGGCGGGACGGCGCTGGTCGACCGCGCCTGGCAGCACTGGCTCGAACATGAGGAACCCTATCCGCAATCCGGGGGGCCGATCCCGAACAGTCCGCGGGCCGCACTGACGCGCGCGCTGATTTCGCTTGGCGAAGACAGCGACGTGATTGATTGTGCGCGCAGCGATAGTCGCTCCGACGTGCGGGACATCGCAAAAGCCCGGTTCCGAGAACTGGTCCTGGCTACACCCGAGGCCGTCGATGCCTTTCTAACCGACATAGAGAACGCAAAGTTGCCGCCGCATGATTTGGCCGCAATACTGAGGCAAGAATCGGAACTGACGCCCAGACAGATCGAGCGGATCGAGGCGTTTCTGGGCTCGCCTTTGGATAGTCTGCGGTTTAACGCCATGGGCATCCTCAACGCTTGCTACCTCACGGACGAAGCGATCGCCGCGCACGCAGAGCGGCTTCATCTGGATCCGAACCGGCAAGTCAGCGAACGCGCGGCAGGCCTTCGGCGCTAGTGCATACTTGCTAGCCGAACCTCGCCTGAAAAGTTGCCATCCACTTGCTCAGACGAGGCCGTCGGGAGCTGCCCTTCATCCAAGCCCAGCCAAAAGGGGATAATTGGAGGCTGCAGACCGGCAGTTTATAATCGCATTGGCGGAATAGCAGACATTATTGGGTTGCCGACAGGGCTTAAGGTACGTGATCGCCCGAAACGGCCATTAGAATCATGGAACCGCAAATCGAAAGGCAGAACTGAAGTTCTCCGATGGAACAGGTTCAGCGCTCGCATGCTCGTCCATATTGTCCGCAAGTGCAGCCTCACTTTGGGCTTTGCCGCATTATCCAGTGGCGCACTCTCTCCAAACTTGCCAAACCGTCGCCGCAGAGCTGGTCGCTGCTTTGGAAAGCGGTTAGCATAGGGGTTAGGAACACGGCTCGGGCATGGTGAACGTTAGCGGTGAGTTCGGCGGGCGCGTCAACAGAATCTTGATCGACCTCAACCTTACTGTCGAGTCGAAGCTGCATGTCTGCCTAGCGCAGCTAGCCAAGCCGCCGGTTGGCTCGATTGAAACGGACGCTAGTCGACCAGCCGCCGTTGCCGCCGCCGTCCAATTGCTGGCCGGTGGCGGTGCGCATGCCGGTGCCGCACTTGGTGAGATGGCGCCGGGCAACGAAGCGGTGCTCGTCGTATTTCCCGAGTTCGCGTTCGGCTCGCCCGATTGGGACGCGCTGGATGCGGCAATCCGCCAATCTGCGCGGCCGCTGATCGTCATTGCCGGGTTTGGTGCAACTACGGGCAAATGGGTCGTTGATTGGGCGGAGGCGGCAACCGGCGAGGGAGCCACCAACCGCCTCCTTGGCTGGGACCAGACCGGTGCCGTGGCCAACGGAATTTCCGGCGTCCGCCGCGTAAATGGCGGCTGGTGCTGGGTCCATGTGCCTGGCGAGACGCATTGCATAGCCTATCTCAAGACAGTCGCTGAGCAGAATGTCGAGGCGGTGCTCCTCCCCGATCTGCAATTCGGGCGCTGGATCACACATCTGCGTTTCAACGACATCGACCTGTTCCCGCTGATCTGCGCCGACATGTTGCAATTGCCGGGCGATCATCCTGACAGCGCCCAGGCTCGCATCGCTGAGGCATTGAAAGGCATAGCCGGCGATCGGCCCGCGATGGTCGTCGGATCGCTGCTGCAGCACGGCTACAATATCAACTGGGTGCGCGCGATTGACTCGCTGCTGGTGCATGTTTTGGCTGGGCGACCAGGGCTCGTTGCGCTTGCCAATGTCGCCGACGATCATGTTTGCGTGAACGAAGCTGAAGATCAGTGGCGCAGCCTGACAGGCGTCTTCGGCAAATGGGATGAACTCACTAAGGGCCAAGCCAATCTGCCCTGTGGCCGCCGTGTCAGCACCGCCGGTGTCGTCGGCGCGGTTATCCGCCACAGCAATCCGATGGTCACCAGCGGGGTTGCTGATTGGGGCCCTTACGGCCCGGTCGATGGCAAATTCGTCTGGCATGCCGAAATGCTTTGCCCGGTGGATGATGCGGGATTGGCGGCACCGCTGGCCTTGCCGCCGCAGCCCCATGCCTGCGAGATCGCCCGTTTCTTGCGTCGCTATCCGGGCGATGCGGCTTGGTCGCCGCGGTTAGTCGAGGGGAGCGCCACGATTGCCGCGCATATTGCAAAGGGCGCTCCGCCTGAGGCGGCGCAGATTCTAAACGGGCTGTTGCACGGACCAGGGCCCGGCTCGGCCGATCCCGATGCGCTGCATGAAATGGCGCAACAGCAAGCCGTTGAGCTTGGCTTCCACGGTTTGGCGACGCTGGCGACGCTGGACGGCATTGAATGGCAAGGCGATCCGAGCAAACAAGGGCAATTGCGCCAGAATCAGTCCGGGCGCCACCTGTTGATCTGGCGCGATGCACGCAAGACCAAGGCGCAGATGCGCGCGGTATTAAGTGTCTGGCAGCAACAAGGAGGCGGACACCCCGATCTCGTTGTGCTCGCGCAGTCTCGGTTCGGCGACATCGACGAAGGAGCGGTGGTCGAAGCGCGACGCGACGATTTCAGTGCCGCGCCGGCGGCGGCGGCCGGGGTTGGCGGCGGCCTTGCGCCCGAGGCGGCCGATTACACTGCGCCGCGCGGACGACGGCGCCTTTCGGTAGTTAGTCTTGCCCATGTCGCCTCGGTCTATGCCGACTATCAGCAAGGGGCCGATAATGCGCTATTGGTTGGTGCATTGGAGGCGCGGATCGGAGCAGCATTGCCATGAGCGGGATCATTAGCCCCACCGACATCGCTGCGTGCGCAGACGCGCTCGAGCATTTGTGCGCGCGAGTAGCGATGGCGCGTCAGACAGAATTGCCGAGACTGGCGGATGTGGCAGAGCCGCCTTCTGGCGCGGCGTTGTGGTCAAGCAACTATGCCCAGCTCGTACTCTGGCCAGTCGCCTCGAACGAAGGCGAAGTGATCGCGCGAGCTACAGATGAAGGCGAGGGTTGGCTCGATGCGGTGCTGGCCCATGCCGACCGATCGCCGGCGATACCGCTAGACGGCTACTTAGTGCTGGCTTTGCCCGCCGCACCAGCTCCGGAGGCCGACGAGGAGATTCGTAAGGTGGAGCTATCCGCCAGGATCTGCCGCAAGCATCTTGTCTGGCCGTCCTCACCCGAGGCGGTGGCCGAAGGTGCGGGTCCTTGGGCACGGGTAGCGGATGTGACCATGCTCGGTTTGCCCGATGCCACTGCCGCCGCTAGCAACGGGCTATATTGGCCTGAGATTGGCGGTAACGCCGAGGCGCTCTGGCAAGAGCTTCAGCACAAGGGAGCGCCATCTGTGGCGCAATCCGATGCCGAGGCACCGATCCCGGCGGAGAAACCAGTATGACCGGCGTGCGAATCGCCAAGATGCGCGTCCAAGCCTTTCGCGGCATCACAGAGGCAGCGGAGTTCGATTTTTCCTCGCCCCTGACCTTGGTGTTCGCCGCCAATGGCACGGGCAAGACCACGATGTGCGAAGCCGCCGAGTGGCTGTTGACCGGCCAGGTCGAGCGGCTCCGCGACAAGGGTCATTTCGACCAAATGGTGCTATTTCCCAAATTTTCGCAGTCTGACCGAGCGCCGATGGTCGACGCCGATTTGCATTTGCGCGGTAAGCCTAAGCGCTTGCAGCGCGTCGTCGTCGGTAACGAAACCCAAGCACGAATGTCGGGCGATGACGGGCTTTTGGGGCCAATTGTCGGCCTTAACGACATGCTCGGACGCCTTGCTCCCGCCGCCGCTGCCGAGGATGCGCATCACCTACGCGCGATTTCGCTACGCCAGGGCTGGTTGCGTGGTACGCGGTTCCTGTCCGCGGAGGCATTAGCGACGCTGGTCGATTCTGACGACAATACAATCGAGCGGCGTAAGGACGTCTTCGCCGATCTGCTCGGCGTACGTCATCTGCTCGAGGCGGAGAAGCTCGCTAATCGCTACATCGCCGAGATCGGCGGCCGCGAACGATTGCTCACCCAGACAATTGCTGGCCGCGATGAAGAGATTGTGCGGTTAACGGTTGAGTTGCAGAGCGCGCCATCGTCCGCGGCAATTTCCGCAGAAGCCGAAGTGGCTAATGCCGAGCGTCGTCTGGGCCTGGTGCCGGTTGCCGATGAACAGTCATCACTCGCGGCGCGAATAGAAGCGCTGGACGTCGAGCGCCATCGGCGACAGCATATTCTTGTGACGCGCCGCGAAGCTATTGAAACCTCCGCCACGCGGTGGTCCGAGCGGGCACAGCTGAGCGAGACAATTGCGGGACTTGAAGCGGCGTACCCGGCGCTCGCTAAGACGGTGGCCGAGATCGTCCAACAGGGCCAGGCTGCGAGTGCCGCCGTTGCCGCCGCTACCACTCATTGTGATGCGCTGAAAGCGGATCTGCGCACGCTGGAGGCTGCCCGCGCCAAGATGGTCCCACTTGTGTCGGCATTTTACCGCGCGCTTTTTGAATTGCCTGAAGCGAACACGCTCAATGGCACCATGACCATAGCTCAATTGATTAACCATCTGCCACAAGCGATCCAGGACAGCGCCACCATAGCGCAACTTCAGGCTGATGTGGGTGCCGCGCTTGCCGAGGAGCGCGACGCTGGCGATGCCGACCGGCGCATAGTACTGTTGAAGGCTCAGTTGACCGAAGCGCGGAGTCTCGCGCCGAGCGAGGAAGCGCTTGCGCGCTTGCGGGAGGCGGCCGACCGCCTCGACGCCGAAGCCCAACGTACCAAGCAACTCCACGAAGCGACGGCCGGGCCGCTCGCCCGGCTGCAAACGGCAGGGCGTGAATTGGTTGGGCATCAGCACAGTAGCGGAGCCACTGACTGCCCCTTGTGCAGCCACGACTGGAAGTCCGCCGACGCGTTGCGCGACGCAGTCAATGCGACGCTGGCTGCCGTGCCGGAAGTTGAAAGACTTGCCCAGCAAGCCGCCGCGGCAAGCAGCGAAGCTGCCCGGCTGGCACGTGCACGTTTTGAGGAGGCGCAGCGCCAGTCTGCTCAGGTAGAGCGGCTGCGGGCTGAACTTACCAACCTCGAGCGGGACGCCGAAGCGCGTAAATCTAAGCTTACTCGGCTAGGCATTGAGGTCACGGACCGAGCCGCGGGGTTGAAAAGATTGGCGCAGGCGCTTTTGGCGGCGTCCGCCTTGGCTGAACTCCTCCGAGAGCGTGACCGAGTATCGACGACACTGCCTGGCTCTGGCGCACCGCTTCTCGGCGACAGAGCCACTTTGGCCACCCTTGAAGTCAATATCGACGGTCCAATCCGCGAGCGCGAAGCGTTGGTTCGCGATACCCTCGCCCACGCTGAGGCGGCACTCGCCGAGCATGCCGCAAAACGCGATGCGCTTCGCAAGGAGCATGCGGTTGCCGCAGAAGCTGTGCGCGCCAACCGGGATGTCTATGCTCGCCAGCAAGGCGAGCTCGAGAAATTGCGTCAGCTCTGGCGAAGTGCCGCGCTAGATGCGAAGTGGACCGAAGCCAATCTCGCGGCTGCGCGAGCCTGGGCGCGCGGCGAACAAGCGCTGCTTGAGGACGTGGCTGCTCGGACTGTCGCCGCGCAGGCGGCGTGGAACGCGGAGGTGCGCCGAACGCGGCTGGACGCCTTGCGACGCGAGGTCGAACCTTTGCGGGCACGTCTCGACCATATCAGTAAGCGCATTGCCGCGGCCCACGATGCCAGGTCGGCATTCCATGACAGCTACGTGCATATCAGCGGGCGCCAGATTGACGATCTCGGCCGGGTGGTGAACCCACTATTCGCACGCATGCACGCCAATCGCGTCTTTGATCGGATCAAGCTGGGCCAGGTCGACGATCCGCTGCGGTGGCTGGCGGATGCCGGCGGTCAGGAGTTGAACCCGGGTAAAGACTTCAGCCAAGGGCAGCGCCAAGATCTGGCCCTTGCGCTGTTTCTCGCGCGAGCACGAAGCCTTGGCGGCACATTCTTCCTCGACGAGCCAGTGACGCATCTCGACGACCTCAATCGCGTCGGGTTGCTCGATATCTTTCGGGCAACGGTGTTGGAGAACAGCATGTCGCTCAACTTGGTTGTTACTACGGCCAGCAAGCCTCTTGCGCGCCACCTTATCGAAAAATTCGGCCGGGTGGGACCGGTGGATACCCCGGGGGGGCGCGCCGCGCCGCTGCGGGTTATCGAACTCGATGGCAATGGCCGGACAGGTGTTCGACTGCAGACGGTGTATTGAGCGAGCCGGCGCCGAAGCCCCTCATGCGGCAGGCCGCAGCCGCATCAGAATTTACAAAGGTATCGCTTGAAGCCGGTCTGACTGAGCGGGAAGTCTCAGCAAGCGGCGACTGGTCGAACGACGGCTTTCGAGCTCATATGCGGGCGGGCTGAACGGCCGGTGATGAGGCGGCGAAGCTGACACGCCGACCCGCCGTTTGGAACGTCCGCTATCCCAATCGAAGCCTCTGAAAGCTGCCGTTCCGGTCAGTTGAACACCACGGTCATTCCCGGGGGTTGGCTCGGACATCATGAATGTACCGGCAGGTCAGAACAAGTGGCTCCCGACAGGAGACATTCCGGTCAGTCCGCACTCTCGGTCATTGCCTGGCGCGTATTGCGGCTCGGGCTCCCAACTGATCCTCCAATACAGCAATGCGCTCCGCGCAAACCCTGTGCACCACTCGGCCCAGCTCCTCGATCTGCTCACCTAGCCACGTCAATTCGTCTGCCGTGACCCGGTAGTGCTTTGAGTAGCGCGCCTTGACGTAGGCCTCCTTGAGCTTCTCGAACATGGCGCGCTGCTTCCGGTTTTCAGAGGGCCAGACATAGGTGAGACGGCGATCAATCCTCTCTGCCTGTGTTCTAAGAAACCCAAGGTTGTGAACGTGCGGTGTGTAGAACGTCACCACCAAGAGAACGCAGTGATAGAGGCGCTCTGCGGTCTGATGTAATAGGAATGCTGCGTCCTTGTAGCGTAGCTGACTTTGGCTAAACTTTGCGGTCTCAAGCATTCCTTGAGCGGCTGGCATCCACTCCTCGAAATACTCCTTCGCCATCGCCAGTGCTTGCTCCGGCGTCTTGGGCTTGGGCGTATGCAGTTCAGTATCATCGGCCTCATAAAGCGCGATGCCATCCCGGGCAACGTCCATGAAGAAGTAGCGTCCGTGCGCCAGCCCATCGTTCACCTCGCCCAGCGTATGGACGATAAAGTTCACCGGCGTCTTCAACGTTCCGGTGATCCCATACTCGCGCATTAGCCGGTCATCGAGCCGCGACCAGTACTTGACCCGATCCGTCAGGTCCTTGTGGTTGACGATGATCAGCAGGTCGAAGTCAGACTTGTAGCCCTTGGCGGTGTGGGGCTCGTCGACCCAGCCTCCGCGCGCATAGCTGCCATAGAGAATGACCTTGAGAATGCGCCCGGCCTTCTTGCGGTTTTCGCTCGCGCAGGCGGTAACGTCCTCGAATTCCTCAAAAATCAACTGGAGCACGCGCTCCAGCTCGCGCTGCTTGTTGGCCGGAAGATGATCGAGATCGCGTCGCATCGAATTGCTACCCTGTCTTTCCAGACCCGGAAAGGCAAGCGGCCACAAGCCACGCGCGCCATCCGACACTGCATTCTACACACCATTTCCGCCGTTTCCCCATCACCTTGCGCCCATACTCCACTCGATCTGGTGCCCGACTTGCTCGGCCTTCTGGGCAACCAGCCAAATTCACCCGAGACGCAAGCCGACTTCGCCTCAGACGCGCCCAGTCAGCATCGCCCGCTCGATCGCAGTGCCTATCGTCTCGGCCGCATCGAGTAGGTGCGCATCGTCGAAGTGAGCATAGCGTGCGGTTGATTTTACTGTCGTGTGGCCTAACAGGCGACCGATCATGGGCAAGCTTTCCCGGCCCATGACGGCATGACTGGCGTAAGTGTGGCGTAGGTCGTGAAGTCTCACATCCTTCAGGCGAGCCTCATCCCGAAATTTCGCCCAAGGGCTATGAATGGTGTGGATTGGGCGGTGCAAACGCCAGTTCCAGAAAATCCACGGATTCTTGGCGCAGCGAGGCAGGGCCAAAATCAACTCCCGCGCCTCATCGCCAAGCCAGACCGTTCGTGGTCCAGTCTTGCTGTCCCGAAGACGAAGGCGAACGCCTTTGAGGTCAGACCAGTGCAGGCCAAGAATTTCACTCACTCGGCATCCTGTCAGGACGAGCAACAGGATCGCTGATGCATAGGCTTGCTCGGTCCGATCGTCGCCTTCACGCGCTTTGGCAAGGACAGCGCCAAGCCGGGCCAGTTCATCGTCGGACAAGAAGCGGTTGCGATGGTTCTTGCGGTTCAGACGGACAGCGTAGCACGGGTTGGTGTTCTCGATCCGGTATCCCCATTCTTCTGCCTTATTGAGTGCTGCCCGCAGAATTTCGAGGCAGCGGTTTGCTGCGCTTGGCCCGGACCGGTCGGTCAAGGCCACGAACCACTTGGTCACTTCGGCCTCGCTCAAGCTATCGACGAACGCCTCGGGGAATGCTCCGTCGATGTGGCAACGGCGATAGCCGGTGGCCGCTTCTTGCGTGGTCCTCTTCCAAGCTGGTGAGCATTTCTCCCAATACTCGCGCATGAAATCGTCGATGCGCGGTGAATTGCGAATGCGCTGGCGCGACGTTGCCGGATCATGACCGACAAGCGCGTGGGCAATGACCCGGCGCGCGACCATCACCGCCTGATGCCGCGTTATGACTGACGCTGGGCCGATTGTGATCGTCCGCAATCGCCCACCCATCCGCGTCTGGACAATGTAGACATGCCGACCACTGGCGTAGTGGCGAATGCCAAGGCCGTTCTCGGCGGCGATCCAGGTCGTCTTCCGGGGCCTTCCCTTGGGTGGTTGCGCCAGCTTTGGGCTGACGCCGATCTCGGCGAGCGCTTTCTCGACGATCTGCTTGAGAGAAAGACTGGTCATGCGCAGAGACCTAACGAACCTGCAAGTCCACTCGAAACGCGCGTGGCGGCATCAGCAATCGTCTCATCCGCAAGGTGCGCATGTCGGGCGGTGGTTTCCGGCAGGATGTGGCCGAGAAGGCCGCCGATGGTGGCGAGCGGTATCTTCTCCCGGACTGCGACCGAGGCAAAGCTGTGGCGCAGGTCATGGACACGAACGTCGGGCAGCGCACATCGCTTGCGGAACGGATGCCACCAGCTTTCGATCTTGATGGGCCGAGCACCGGACCGGTTGGCAAAGACAAACTTGGTGTCGGATCGTTGCTCAACCGCTTGCAAAATTTTGACGGCTTGGGTGTTCAGCCAAATGGTCTTCGGGCCCGTTTTGCTGTCGGGTAGCATCAGGCGCGGCAACTTTACCCAGTCCCATTCAAGATCACGAATTTCACTGATGCGCGCGCCAGTGAAGATAAGCAGTCTGACGATTGCGACTTGCGCAGGGTACGTTGCCTCGTCCGCGTCAAGTTCTCGAGCCATTCGGCGAAATTCCTGCGGGCTGAGAAATCGTTCCTTAAGTTCGGTCTTGAAGCGCGGCATCCCTCGGCATGGGTTCGAGGCTCTCCGGATGTACCCGAGCTGCTCCGCATATTTGAACATGGCCGCCATGACCGGCACTGCCCGATTGAACCGGCTCTCGCAAACGGTGGCGCAATCGTCCCGCCAACGCACGATGTCCGACCTTCCAATGTGATCGAGCCGCATCTTGCCGAAACGGGGAAGGAGGTCTTGCCGGAACGCAGCGGCATTGCGCTTCTGGGTCGATGCCTTCCAATGCCGCGCGTAATCCGTCCAGAACTCATCGAAGTAGTCAGCGAACAGGGGCGCGGCATTGTTGCTCGGTCGTCTTGGCAGTCCGTCAAGCGCGACCTCGGCGAGGCGCTTGCGCGCTTCGCCGCGCGCGGTCAGCGCATCGACCACGTCGACCTTGCCCAATGAAATGCGGCAATGCCTGCCACGTCGGCGCAGACGCACAAACCAGTAGCGATTGCCGGAAGCGCGAATACGCATCCCGAAACCCGCAAGCTCTGTATCCCAGACGTCGTACTCACCGGCTTCAGGCAGCAATTTCCGGCGAGCCAGATTGCCGTCCAGAAATGCCCGGATCCCGGGCAAAAGGGGATTGGGGACCAGATGGCCACCAGAACCGTCCGAACTGTCGGGCAAAGTGTCTGAATTACCGGCATTTCTGGGGACCAAATGGCCTTCGGCAGCACCCAAACTGTCAAGCGCTTTTAAGGTCAATTTTATTGATTTTACTGCATTTTTTCCCATTTTTTCGGCTTATGCCGTGTAGGGTGTGCATCAATCCCAAGTTTACGACGGTGCGGTTGGGCAGCGGCCTAACTGCAAATAGATGCTCTTTTGGCGCGGCCCGGTGGGAGGCGACCCGGGCCGCGCCGTTTCGCCCTGAGGGGCGGAACTAAAGTGTGTATGCAAGACTTGTCGCCTCCTCGGATCTCCGGCCGGCGAAGTTCTTTCGGGAACGCAGGGCAGCCAATTTCCGCGAATTCGGGCGACAAGAAGAAGCGCTTTGTCTGCAGCGCAGTGCGAATTGTTGCCCGTAAACTCAAAGCAGAACTGAGGCCCCTCACAGGTCAAGCCCCAGCGTCTTTTCCGGTCGCAGCTGCTTGACCGGAGCCTCGGGCACTTTACCCAACACGGCGTCGAGCTTGGCCCTGAGCTCCGGGCTCATCCGAAGCTCAGGCAATTGCCGCGTGTCGATGGGATTGGCCTGGCGCGGCTCGACCTCAACTTTGCCGGTAACCTCAAGCGCCGACGTCTTATTGCCGGGTGTCCGGTCGAGCTGCTGCTTCAGGCCTTCAAGGTTGTTGGTAATGACGATCATGTCGTCGGTGGCGCGGGTGTTGAGTACGTTTTGGGTACGCTGGGTGGCGAGATTGCGCTGCGAGGAGGAGATGATCTCGATCGCCTCCGGCTTGGTCATGCCCTGCGCCATGTGGGCATTGAGCGCATAGCCAAGATCAAGGCGGCGCAGCATCGGGTCGCCGGGGGCGAGGACCAGTTGCCGCTTGTCGCCAAGTTCGACACGGATACCTTCCGCGCGTGCTTCGAGCACGGTGGCATAAGTCGACTTGTCGATGTCGCGGGGAGCGTCCTTGTCGCGCCAGAACACGGTCTCCCCGTCGTGGATCCTGATCTGCTTCTGCTCGTAGAGCCCGAGCCGGTCGAAGCGGTGATCGGGGTTGATCCGGTCGGGATCGATGACCTTGCGCTTGCCGTCGCGCTCGAGCACGACCTTGCCGTCCTTGCGAACCTCGGCGACCTGATACTCACCGCGCGTGAGGGCAATCTCGCGCACGTCCATCCGCGCCTCGAGCACCTGACCAGCGCGGTAGGTCGAGGCGAAGCGCAGCTCTTCGCGCGTGGCGTTGGCGCTCTGCAGCGTGGTGAGAGCGACGCCAGCGCCGGTGAGCGTACCCTCCTTGAGCAGCCCCGCCTGGACCCGCGTGTTTATCTCAGCGCGGTCGTCGCGTCCGGCGGTGAAGATGGCGGTCGCCTCGCGCTTTTCAGGCCTCAGCGACAACCACAGCTCGGCGGCTCGCGCGACGTGGTCTGGGCCTGCCTCGATTACGCGGCCGTGCGCGGCAAGCAGGTCGAGTGCGAGGCCGGCATGGCCTTCGTTCGAAAGGCCCGCGACAGCGAGGAGGAGCGGGGAGTTCTTCTGGCGGATGTTCTCGTCCATCCGCACGGTGGCTTGGCCAGAAGCCTGCGACACCGCGAACATCTTGCCTTGCTCGATCGCCGAGAGCTGTTGGCGGTCTCCCATGAACGGCGCCTTGGAGAGGTCAAGCTGCTCGGCAAGCGTCACCAGGCGCAGCATGTCGCGCGAGGAAACCATCGAGCTTTCGTCGGTGATGATGACGGTGTTGGCGAGCGCGGCCTTGGCCGCCTCGTATCGCTCGCCGCTACCTGCAGCAGCAGCCGAACCGTAGGTGTTGAGGAACCGCGCGATGGTATAGGCTTCGATCCCGGCCTCGCGCATCTGGTGGGCCGACATGCCCTGGCCGCTGCCACCGCGCAGATCCGCGACCATCTTGTTCTGAAAGGCGAGCCCGACGAGCTTGACGCCTTCCGCGTCTAGCACCTTGTCGAGCGCGCCAAGCAAGGTGGATTTGCCTGCACCAGCGACGCCCTGGACATTGAGGAAGCGATCGCCGCCGGAGAGTATCGCCACGCCTGCCGCGAGCTGGCCTTCGTTGAGCTGCCAGTTATCCACCCCGGCGCGCTCGCGCCCAAGTTCACGCGCGGCCTCCTGCAGACGGGCCATCGCCGCCTCGGGCGGCATGAAGGCACGGCCCTGGCCACGCCCACGGTCGATAGTGTCGAGGATCTTCTGCTCCATCGCCAGCGCCGACGGCGTGGTGACCAGATCGGAGTGCCCGTCGAGCCGGTCCGACTTGCCGGGGATCAGGTGGCCGTCGCGAATGAGTTCGCCAATCCGAGCCACGACCGCGCCGCCCTCAAGACCCTTGATCTGGAAACCCAGCGCGCTGGCCAGGATCGCCTGCCGCGAGAATGCCGCTTCGCGCTCGGAGAGGTGACGGATTGCCGAGGCCGTCGCGTGCTGCGCCTTGATGGTGTCGGCCGACAGGAACAGTGCTGCGGCCCCGCTCACCGCAAGCGGGCTCGGCGTGCGCAGCGCGGCATTGATCCGGGTCGCGACCTCGCCGATCGCGGCCGTGGCCGTCTCGCGGAAGCTCGGTCGCGCCTCGATTTCAGCGCGCGCTCGCGCTTCGGCAACCAGCGTCTTGCCGTCGAAACCGAGCTCGGCCGCGCGCTGCTGCCAGCCCTCGACCAACGCGCCGCGATCCTCGAGCGCCAGCTTGGGATCGCGGGTATAGAGCGTGATCTGCTTCTTGGTTTCGAGACGGGTTGCCCCGACCTCGGCAATCTTCGCCTCGATGTCGGTGGTGCGGGTCGAGAAGGCCTTGATGACCTCGGCAGGCACGCCCTTGATCTCGAACGACCCATGCCTACCGGCGGCCTCGGTCTCGTAGCCGAGCTTCTGCAACTGGGCGCGAAAGGCGGCGTGATAGAACTGGCCGATCGTGGTGTTGTTCTTCCAGATCTCTCCGTTCCACAGCGCCTTCCAGGTGCCCTTGGGATCGCGGGTCAGGTTGGCGACGACGGCATGGATATGCCCCTGCGGGTCGAGAGCGCGGCTCGTGTCGTGGGCAAACAGGGCATAGACGAGCTTGCCCGTCTTCTGGGGCTCGCCGCTGCGGCTGCGCTCATAGT
Source organism: Novosphingobium sp. SL115 (assembly GCF_026672515.1). GTDB lineage: Bacteria > Pseudomonadota > Alphaproteobacteria > Sphingomonadales > Sphingomonadaceae > Novosphingobium. The sequence goes on along the minus strand of NZ_JAPPRG010000001.1, from coordinate 206,906 downwards.
TGCGGCTCTCGGCGAACTGCTTCTCGACCAGCTGCGACATGGTCGATTTGACCGCGGCAAGGTGGGCATCGATGATACGCCGGTCGCCGCTGACCAGCGCCAGGATCGAGGCGGATTTGGGCATCGAAAAGGTGAGATCGAGACCCAGGCGCCGCCCCTCGACCTGCCCGACCATCTCGCCATCGGGGAGCCGCCCATTGAGGATGCCCTCGAACGCATCCCGCTCGACTTGCCCCTCCAGCCCGAGTGCGCGCGCTCCCTCGCCGCCCCAGACCCCTGATTGCGCGTGTTCATCGGCCGAGTAGTAGTTGTCGTTGGCGAAGTAGTCGGCTGCGCCACTCGACGACCGGACGGATGCGATCGAGTGCATGGCCTAGAGCTCCGGTCCATCGTCATGGGAATGGGAGTGGTCCTCGATGCCCTTGGCGACCTTCTCGCCGCGCGCAGCTTCCTTGTCGGGGAGGGCAGGATCATTGAGTTCGCGAGACACTCCGGTGCGCTGCATCGAGCCTTTCGCAGGGCCATTCTTCTCTTCCCGTTGGGTCGGATCCTGCTCGCGGTCATTGGTGCGTTCGCCCTGCGGGGCCTGCTCCAGGCGGAAGGCCATCTGCTTGCCGACACTGGGATCGGGATTTGGTCCATCGGGAATGTTTTCCGGCACATTGGCGTCGGGCTCGAGCGCCGGTGACAACGGCATTGCCGGATCACGCCCAAGCTCATCGCCGCGTGGCTCCAGCTCCGGTTCGCCGCTGCGATCGCGGCCACCCGTCTCGGCTTCCTCGTCACCGTCCTTGGGCATGGCGATGAACTCGAGCGGCTCGACGTTCTCACGCAGGACATAGCCTTCTGCGACCTTGGGCCAGTCCTTGTAGGTGAGCTTGATCCGGGCAGCGTCGAAGCCTTCGGGGAAGACCAAGAAGCCACGCAATGACGGCAGGCGCATGATGTCGTCAGGGATCACCAGCGGCTGCACTTCCGAGCGCGGGGTGATCGTCGCGGCATCGCGGATGTTGGAATAACCGTAGCTGTAGGCCTCATCCATCATCCGCACTTCGCGGTGACCGATGTAGTCCGAGCAGTGCTCGGCGGTATCGCGATCGGCGGCGGCGAGGATCAGCTTGGTGCGTGCCAACGAAGCGAGGTTCTGCGCGCCATCCTTGCCATAGGTCTCGGCGAGCTTGGCGAAGGAATGGATGCCAAGAACGAAGGCTCCGCCAAAGCCTCGCGCGGTCTGCAGACCGTCCTCGATTGCGGGCAGGCGATGCAGCGCATGGACTTCGTCGAAGAAGAACCAGGTGCGCAAGGACCGGGTGCGCGACAGCCGCATCAGCGTGTGCACCGCAAGGTTCATCCACAGCGACAAGAGCGCCCGGTTGAGCACCAGTTCGTTGTGCGAGGAGGTGATGAACAGGATCGATCCCGGCTTGTCTTGGTGCCTGATCCAGTCGCAAATCGAGAAGGGGTCCTTGCCCTCAGGCAGGAACAGCAGCGCCTGAGCATTGGTGTTGAGCACGGCGCGCACGGACTCGGCCATGCGCGCTGCGACGGGGGCAGTCAGCGGTTCGGCGATGGTGTGCTTGAGGAGTTCGTGGACCTCCTCAAGGTCGGCCATCATCAACTGGCTGGCGAGCGCATGGTTGGTTGCCTGACCCTTCTTGATGAGCTTCATACAGGTCTGGACGAACAAGGTGCGCGCGCCGAGCATCCAGAACGGGTCCTGGCCGCCGCCATCGGTCGGCAGGATGGCCGAAGCGATCGCGGTGAAGTCGGCGTGGTTCTTGCCCTCGTCGAACAGCGACCAGCTCGGGCAGCGCTCGTCCATCGGGTTGAGGATGGTGTCGGTTTCAGGGTTGTAGAACGCCTCGACGTAGGCCCCGGTGAGGTCGAACACGACTGCCCGATCGCGGCGAGTGCGCATCTGCGCGATCATGTCCCGCATCTGGGTGGTTTTGCCGGTGCCGGTCGACCCGATCATGATCGTGTGAGCCTGTTCGCTCCGCCACGGGAACGATACGCCGGCGATGTTGTAGACGTGGTGGATGCCAGCTGCCTTGCGCTTGGCGAAGCTCATTTTCAGGACGTCGTCCATGGTCTTGCCGGGCATCCGTTCGGCAATCTCCTGGGCAAGGGCCGCGCTGTTGTGCTGGTTGATCACCGCGGCGAGTCCGGCGGCGTCGACCAGCATCGCACCGCGCTGGTGGCGCTCCTCAAGGATCGCCTTGCCGCGCCGACGCGAGAGGTCGACGAACCAGACCGAGAGCGGAACGGCGACGAACAGCGAAATGAACAGCGAGCCCCAGATCGCTCGCATCAGTTTGTTCCAGGCGATTACGACATCGGGGTGGCTGGCGATCATCGAAACTGGCGCCGGGATCACGCGGCCCGAGGGCAGAGTGAGGTTCAGGATCTTGCGCGGGTTGAACTCCATGAAGGTCCACCCGGCGGCATAGATCCGCATCAGGATCATCTGCACTTCGTGGCTCTCGAGCTGCAGCGCGAGGACGATCGAGAGCGCGAGCAGGAACGTGAAGAACCACACCAGCAGCGGCATTTTCGCCGAGGAAAACCACATCAGGAATTCGTGGGTGATGAGCTGCGAGCCACGGGTGAAATTGCCCGCATTGCGCGGCATGTTTCCGCGCGCCGAATGGTGCTTGAGTTGCCCCGGGCGGGCCTGGTCGGACCAGGTGTCAGGACGCCGCATAGAGCGCCTCCACACGGCGGTCGGCTTCGGCCATCAGAGCCTCGTGCGCGTCGGGAAACTGGCGCTGGACCAGCAGGTCAATTCCGAGGAACAGGTACTCGGACGAGAACTGCCGACGCCGCTCGGTTTCGGTGCTGCCGGCGAAGGTCGCGAGGTAAAGGGTGAGCGCATCGCGCAAGATGATCGAAGGGGTTAGGCCGCGCGCCGCCCGTACCTTCTCCACGCCAATTGCGAGGTCGCGCGGTAGCCGAACCGTCAGCCGGACTTCATCTGCCATGACCAGACCCTCATCAGAGCCTGGTGGGAATTGCGCAGCGCCGTTTTAGGCGATGCGGGTCTCCTTGGCAATGCCGGGGGTCTCGGCGGGCATTGTCAGACAGGGTCGGACGCACGAATGACGGTAAACTGCGGGGTTGGGACGTTGTCCGACCCAGTCCGACAACCCTCACCCGGCGGAACCCACGCATTTCCGCCATTTTCAATACGGCCCCGCCGTGTACGGTCTGCACCTCTTTCCTTTAATCCCGTTGCTTTGATGACTCGCGGGTTTTGGTGGTTTTGTGCGAATCCGGGGAGGGCTTTCAGGCTCGTCCGCCGGCTTCCATACGGCCAGCAAGAACGGCCAGGCATTGCGCGATCTGGCATCGCGGTCAGGGGGCTTGCCAAGCTGGTCCGGATGACGATCCTCGCGCGCGGGAGGTTTCAGCACCAATCCCAAGAGGTACCATCATGGCCAGGAAAGGAAGTCTCGAAGCGGAACGCGCCGCAATCGCAAAGGAGCGTCACACGCTGGAAACACGCGAGGCCAAACTGCGCGAAAACGAGCAGGCTGCCATGGCCGAGCTGCTTAAGAAATCGGCACTCGGCAAGGCACCATTGGAGAGGGTCGAAGACTTCTTCGCCGCCCTTGGAAAGCTCGGTCTCGACGAAGCGGAAAAGCGACTTCGGATCAGCTGAAACCGGCCTTGCAAAAGGCCAGCACGGCCGGGGTTCGATGCCCCGGCTGTGCTTTATCTGGACACGCAGAAAAAGGGGGCCGGAGAGCCCCTTGTCGGTGCCCTCCGGCGCTGCGATCAATGATCATTTCAGAACGGGCAATCCGCGTCCCATTCGAGATCCATAACCACACTCATGAATCTTGCGGCGCAGGCGATGTTGGCTTCGTCGGAGTCGTCAGCCATCATCCCGGATACGGAATGGACGATCCGGTCGATGAGGTCCTGCGGCAGCGCGTTGTAGTCGCCTTCGTCGATGGCGAGGAAGCAGCCGGACTCGTCCTCGATGACGTGCTGGTCGAAGAAGCTGTGCTGGGCCCGGATCGTCGAGGCGCGCACTGCAGCGTCATAGCTGATGGGATCAAAAGCGGGGATGTCGAGGGTCTTGGTAAGAGCGTTCATGTGAGCCTCCTCTCAAATGAATTGAAGAGGTCTCTTGTGCGATGGCCGAGCTTGGCCCGGGTCAGGAACGGGCCGCCCACGGCCCGCCGCGCAGCGGGGGTGGGGGAGCCGATTTTTTCGCCTTCTTCAGGCGTAAAAATTGGGGGAACCGCCCTTCTTGACGCGGGCCAATGGCGGCCATCATGCTTGGAATTCTGCGAGAGTGTTTAACCCCTGTTGGCCCGCACCTCCGGTGGCCCCACTCCTGACCCATCGCGCCCGGCCGATGCGAAGGCTTCGCGGGCTCCGCCAGCAGGCCGCCAGGCCGTCACTGGCGAGGTCAAGAGGCGAGCGAGCCGGGCCGTGCTAGTGCGCGTCCCGAACGACAAAAATGAAGGGCATCCGGCGGTGAGGCCGGACACCCTTCTGGTTGACTGGATCGTTGACGCCCCGCTCAGAACGGCGGGAGATCGTCGCCACCCACCACGCGCCTCATCGCCGGGCGTTCAGCCTGCGCAGGGGCTTTAGTCCGCGCCGCCGGAGCCTCGTTCTGGGCCGAAGCATCGCGCACGATGTGCAAGGGAATGCGGGCTTCGCGGAGCCGATCGGCGAGGTTCGCCTGAATGCCGCCGCCGCTGCAGACCACGGCCTCAACCGGCTTGAAGGCGAGCATGCGTGCATTGCGTTGATAGGGGGCCGACGGTCCCCGCGAGGTATCGGGCTTGCAGAGGATCACCGGGACATTGTGGCGCGAGGCCCAAGCGGCCGCAATCACGTCTGCGCCCTTGTTCTGGGCGGTCGTGGCCAACGCCATCGACGGCACGCGCGCGTGGATCGCATCGAGGTAGTCTTCAACAAGCGCAATGTCGGTGAACTGCTGCCCACCCGAGAACACAACGACCGGACCCGACGGCGCGAACTGCTCGCGCCGCTGCGCCTTCTGGGCCGCGAGATAATCGCGCGCTTCGATCATAGAGGCGTTGGTCTTAGACGAGACCCGCGAGCCGCGCACCGGCGAGAAGGGTCGGCCGGTTTCTACAAGGTAGATCTGCGCGGCATGGTCGCGCATGCATTCCATCGCGTCGCGGCATTCGGCAAGGCTGCGGGCCTGCATCGTGAGGTCCTCAAGGTCGGTCGCATAGACCTCGCTCGGATCGTATTCGCGCAGCTTCTCCTGCAGCCGGTTGGCCATCGTATCCTCGCGGTCGTCCAATCGCTTGGCGACGACGTGGAAGCTGTTGGCGATCCCCCAGGCAACCTCGCTCGCGAAGTCTTCCATCCGGGTGTCGCGGAACAGGTCGAACACCGTTGCCAGCACCATCTCTATGGCGGCCTGTGCCACCTCGGGATCGGGCATTTCTACGCTGCTCGGTTCGTGCTCGATCGAGAGCTTTGCAAACTCGGTCTGCTCCATGAATGCCCGGGCGTAGTCGGGCGTGGCGATCTCACGCGCATAGTGTTCCGCAAGATCCGCGAAGTTCGAGAAACGGTCCGTCATGATAACCTCCAAAGCAACAAGTCTCTCATCACGCTGATGAAAGATGCCCATCGCAGGGACGCCGGAGTCAGGCAGTCAGGGACGGCAGCGTCTCCGCGCTGCCGCCGCGAACAGCGGGCGTGGGGGGAGCCGATTTTTGCCGACTAGGTGCGCAGCGCCGCAGGCCAAAATCGGGGGGCACCCGCGATCCTTGACGGCCGCCAATCTCCCAGGCGTCATGCTATGTCGATGCTGATTTCGCTCAGCCACCGAGATGAGAGAGAGACTACGGTTTTGCCCCGGAACCCCTGGACCTGAAGGGGGCAGGGCGTTCGGGGTTAACCGCAAAACGCCATTTCCTCTGCGCCCCGCCTTTGCGCATTCGGCAGAACAGAATTCGGTTTGGAAGCGGGGCGCCCTGGATGCGCCGTCCTCGGCGCAGCCAGCACCAAAGAAGGACCCCTTGCCGGAGACAGTCAGTCGGCCCGTGGCCCGCTGCATCGCACGGGCTCGGGACGGCGATGGAGGCGAAGGCGAGAATGCCTGCGGCCCAATGCGAGGAAACTTCGCACCCGCTGGAGCGGGGTCCGCGAGGGCGCGCGAGACCGAGTGCGACAATCCCAACGGGGCCACTCAACAACATGGTCGACCCGCCGATGGAACGCGCTCCGGCCGATGATCACCATCACCAATGCCGGAACTACCCACGCTGATGTTAGGCAGGCAGGCAGTGATGACGATCATGATGGTCATCAGGGAGCCTTTCTGGAGGATATGGTTTGTTAGAAACATGTGCGCTAGTTTCTAACAAAAGGAGCGCTCGATTCATGTCCGCTGTGGCCGACAAAATCATGAAGCGCGTTCGCGCGAAGGGGCGGGGGTGGGTCTTCACCCCCAAGCTCTTCATCGACTTCGGCACACGCAGCTCGGTCGACATGGCACTGTCGCGCCTCGCGCAGGCGAGTCAGATCCGCAGGATCGGGCGCGGCCTCTACGACTATCCGCAGTTGCACGACAAGCTGGGCGCGCTGGCACCGGATGCCGAGATGATTGCGCAGGCCGTTTCGGCGCAAAGCGGCGACCGGCTCGCGCCCTCGGCAGCTAGCGCAGCGAGCGGGCTCGGCCTCTCGACGCAGGTGCCGGCAAAGCCTAGCTATGCAACGACGGGACGAACCCGCGTGCGCATAGCCGCAGGCCGCAGTGTCACGCTTAAGCATAGCCGTGCACCGGTGCTGGGTCATGCATCCCAGACTGCAAACGGGGTGGTCCAGGTTTTGGCCAGTCTCGGGCGGAATAAGGTGGATGCCGACGCGATTGTGAATCTCTCAGCCCGCCTCGATGACAAGGACTTAGCGGCGCTGCTCAAAGGCCGACCAGTAATGCCAGGCTGGATGGGGGATGTCGTGCTTCGATTGAACGCGCATCGCCGCGGCGCCATCGGTGCAGTCAGGGGTGGCAAGAATTCACCCGAAAGGTTATCTTGAGATCATGTCGAAGCAAGGCACCAATGCCCGTACCGGAACTGACGGTCAGTTTGTCATCGTGCGCACCAAGGGCGCACGTGTCTCGAAGGTGAAGTTCGGCAGCGTGACCATTAGCGGTAACAAGCCGTCGGCCGGGTTGGTCAAGAAGAACGTCGAGCGCAGCACAGCCGCGCTTGAGCGCGTCGTGAAGCGCCTTGAGCGTCCGGGCGTCGATATCCGCGCGAAAAAGGATGTGCCGCAGTTTTCGGTCGCCGATGGTGAGTCTGGCGTGTTCATTCGTCGGCTCAACGGGCGCATCAATCGAGGGCGTCTGGTGAACGGTGCGTTCGAGGTCATCGATTGACCGGTCTTCCGGAGGCCGTTGAACAGATTCTCGCGGCACAGCAGAAGACCAAGAAGCCATTGGCGATCGTCCTCGCGGGCCACAACGGCTCCGGCAAGTCGACGATGTGGCGCAAGCGGCTCTCCGGGCAGCTGCAGATCCCGCTGATCAACGCGGACCGCATGATGCTCTCGATCCTGCCGTAGCCAGGAAGCGATGGCGCGCTAGATGCGTGGGCGCAATTGTTGCGTGACACCGACGAGAGCTGGATGCGCGTGGCACAGGACGGCGTCCAGGCCTTCGTCGGCCATGCGATGAGGGCCAAGGTTCCGTTCGCGATGGAAACCGTGTTTTCCTATTGGGAGGAGCAGCCCGACGGGACGGTCCTCTCCAAGATCGACCTGATCGAGGATATGCAGCGCGCGGGCTATTTCGTGCTGTTGTTCTTCGTCGGGCCGACAAATGCCTAACTGTCGATCCTGCGCGTTCAGACGCGCGTTGCCGAACATGGGCATGACGTACCGATGGAGCGGCTGCTGAAGCGCTTCCCCAAGACCCAGCGCGCAATTGCCGCAGCATCCAAGGTTGCCGATGCCGCGATCTTCACGGACAACAGCAGGGATCTCAAACAAGCCTCCACCGTTTGCCGCGTCCAGCTTGGCGAAAGCGAGCTCTACGATCTGCGCTCAGGCGCTGTCGGCGTGCCGCCCGCAATTGCGGAATGGCTCGGGGTCGTGGCGCCACGCGAGGCTTGAATGGAATTCGATGACCAGATGCAGCGCTTTTTTGGAACCGATGATCTCGGAGCAGTTTCGCCTGCAGCACTAGCCGGCGGCGTCGAGCGAATGCAGGTCGAACTCGGTCTGGAAACCGACAATGGCCGCAAATTCGCGATGTGGTCGCTACTCTACATGCTGGGTGCCGCACCCGATCTCGACATCGCCTTCAAGAACGAGCGCGACAGAGACGCGGCGCGCACCTTCGTGGAATTGTTGGATCGTGCACGCGAGTTAGGCCCTCGCCCCGAGGGACGGGCAGGGATCCGAATGCTCCTGAATTCTGATAGAGTTTCGCTCGTTGCCGGCTGATCTCCGCATCGAGCTTTTGTTTCAGGCGGCGAACAGGTCGCCTTGACCCGTGACACGAGCGGTCGGAGTGGGGCGGGGCTCGGGCGTTCTGCGCAAGAGGCGCAGTACCCACGGTTCCACCACATAAACGACATGGCGTCCCCCGCCTCGGTTGTGGTGGTTGGTTGCGTAACCTGCGTAATGCCGCGTCATCAGCTTGGCGCGGACCAGGTCGGAAATAGCCCGGCTGACATTGGCACGACCCACAGCAAGGACCTGTTCCTCGACAGCCTGCTCGATGCGGGGGGCGTCCACTTCTGGTTCCCCGGTCAGGCTGGGCCGGAGGGCCGCCTCGATCCGTGAGCGAAGCCGAGCCCTGCGGCGCTTCTGCTCGCTCATCGGCAGCAACTGGGTACACAACCAGTCACGCAGCAACATCTGTCCATTGCCGCAATGAACGAAAGGACCGGCGTGACCACGATTGTCAGCGAGCTCGGCCACGAGCTGTAGCAGGAGGAAAGCGTAGCGCGGCCTTGCCGAGACGTCGGTCAATACCGCGTAAATGCCGCCAACGCTCGCCATTTGTGCCTCAGGTTGCATGGATCAGTATTGAGCACAAAAGGTGAATCCTGTGAATCCCCTAAAGTCCTGACCGTGTCGATTGTCGCCGGTGACACTTCGCCCTGCGCCGGCATTTCGCGCTGGCACGGGGAGGAGGAGAGATTAGCTGGTGTATTTGTCCACCATCATGGCTGGTGCAATCGGACTTATGTTGTCCAACGTGACACTTCGTCGCTCCGAGGGCAAAGTGTCACGGGCGGCATGATAAGCAGAAAAAAGGCGGCCCTGCATAACCGGGCCGCCGTAAAGTCAGAACCCGGTGCATCGCTGCATGCCGAGCCCTTCGGGTCGCGAGAGTCCGATACTCCTGTTCAGAATGTCGGCATAGTATCAATTCGACGGTCGAATTGGATTGGCTGCAGCTGATCGAACACAAAACCCATGCGCGGCGGTGACAGCTTTGCAGCCGATTTACCCTGCATTTTCCCAATTCCACATTTTGCAGGGTAAGCGGGGAAGGGCGATCCGGCTCCCACCCCTTCAAAGGCGGTCAAACACCGATCCCATACGCAGGGAAAACAGTCGCTCGTAGGTCTTCAGCAGGTGCGTGTCGGTCATCGCCGCGACGTAGTCGCAGATGATCCGCAAGCTCCCGCCCGCCGCTTCGAACTTGACAAGTTCATCGCGCGGGAGGAGGCGCTGAGGGTCTGCCTGCATCGCCTCGAACACGGCGACGACCATGCCCTGGCCCTTGAATTCGAGATGCTGGACGGCGGGCGATGTGATCACATCGCGCACGACGAAGTCCTGCAGAACATCGAGGAATTCCCGCTGGGGCGAGGCAACGCGCACGCCCAGCGCAGGAACGGTGCGGCAAACTCAGGGAACTCGACGAACTCTACGGCAGTCAGGAAATGATGGACCAGGCCATGGACCAGGCCGCGGAGGGCGGGCATCGCGATCTTTCCAGAGACCCGCCTGGATCATGAACTGGCGTAGTGTCTCGCAGGCAACCGTGATCCCGTGGCGTTCGATCAGGTACTCACGCGCCAAAGTCGGGCCAAAGTCGTGATAATGCTCGCGCACGATCCCAACGATCTGCTCACGAAGCGCATCGCTGTGCCGCCGGTTGCTGGGCCGACCACGCTTTCGGGAAATCAGGCCCGCCGCGCCGTCGCTCCTCATTCGTTCCAGCAAGCGGAAAACTTGCCGACGCTTCAATCCAAGCAAGGCGGCTGCATCTTCGACCCGCAGTTCGCCGCGCTCGAAACGAAGCAGCGTATCGTGTCGTGAAAGCTCGCCATGGCTCATCGCCACCACCGTCATAAGCGCATCCCCCACAGCAGAGGATGACCATGCCACCACGGACCGCGAGCACCCATTGCAATGGGACATCTCTATTTTGCGGGATGGGACATTTCTACTTTGCGCCTACAGCGCTTAAGTTTGATAATAATGATTATGTAAAACACATCGAGGGGAAGGTGGTAGTTCGGCCGGGCCTTGGCGGGCAATCAGACCTTTAGCCAAGATGACTGATCGCGCGGTAAGCGCTGCTCATCGTCAATTACCACGAGGCGGTACGGTGCTTCGCGGCTCCATGACCAAAGGACCAAGTTGCGATCGTTCGACGTTGCGCGCGAAGCAAAGCTCGGGACTATCACACCGGCACAGCTGGCGGCGATCAGCCGGTCGGCGAGCTCCCAGGTCGGCACCGGCTTGCGATCACCCGCCAGCCGCTCCCACGCGCAGCCGAGTTGCGCCATGCTGATTTGCACCGCGTCCCGCACTGCGGGATCGGTCAGGTCAAGAATATTGGAGAGCTCGGCTCGGTAGCTGCAGATCGTCAGCGGCTGCGCCTTGAAGGCGAAACCCTGCTGGGCCTCAAGCCAAGCAGTTTCGGGGCTCAGCGCCGCATAGAAGCAAGGCATGCCAATCCGGTTGAAGCGGCCGCCATGGATCCTCGCGCCTTCGCCCGACTCCGGGTCATAGGCCCAAGCCGGATGATGCGCGCGATAGACCAATCCATAGAACGGGCTGAACGGCATTGTCGATTTTGAAGTCTTGACCAAGGATCAGGCCCGACGATCAGGCAAAACCACCAGCGGCAATCCGGCCAAGATAGCTGCGGACCTTCTCACCCAGGCCTTGGCGCACGAGCTCTTCTGCTGTCGCATCGCCGAACGACGGCAGCGGCTGCGATCGATACCAGGCATAGGCGGCAAGCTCGCTACCGGCCCACGGGATGACCCGGTTTATGATCTCGCTCACTTCGCGAAGGCGTGCCTGGGTGACTAAGCTGTTGCTGCGTGCGGCTTTCGACACCGCATCGCGCGACAATCCGGCGGCGAGCGCCAATTCCGACTTGGTAATGTGCAATGCCGCTGACAACCGATCAACCGAAACGCCCTTCTCGCCGGAAACTTCACTCAGGAATGCCGCGCCCGCCATTTGCCTCACCATTTGCCGAAATATGGGTCAATATTTGAGGCGGAAATGGCAAAAGTCAAGTTGTACAAGGAGCACAAACTGCTCAGCCGAATGTAACTCCAAGCTTTTTGCGTTTGGCAGGGGTCGCCACCTCCTTGGCCTTCGGCTTCTGTCCGGGCTTGCCGCCGAGCCCGATCCGAAGCGCCAGGTCCTTACGCTTGGCAGCATAGTCGGGAGCGACCAGCGGATGGTCTGCCGGCAGGTTCCAGCGCGCGCGGTACTCAGCCGGAGTCATTCCATGGTCAGTGCCAAGGTGACGCTTGAGCATCTTCAGCCTGACGCCGCAGTCGAGACAGGTCACCGCGTCGGGCTTGACCGACGCGCGGACCGAGACTGCAGGGGTGAGCTTTTCCTGGACCATCTCGGGTGCCTGGCCGAGCGCGGCCAGCGATGCATAGACCGACTGGATCAGCCCCGGCAGATCATTGACCGAGACCGAATTGTTGCTGACATGAGCGGAGACGATGTCGGCAACGTGTTCCAGCAGGGTTTCATCGGCCATAAGCGTCACGTTTTCTCAAATTGGTGATGCTGCACCTTATGGGACATCACGAGGAATTGCCAGTTCATCGGTAGGGTAATTGCGGGCGCAATGAACAAAAAATAGGGCCAGCATTGCTGCCGGCCCCGTTAAAGTCTTGGGAGAGGATGCCTGAAAGGCAACCCTGATATGGCTCGAGGCCGTTCATGCTGCAAGTGCGAAAAGAGCGCAGCTCGTTGATTTATTCGCACCGGGGCCTGTCCGAGACCGGGAGGCGGCGCTGCCGCCTTCCGGTCTCGGATCAGAGGAAGAGGACTTCCTCGGAGACGATCTCGACCGCGTAGCGCTCGACGCCCTCCCGGTCGGTCCACTTCGAGTAGTGCAGGCGGCCCTGGACCTCGACCAGATCGCCCCTCTTCTTGTGCTTGGCGACCGAAGTGCCGAGGCCATTGAAGGCGGTGATGCGGTGGAACTCGGGGATCGTTTCGGTGTAGCCCACCTCGTTCTTGACCGTCTTGCCGCCGGTCAGTTTGGGCCGATCGGTGACGAGGGTGAAGGAAGTGATCGCGGTTTCGCCGGCGTGGCGGGTTTCGGGCTGGCAAGCGATGCGGCCGATCAGGATGACGAGGTTCTTCATGGGTTGTCTCCGGTCTTGAATTCGACGGAACCGCCCGCCGATGACCCAGACAGGCGGCGCCTAAAGGCCCGGGTCCGCACCGAACGCCAAGAATCACGCAGGTGAGAGGGAAACCCAAAAGCGAGGAGTGGTGCGGCAAGCCCGCAGGGCTTCACGGTCCGCTGCTTTTGGGTTGCGGCCAGGGACTGGCGCCGCAGGGCTCATCGGCAAACGAAGGGCGGTTTCGTCAATTCATGCCGGAAATCAGCACCACCCAAGACCCGTCTGCCTCGGTCGCTTGTCAACCCCGGCCTGAATCTTGCCTCGCGGCGCATACGCTTGCCTCCCTCACCGGCTCTGCCCGGCGGGCACGTCAGCACGCGATGCACCGGACCGGACCACCCCTACCCCATATACCACCGCCGCCTCGGCCCTTGGCGTTAATGCCGCACAAGTCCGTGCGTGAGATGTCCCAAAATCCGCCAATCGCAGTGGACGTTCAGCGCCAGGGTTTGGCTAGTCCTTGCGAGATGAGATAGTCGCCGACGTCCACGTCCCCCACCGACACGATGGCCAGCGTCCGCCCGTAGGGATCAGTTCCGAGCCGCTCGATCATGACCCGGCCGCGCGACAGTAGCCGGACCAGCGCGACGCGCGAAGCTTCGCCCGCGGCAAAATCACACCAGGCATAGGACCGGCGTCGGTCCCGGCATTTAGGGCTGTCCGGCATTTCGGGCGCATCGATATTGGCGATGCGGACTCGCTCGCGGCCGCAGCGGAGGGTGTCGCCGTCGTGGACTGAGGGCGAGAGACACAGGACAGCGGCAGCGAGGACGACAGTCATGGCCGCAATCTTAGCAACCCTTCCCCTTCGCGCCAATGGCCCCGATCGTTACCCGCAGGGCCGGCATCCCATTCCCTGGCCGTCGATGCCCGGTGCCGCTAGGCTTGGGCGCGATGACGGAAATGCGCGGACACCTGCCGATCCTGCTGTTTGCGAGCCAGGCCGCGTTCGCGGAATGGCTCGCAGAGCAGCGCGATAGTGCCCCCGGCGCATGGCTGCGCTTTGCCAAGAAGGGCGCTAGCGTCATCAGCCTGACCAAGGCGGAAGCGATCGATGCCGCGCTGTGTCACGAGTGGATCGACGGCCTGCTCGACAAATACGATGCAGCAAGCTGGCTGATCCGCTTCACACCGCGAAAACCTCGTCGCAAGTGGTCCAAGATCAACCGCACGCGGGCAATCGAGCTCATCGCTGCGGGGCAAATGCAGCCGCGCGGCCATTGCCGAGGTCGAGCGGGCTAAGGCCGACGGGCGCTGGGAAGCCGCCTATGCCCCCGCGAGCACGGCTGCGGCGCCCGAGGATCTAGTTGAGGCGCTTGGAGCAAACCCCGAGGCCAAGGCCTTTTTCGAGGGCTTGACCGGGGCCAACCGCTATGCGGTGCGCTACCGGATCGGCGCGGTGAAAAAGCCGGAGACCCGGGCGCGCAAGATCGCCAAATTCGTGGCCATGCTAGCGCGCGGCGAGACCGTTCACGGCTGAGCCGGAGCAGACCGAGCCCGGTCCGCGCAACGCCTTGCCGCAGCGGGATCCGCGGCATAGACTGACCGTAGCCGTGCCCATCCGCGGCCGCGTCCAACCGAAGGAGATGCGCGAGAGGTCGAACGGGCAGCGTCGATCGCGAGAAATTGGAGCAAAACCAAATGATCCAGCGATACCGTGTGCTCGGCCGCAGTGTGGCCGAAGGCGATGAACTTCAGCTGCTGCTGGCCAAAGCCTACGCGCAAAAGGCCCGGGTTCTGTGCGAATGCCGCAAGGGGACCGACCTGCCGCTTTACACTTCGCACCGCAATGACCGCTATGTGCTGGCTCGGTGGCCGGGCTCGGGCGCGCGGCACGCGACCGCCTGCGATCACTATGAAGCACCCGATTACCTGACCGGCATGGGCCAGGTCCGGGGCGCTGCGGTTGTCGACGATGAAGCAAGCGGCGAGACCAGCCTCAAGCTCGGCTTCCCGCTCTCACGCGGCACCGCAAGGCTCGCACCCGCGGCACTGACCAACGACAAGCCGACGGTGAAGTCGTCGGGCCAGAAGCTCTCGATGCGCGGCCTGCTCCACGTCCTGTGGGACCGGGCCGAGCTTACCCATTGGCATCCCAAGATGGCGGGCAAGCGCAGCTGGTTCGTCGTGCGCCGCGCGCTGCTCGAGGCAGCGGCGTCGTGCCGGGCGAAACAGGAAGCCCTGCCCCACGTGCTGTTCGTGCCGGAAAGCTTCAGGCTCGAGGACAAGGAAGACATCCGCGCCCGCCGCCGCGCCGCGCTCGAGCGGGTCTACCGCTCGCGCGACGAGATGATGGTCGTCGTCGGCGAGATCAAGGAGATCTTCGCTTCCCACGGCGCAGAGCGGATCGTCTTGCGCCATGTCGGCGACATGCCGTTCGTGATGGACCAGGACATGGCGCGGCGGTTCCACAAGCGGTTCGCGGGCGAACTCGCGCTGTGGCAGGCGCAGCATGGCGCCAAGGGCGAGCAGGACCACCTGGTCGTCGCGGGCTCGTTCGCACGGCGGCGCGAAGGCACGTTCGACCTGATCGAGGTCGCGCTGATGCCAGTCACGCCCGAATGGCTGCCCTACGAGACCAGCGACGAGCGCTATCTCCTTGCCAAGGCCGTCGCCGAGAAGCGCCGGTTCGTGAAGGGGTTGCGCGTCAATCTCGACGTCGACACGCCGATCGCGAGCCTGGTGCTAAAGGACACCGGCGAGGAAGCCTGCGCGGTCCATATCCATGACCGCGACAACGAGGTGGCCGAGCCGCTCGAGGCGCTGCTCGCCGGGCAAGGCGTCGCGCACCGGTTCTGGAAGGAAGGCGAGCCGCTCCGGCCCGCGTCTCGCGGGTCCGGCGAACGTGGGAAGCGCAGGGCGCCGCCTGAACCGGGCTCAGTCCCCAGCGCGCGGCAGCGGCCGGGTCGGCAGGAGATCAATCCGGCGCGGACCCGGGGCTGCGGCGCGTAGCGCTTCGAGGCGGGCGGGCACTTCGTCGGCGTGCTGGGTGATCGCGATCCGCTGGTGCGAGACGATCGTCCAGACCGCGAGCTCGGGACGATCGGTGGCGTGGACCGAATAGGCGAGCGGCAGCTTTTCCGGGTAAAGCCAGAGCAGCAGCACGGGCAGCGCCGCGAGATTGGGGCGGCCAGCGATCGCCATCAGCGTCAGCACGCCGGTATCGCCATCATAACGGCAGGAGATCCCGAGCGGCTCGGGATGGCCGACGAGCCCCAGGATGGTCTCGCGCGCCTTGGCGCCAAACACCCCATCGAGTTCGCCCGGCGGCTGCGCGGTGGGGTCGCTCGCGAGATCGGCAAGGAACAGTGCGACAGCGGCAAAACGCGCGGCTTCCTCGCGAGTGCAGGCAAGTTCGAGGGAGAGCGTACGAGACGACATGTTCGAGGCATTCGCTCGGCATCGCGCAGCGCAGCTGCCCCCATGCGTCAAGACGCCGGGACACAGGTAAAAGCGACGCAAACGCGCGGGGTTGAAGGATCAGAGAACCAGGTAGCGCTCGACGTGCGCGCGCTCGCGGGTCCGCTGGAGATTGTAGACGGGAACGCCGTGTGTCGCGGCGATGCGCAGCGCCTGGCCGGTGCCGCCCGAGGCTTCTCCGTCGGCCGTCCAGCACAGCACGAATTCCGAAGGGTTATCGAGCGTTGGCCCGAGCACCTGGAAGACATTGCGGGTGTGGAAGTCCTGAACGAAGTGCGAGAGCCCGGCGAAGGCGGGATGGTGCGCGGCGGCGAGCTCGCGCGCCCTGCCCCACAGGTCCGCACCGAGCGTCCCCACGTGGAAGGTGCTCGCCGAGCCGCGCCAGCCCGGGACGGGGAGGAAGATCTGCGCCGCGCTGCCCGCGCCGCGTTCGAACGCACTGTCGGCGCCGATCGCGTGCCCTGAGCGCAGGGCGTAACCCCGCTTGAGCAGCGCAAAGGCGGCGCGGGTCATTACCGCAAGCACTTCGGGCGGAGTGGTGCGCGCGCCGATGCCGGTATAGAAGCGAAGCATAGTCTGTCTCCCCATAGGAACACCGGGTCCAAGCCCCCTCCCCTCACCGATCTTCGGCATCGCCGGGATACCAGTCCAGCACCGGTGGGTCGGGATGGGCCGCATCGAATGCGGCAATCGCGGCGTGGGTGATCCAGGCCGCCGGATCTCGCAGTGCCACGTAGGCCCCGTAAAAGCGGCCGCGGTGCGCAACGAACTGGGCGTGGACATCGTCGATCACGGCTTCGCTGACGAAGAAGCCCGCTGCGCCGCGGAAGTGGACCGGCGGCAGCACTCCGAGCATCTCGTCTTGGAACGCTTCGCTCACGCGCTAGAGCGGAAAACGGGCGAACGCGGCGGCGCGTTCAGGATCGGAAACGGCGATCGTGATGGGTCGCCGCCGACAATCTCGAATGGCGGGATGGTGAGCTCAGCCCGGGCCATCTCGCGCTTGAGGTCGCGCAGCCGGGTGAAACTCCTGATCCACGACGGAGGAAAAAGGACCCGTTCGTCCTCGCTCGCCGTGTAGTCGCGCAAAGGCCCGCTGCCGTCGAACAGGACGATCTCGGGAAGGTACGCACCGAGGCAGCCGCCCGACCAGCGGCGGAACTGCAGGCCGTGCGCGATGCAGAAGGCGTCGATCTCGGGGATCTGCCCGCCGTTGAGCTCGGTGCCGTAAAGCTCGAGCGGCTCGCCCGCGACGAGCGCGGCGGGATCGAACGGTTCGCCGTCCCATTCGACGCGCAGGTCGTAGTCGGCCGCGTGGGCGGCGAAGGCTTCAAGGTGTTCGCGCGGGCATGCGCCGCCGATGGTAATGTGAACGGGAGCGCGGTCGCCCATGGGTCAGGTCCTTTCGCGGGTGTCGTTGATCCGACCCCGCTCAAGCCCCCCTCCCCTCGCGCTCAGCTCCGGCGGGCCGCCCAGCGCTCGGGGGTACGCTCGACCTCAAGTTCGCTTGAGCATGTCTGGCAGAGCGCAAAGGCCTCGGCCGGTGTGCCCGCCAGCCACTGCTCCCAGTCTTTCCGCGCCAGCACGACCGGCATGCGGTCATGGACATCGGCCATCTGCGCGCAGCCATCCACCATCACCATCGAATGGGCCCGGCCCCATTCCTCGGTCGGGCGCCAGATCCCGGCGACGGCGAAGACCTCTTCGTCCGCGAGTGAATACCAGGTCCGGGTCATCGCGCCCTTCGCGCCTTCGGCCTCGGCCCAGGCACTGACCGGGATCAGGCAACGGCGGCGCTCGAAACTCGCCCGCCAGAAGGCGGTTCCGAGCTTGTCCTCGCGCGCGTTGTTGACCGGCTTGGGTTTGAGCGGCTGCCCGCTCTTGCCCTTGAGCGCGAGCGGGAAGCCCTTGGGGCTACCCGTGCCTCGCCTTCGGCGGCGACCAGCCCCGGATAGCCGGGACAAACTTCGGCGGCGAAGTTGGCGCCCTGCCCCGCCCGCGCCCCGAACAGGTGGGCAATCTCGGCAGTTGCCCTGGTCATGCGGTACAGATTGCACATGTCCCGATGCTCGGTTGGACGGTGGCCCGTGTCAATCGCTCGGCCGCGCCTCTTGCAAATATGTTCCTTATATGTTCCATTGCCCGCATGGAACGAATCGATACGTCTGCTGTTGCGCATGCGATCCTCGATGCCCCGGGCTGGGCGCGCGTCGGGATCACCGCGCCGAGTTTATGCCTGCGCGAGGACGCCGCGCTCGAGCTGGCGCGGGTGATTGCCGATGCGGTTACCGCGCCTGCCGGCGAGACTGTCGAGGCGCAGACCTCGCTTCCGCTTTGACCCGAGCGAACCAGGTCACCCGGCAGGTAAGTCGAGCAGCGGCACAAGCTGCGGGTCGAGCGGAAATCCCAGACGGCGGGCCATATTAGCGGCGTGTTGGAAATCGGCCGCCCTGACGTGCAGCGAACGGGCGAGATCGGCGAGGCTTTCGCCCGGGCGCGGCGCGGACAGAGCGTGGAGTTTACCGCAGGTCTCGGTCATCGCGAAGGGCTTGGGGCTGGCGATCGCCACGACCTGTTCGGCCAGCACGATCAGCGTGTCTCCGGTCAGAATCGCCTCGTCGCACTGCGAGGCGTCATAGGCATTGCCGGTGCTCGCGAAGGCGTGGGGGCGCCGGGTCTCGAAGGCGAAGCGCTCGCTGTCGGTCAGCATGATGATGGTCTCCAAAGTGCCCGAAGCAAATGAAGAGGCGGAACGCCGGGCGGGGGGCAGGCCGGCGTTCCGCCTCAAGCCGCGCGGGGGGCGATTGCGCGGCCTTGCACGGGGACGGGGACCCGCATTTGGGTCCCCGTCAGTGGAGTGGATGGTCGATCAGGCGTCGACGAGGGGCGGCAGCGCGCCTTCGTGTTCCGCGCCGTCCTTGGCCGACGCGCGGCCGCGCTTGCCCGGAGGAGTGGCAGTGCTGTCACCGAGGCCATCGTCGTGGCGGGCTTCGCGGGCCTGCTCGCCGGCGCGGTCGGTGCCGCTGACGTCGTCGGCACCGAACATGTCGCTCTCGCCGTATTCGGCCGAGCCGAGCTGGCTGCTGCGACGGCGCGGACGCTGCCAGGCCACCGCCATCGTGCCGTCCTCGCGCGGGAAGGCGGCGATGTAGAGCGGCTGCGCCATCGACGGATCGTCGATCTTGCCCTGGTAGAAGCTTTCGCCGGTCGAGTTCGACGAGAATTCGAACAGTGCGCCGACGATCACCCAGCGGCGCTGGTCGTTGAGCGCAACGATCTCATACTTGGGCGCCCGCGGGTTGCTGGAGGTCACCGGACGGAGGCCGATGGTGCGGGTGATGGTGAGCGTTTCGACGGAGCCGATCAGCTGGCCGTTGGCGTTCTTGCGGATTTCACCGATGTTCATGGACTGTCTCCTGGTAGGATCGATTGCGACCGAACCCCTTGTCCGGTCACTTTCTTCCCACCCCCCTTCCCTCCCAGCCGTCAGGCCGAAGCTGCGGGCGCTGCCCGCAGGGGTGTCAAAATGCTTGAAGCAGCTTCCAGTGTACGCAATTTGCGATTGCTAATGCCGTGGATTGCGGACGATCCGGAAAGGCAGGTTACAGCCGCACAAGTGGAATAGCCGACATTCGGATGCGTCGTTGTCCGCTTCCGGGGCCGACCCATTCCGGCCGCTCAACATCCAATTTTTAATCCCCGGGTACTGACGGTCCGCTTTCCTTGGGAGGTGTCGACGACACACACCTAAAAAATGCGTCGTTGACGAGCGACACGTTTAATGACCGCATGTTCTTGGAGGAGCAATTAGCTACTATTCAGATCCCTTTCAGGAACCCGCTTCAGACCGGTCTGGTACTGTCGAAGAGTTTAGCATCGTCGGGTGTTGTTGTGCACGAACAAATAGGATACGCACCGACAGACAATCTAACGATAAGTTTGAGATGAGCACCCATCAGATCCACGTATTCATCAGCCACTCGTGGGCTTACTCCGGCCACTATGCCACACTATCCAACTGGATCTTCGAGCAGACTTGGAGGGTGGGTCAAGCATCGCTCGACCTGCGGAACTTCTCAGTCCCGAGCAGCGATCCGATCCTCAATGCCAACACTGACAAGGCTCTGCGCGAGGCGATCCACCGCCAGATTTGCCGGAGTCACGTCATTGTGATCCCAACGGGCATGTACACGCATTACAGCAAGTGGATCGGCAAGGAGATCGACGGCGCAGGCATCTACGCAAAGCCGATCCTTGCGGTAGACCTACGCGGCGCGCAACGGACCGCAAGTGTCGTCGGACAAGCAGCCAGCAAGTGCGTCGCCTGGAATTCCAAGTCCGTTGTCGGTGGGATTTGGGATCTTTACTACCGGTGACGTACTAGCTGCAGCCCCGTCCCACTTCAGCGCCTCGAAACGTGAAGCGAGATATATACCAATGGTGAAAGTGTTCCTCTCCCACCAATCCGCCGACTCGTTGCTCGCAACGCGGATAGAACGCCGTCTCCGTGAACTGCACGGAATTGAATCTTACCTCGACGTCATCGATCCATACATTAGCGACCGTGGAGAAAATTTGGCCCTCCACATTCACACCGAGATGGGCAAGTGCACCCAGCTGCTCGCGATCGTTTCCGATACTACGCGCTATTCACAGTGGGTGCCTTGGGAGATCGGGGTCGCGACTGAGAAGGACTACCCCTTGGCCACGTTCTCGACGGGCACAAGCTTGCCACCCGAATTCTTACGCAAATGGCCGTATTTGCAGAGCGACGCCGATCTGGATGCATACGCTAGACGATCAAAGAGCGCTGAGCGGAGCTTTGAGGAAAAGCGCCGCATCGTCACCGCCGGTGTTGCCCGTATCCGCTCGACCAACGAATTCTTTACCGGACTACGCGCTGACCTCGGCCAACGCTGAAGAAAGTCAGCCCGCCAGCCGCCGGACGGTTCGAGAAAAGGGATTCAATTGCAAAACCGGGCGTCCGCATGCGATCGCGTGCGCGACCACGTCGGCTGTCCCACCAAGGCCCGCAGCCGGTTCGCCGTCCCAGACAGCAATCAGTAAATCGCTATCGTCGGCAACGCGGACGCCCGCGGCGAGAAACGCCTCCTGATCCGTGCCCGTTCGCTCCATCATAATGGTGCGGGCGGAGCGGGCGAGCAGATTGCGATAGGCTTCGAGGCCCACACCTTCGAAGCAGCGATCATATCCTTTGAACGGTATGACGGCGGTCAAAGCGATGCCAATCGCGAGTGCCTCTTCGGCGAAGAGTTGATCGGTGCCCACTGCAAGGCAGGTCAGAGCCTGATCGACTGAAGCCGCTTCCTGAAGAATGGCAGCGACTTCGGTTCTGGTCCAACCCCAATCCAGACCTTCGCGCGCCTGGTGGCCAGTAACACCGATCTTTCCCGTAGTATGCATCGCGACCACCTTAGCCCGACTGCGCCTTTCGCCAAACGATCAGATCTGCTCCTTCACGACTAGGCGACGATAATGCTCGCCGAGAATCGTTAGCCGACACGATCTGCTCTCGATCGCGGCGTGATACATGTGCTTGGTGCCGACCGGAACGACCAGATTTACACGGTTCAGGTTCTGAAGGATCGCGAAGCGACGCGTGTTCTCTTCGATAGGGTCGACGGTAACGCCTTCGATCGGACGGTCCGGCTCGAAAGTAGGATCCAGATCGAATTCGAAGTCAGCAGTCGGAAAGAGCCCAGAGATCGCTCTCAGATCTTCAAGCGAGATCGGCGGCTGCACTTGGCGAAGCGACACGAAACTGTTGACGTTAGTCCGAAAGATCGGCCGCTGACGGCCCCACGAACCGAGGGACTGGTCGATGTGCGCATAAACGCTGCCTGGCGTGATCTCGCCCACCAGATTGGCGGCAGCTCCCTCGAGCGCGTCAACCAGCAACGTTGTAAAGACTCCACCCTCATCCGTTTCGAGGGCATACTGCTTCTCCGATGATGCAGTCAGGATCGTCAATCCGTGGCTCAATTCAGCGAAGCGCGGATCGTTCTCCGCCGTCCCGGCAATTCCCGAATAGCAGCTGTCGAGAAGAATGATTTTATTCGACACTTTCGAATCGTTTGCGAGTTTAAGAACCTCGCCCATCGGAAGGCCGTCGTCACCGGTCTCCGTGTCCGTCGCGCAGAGATAGCCACCCGTCGCTTCGATGTGACCATGTCCGGCAAAGTACAGTAGGGCAACTTCCTCATCCCCAGAGAAGAGATCACGGATCTCCTCTTTAAGCTGTTTGCGTGTGACGATGTCGTTAGGACCCGTACCAGTCAGAATGTTGGTCTGGAAGTTCTTAGTCTGACCGGCATCTGTATTGCGGTCAAGGACAGCCTTCACCTTGTGGGCATCGTCCACGCAACCGGAGAGCTGCTCGAGATCCTGATAGTAGTCGATGCCAACGACCAGCGCCTTGCGTCCCTTACCCACTTTCAGAGACCGTCGATGAATTCGGCGATCGTAGTCCAGCTCCAGGCTTTCGGTGACAGGCCGACGACGGCGGTGCGGTCGGTTGAATAAGCCCACATCGCGAGAACCGGCACACCTTCCTCCTTAGCGCACGCGATCTCCCACTTCTGACCAGAGCTGGTCAGCGAGTCCTTGCTGATAAGCGCGATCACGCCGTCAGAGCGCTTGATCCGAGTGCGCACCTTGGTCTTCCACTCCTCGGTGTAGGCCTCTTTCACCGACATATCGATATATTCGAATGGCGAATCCGTATGGAGCGACTGCCCTTTTAGCAGATTGCGCTGGGCTTCATCCTCGATCGCGAACGCGACGAAGACCACCTTCTTGTCGGCCATTTTAGTTAGTCCCCCAAAGTTCAATATATATCCGAAAGAATATTGGCACGACGCGCCCGTCCCGCAAGAGCGAAAGGATCTAAAATTAGATCACACAATATTTGTCCTGCATCCTGACAATCTAAGTTTGATCGCAAGCAGACTTCAATCGTCAGCAAGCACGTCGATAGCGATCATGCCTTCCTCGTCTGGCGGCAATTGTGCGCTATATCCGTAACGGTCCGCTACCTCCGGCTTGGCCCAAGGCCGGGTCTGTTCGGTAACGTAGTTGAAGTAGAGATGTTTTCGCCCTTCAGGCCCGAAGTGAAGAAACAGCGCGATCGCTTGCGGGTCGGGATGGCAATGTATGTTACCATTGGTCGAGATTGCCAGCCGGCGGCAGTCGAGCATCTCAATCAGCTTGCGATAGGTGTTCTTCGCGCTGCCGTGATGCGAGGCTTTAAGGACATCGACGCGGTAGCGCCCGCCCTCTTCAGCAGCGAGCGGTTCTAGGGAGGCCGCGAGCAGATCGGGATGCGCATCACCGCCGAACAGAATTCTCCGTCCGCCCCATTCGGCAATGAAGGCTATACTAGATCCGTTGGGCAGTTCGGTGTCGGTCAGTCCGGGTGCGATCAGATCCTCGACGATCAGAGGATCCGGCGGCGGGGGGCGTTTCGGCTTTTTGACAATCCCACGCGCCCGAACACCCTGCTGCTGATGCCACTGGCTCCACTTGTTTCCTAGTGCGGCAAGATGCAGCTCGTCCGGCGAAAGCATCGTGATCTTCAGCCCGGCGATGTCGATAGCGCCGGGCGCCGACTCGATCTTCGCAACTCCGTCAGAAAAGGAGGTGTTTAAAGGCCACTCAAGTTTGGCAAGAGCGACTGAATAGGCGTCACCTTGCTTCATGCTCCGGATTCCGGTCGATGTCATCTCAGTCCGACCATTGTACCAAACCTGCTTCGGTACCAGCGGTCGATCCGAATCCCGAAGGTAGGCAAGGGCCCCTTCAATGTGGTCGGCATCGATGTGTGTCAGCACATATAGCTCGAGGCCCTCTCCTTTATCCGCGATGCCCGAAAGCCGTTTCTTCAGATGCGGATAGGCGGACGCCCTACCGCCATCCACCACCATGTGATGCAGATGGCTATCGTCTCCCCAAGACAATAGCAGGCAGTCGCCATCGGCGGCTGGCAGCATCAATAAGCGTAATGTCGACATATCGCTTCCCTCCCCAGGGGTCTTCATTGCTCTCACGCTATGGCGATACCCGGGCTGCTGGCAGAGAAGCTCGCTTGATCCCCCTTGGGGCCGCAGCTCTGGCGGGATGGTCCTGCAAAATTAGACCTCAATCACAGCTTCACCCGTAATTTCGGGAGCAATCTGGGCGCTGATTTCAGTCCGCAGATCGATCCCATCAGCGGCGCGAATGCTGGCAATCAAGCTGTAGCGCGCGGTTTCTCCGACCCGGTCTTGCGCGAGATTCTCCCGCCACCAGCCACCTGTCGGGTAGATGATGATGCTGTTGCGCTCCGCGAGATCGGCGGCCGTGCCTTCCCAGATATCGGCATGGAGCGAACCACGATGGCGCAGTTGCGGCCCGATCGTCCACCCGGTGTCGGAGGCCTGCCTTGCAGGAGGGCGCGGGCCAGCCTCAGACGTAATGCGGCGCAGGAACACGTCCGGTTTTTCGTCAGCAGGCTTGAGCGCGAAGCGCAAGCCATGGCTGGCATAACTGTGCCGGCGGGACTGGCCGCGCTCGCCTGGATTGGGCTCGATAAAATAGCTTAGCGTTAGGCGGAGTTGGACCAGAACCTCGCCCAATTCGGCCAGCTTCTTCTTCGGCCAGACCAACTCATGCACCATAAGCTGATCGGTGACGGCCTTGCCCTTCTCCATCTTGAAGGGGATGAGACTGTCCTCGACAACCATCGTCACGTCATTGTCGAGACTGCCGAGTGCACGCACCAGCGATGGTGCCCCGAAGCCGTAGCGCCGCACCAGGCTGATTCTATTGAGCGTACCGAGATAGCCGGTCATGGCTGGTGTCCATTCGGCGGAATGCACGATTAGTCCGCGCACCGTTTCCGGCCACAAAGCCGGTTTCTCTGCCAGTATCTGCGCAGCCATTCGAGCGCCCAATGCGGTGGCCGCGCTTGTGTCGCCTGTAGTGGTAAATGGCCGCTCGGTCGGTTTGCGATAGGTCGTCAGCAGCGCCAGATCGTCAACATGATCGCCCATACCGCTACCAGGATCGATCCCGATGTTGCCTCCCTCGAACATGACATCCGGCTTGAGCGGCCAGTCGCGATGCCAAGAAACGGAAGTACGGCTTCGAGCTGCAATGTCTCCGACACCGGCAAGGGCATTCCAACCGGCAAAACTGGTGTCTGTAATGACAGATTTTTCGGTGAATGCGCCGACGGTCAGCGCATTCCATGCCTGGGCCGGGCTTTCGATCGGCATCAGGTCGTTCCGGTCGGGATAGTCGGCGGCATTGATAGCTTCGCGGATATTCCCGGCGGACACGGTGATAATCCGGGGTATTTCGTCCCGTCCAAATGCCAATTCATCTAGCTTGGCCGACCATGACGACGGCCGCCCACGCCAATGATCGCCAGGGCTTGTCACCGCCAGGCAGATGGCACGGGGGCGGTTCGGGGCGGTGATTTCAGCGCGTGCGATCGCCCGCGCTGTGATCGCCCCATAAAGGTCGGGGTCGTTGGCGCCATGATCGGGCAGGATTTTCACGGATTCGAGGCGGTGGCGTACCGTGACCGGACCAGCGCTCGCCAATACATCCGTGAGATCGCCGTACAGGGCAATACCCGATAGCTGCGTACCGTGCCCGCCATGTCCTTGCAGGCTAACATCCTCACCATGCCATCCAGCCTCACAGGCTTGCTGGTCTGCCGGGCTGAGCAGTGGGGCGATCAGGGCATGGCTGATAGTCGTACCGGAATCGAGCAGGCAGACCGCAGGGGCATCGGCGCCACATGGATCGAGCCGCCCGGCCAGATCGTCCGACCAGAGGTGCTGCTCGGCGCCATCGATCCCCATGAAGAAGGCTGGCGTGTCCCGCGCCATCCGCAATTCCGCGACAGTCTCGGTGTTGGCGATAATCCGTCCCAGATCCTCGGCCGAGGCATGGACAATGCAAACCTCGCGTTCAGCGAATTCAAGGACGGTCTCGCGGAGCGGAAGGCCAAGTGTCTGCGCGGCGGCCTCGAATTGCGCGCGCGTGCCCTTGCGCAGCCAGACCTCCCACCATGCTTTCACATTTGGAGTGGGGAACAGGTCCGCCGCGTCAGTGTAGAAGGAGCGGGCCACAGCAAGCCGGGCGGTCTCTATGGAGGCAACCAAGCGCTCATTCTTGGGCTTGCGCGTTTCCACGACACTGCCGTCGTCCAGGGTCTTGACCTTGACGTTATCCTTGGTCCCGTAGGCCTCAACCTTGCCGAGATAATAGCCACGCTGGGATTCAGGCACGAAGACCGTTGCCGCGACATGCAGCTCATCGGCGGGCTGAACGCTCACCAACTCGATGGGAAACTTCCCCTTGCGCTCCAGCTTGTCGACCATCTGAGCCTGTCCGGACGGCAGGATGAACTCGATGTAGAAACCGGGTGTCCCGGACGCGATCTGCGGGTCACGGCTTGCAAGCAGCGTCTCGCCCGCCGCGACCACTTCGGTCAGTGCCTGCGTCAGTTGCTGGGCATGCGTTGCCCGGTCTCGTTCGGGTGCGACCGATCCGTTACCCTTTGGCGGATAAGCCGTATAATTCGTCGAGTTCCCCGACGCAGGCCAATAGAAGTGGGAATGAGGCCTTGCCGACACGTCAGCCATATTATCCGCGTGCCGCCGCCTTGCGCTCACTCACTGCCTGGAGGAGGTCGATGTTCGTTATCCGTTCGCGATCATCGAGCAGCGCATATTTGGCGGCTTCATTGGCGATACGCGCCAGTTCCGCCTGACTGAGGCCGGCCGCTTCGCCAACGATCGACGGCCATTCCACACCGGCCGTATCGAAAAGCGCCAATCGGCTTTCGAGAATGGCCTGGGCGACGGCAACGCTTGGCAGCGAATATTCGATCACATCGTCGAACCGGCGAAACAAGGCCGGATCGAGCAGTTCGGGATGGTTGGTGGCTGCTACGATAAGTCCCTCGCTCTCATCCTCCTCAAGGAACTGGAGAAAGGAATTGAGCACGCGGCGAATCTCTCCGACATCGTTGCGCTCGCTGCGGCGTGAACCGATCGCATCAAACTCATCGAAGAAATAGACGCCGCGTGTTTCGGCCATAGCCTCGAACACGACCCGCAGCTTCGAAGCAGTCTCACCCAGAAATTTGGTCAGAAGACCATCGAGCAGCACTGTGAACAGCGGCATCTTGAGTTCGCCTGCCATAGCGGCGGCCGTCATGGTCTTGCCAGCGCCTGGGGGGCCGATCAGCAGCAGCTTGCGACGTGGATGGAGGCCATGCTGGCGCAACCTATGCTGTTGCCGCTGCTCCACTAGCACACGGCGCAGCCGTTCATGCAGTTCTTCCGGGAGCACCATGCTCGACAGGCGTGTATCGACATATCTCGCCGCAACCAGATTGGCGAGATCGCCCTTTGGCTGGACCAAGGGGATCGTCTTGCCACGCGCTGGCCGCTTTTGGCTTTCGCGGGCCTGGTCGAGCATGTCACGCAGCTGCTGCGCGAGTTTGCCGTGGCCACGACGCGCTTCGTTCGCGGCAGCTTGCATGGCAACCGTATAGAATTGTTCGTCGTCGCCATCGAAATGGCTCTGGAGCAGCGCGACGAGATGCGTGGCTGTCGTCACACCCCTATCGCAATCCTGACTGTACCAACCGATTTCATCATCAACACTCACGCTGTCTTGTTACGGCAACGCCGTGAAACTCCAGGGAAATCGATAGACCCCAGAAACTCCTGACAGTTCTATCGTTGTTCCACGCATAAAACAATCTTCGGCTCCACGAAAGCCGCGATCGGCCACTCTCCCCAATGTTGGCATGTTCCGGGACAGGGTCAGTGTGGCGACGCCAAAAGGGACGGTAAGGTCGCTTGTTCCCTGCGTCCGCTATCGCCACTTCGGCGTTTCGAAGCAGACCGTCGCGAAAGTCCCAACCCAAGTCCTTCCACCATTTCCTGAGCGTGCTGAACGAAGGGCAGAAATCGATCACGTCAAATTGAAGCTCGAATGTCTGGAGTTAAGGCGCTACCGATTAAAACGCCTCCCGTCCCTCGGCAATGTTCAGCAATTCCGAAAAGACGAACGTCGCCGGGGCGCGCCCGGAGGCAGGCACCAGTTCACGCAGCAGGCCATTGTCGCGGAGGTCGCGGATGATTTTGCGGGCGGTTGCTGGGGGGATTTGAGCTGAAGCAATAAAGTCCGGTGTCTGGAATATCGGACGCTGGAATATCCAGTCGAGCGCGCGCACGGCATATTGCGAATGGGTAATTTCGACGACCCAATCGCGCTTGTCCTGATGCAGGGCCAGAATAGTCTGCGCCTTCTGGGTGTTGGCTTCGGCCTGGGCAATGATGCCGCGCAAGAAGAAGGCCACCCATCCGCTCCAATCGGCGTCGCGGGAAACAGCCAGCATCCGATCATAGTATTCATCGCGATTGGCTTCGAGATATTCCGAGAGGTAGAAATTGGGCCGCGAGAGTAGCCCATGAGCATAAAGGAACAGCGGGATGATCAGACGCCCGATGCGCCCGTTGCCATCGAGAAAAGGGTGAATCGCTTCAAACTCGGCGTGAACGATGGCAAGTTGCACCAGCCTGTCAGGCGCATCAGCATGGATGTAGGCCTCCCAACCGGCCATCGCGCTTTCGATGTGATCGGCGCCAGGCGGCACGAAGCGCGCCTGCTCGATGGTGCAGCCTTCCGGGCCAATCCAATTGGGGATGCGGCGGTATTCGCCCGGATCCTTGTGGCGACCGCGCACACCGTCCATCAGCACGCGGTGCGTCGCCTTAATTAAGCGCTGTGACAGCGGAAGCTGGACCATCAGGCTATCCGCCTCGCGCAGGGCGGCGCGATAATTCAAAACTTCACGCGCGTCCGCCTTCTTGGGTGTGCTTTCGTCGAACAGATGCCCCTGCGCTTCGAATTCCAAAACCTCTCCCAGCGTAACCTGCGTGCCCTCGATCTTGCTTGAAAGCACAGCTTCGCGAGCCGTCAGCGGCGAGAGCAGGATGTCCGGGTTGGGAATGCCGGAGAGGACACCCTCATACCGGGCAATCGCGGCATTGGCTGGCCCGACCAGCGGAAAAAGCGCGTCCAGATCAAGCCTGGCGGGGGGAAAGCGTCCTTCGTGATAGGCAACAGGCACTTGTATCTCCGTCTGGCTATCTTCGCGAGCCAGCCCCATTCGCTCGCCCATTTTGATGATCGCCTATCGACAGCTACACCATTTGATGTTCACAGAATAGCGTTTGGCCTACATCAAACTTTCTTGATGTACACAGACGACCATCAAAGCTGCTGTCGCTTTGCCCCCTGCTTTTGTGGAGCCATAATCCCAAGACCGGTTCGACAGCCTAAGGCAGGGGCCACAAACGTCCACTTTTGCGGCGGCTTCCGCCCCGACCGATCAATGGAAGAAGCCGACCATTCCCGGCCGTTCCAACCCAGTATCATAAGGTCCGCATTAACCGAAAGCTGCCGGTCGCGCGTTTTGCAGCACTCGGTTAGCGTCGCATACCGAACGAGTCCCTTACCAACGGCGGCACGATCGAGGATGTGCGTCAGTGAGTGTTCGATACCTTTGGCGGACCTCGATCGGGCGGGGATTCGCGCGTTCAGGCGGCCGAGTTGCGTGCGGCTATGTCGCCAGCGCGGCCTTCTTCGTCGGGTGCTTTGCCGGTTTTGGGCGCTTGAACCAGAAACTCCACACAGTAAAGCTGCCTAGCATCATCATCGCGAGGCCCGAAACCGTCATCAGGATGCGCCAAGGCCATCCGCCGACTTTCGACGCGTGGATCGGGAAGGCCATGTTGAACGCCTGCGCGCCGCTCGGCAGTTTGAGGGCATCGCGGGCGGCGAGCACCTTGCCGGTTGCCGCGTCCAAGGCGATGCTCGTGCGTCCGTTGGGCAGCCATTCGGCTGGCTGCTTCATCCTGAGGCTGATCGGATCGCCATCCTTGCGCGGCAGGCTGAGGATACGGAATTCAGCGTCGGGGAAACGGCGCCGCGCTTCGGTCAGCATCGCTTTGTAATCGGGTTTGTCCGCCAGAGCGCCGCCCTTAAACTTCGGAGGCTCCAGCGCTTTCGCGGTTTCAGCCACCGGCCCGAAGGGCGCGACCACACCAAGCGCGAACGGCCGGAAGATCATCATTGTGCCGGTAACGACCGAGATCAGCAGCAGCGGCGCGGCGATCACGCCGAGATCGCGGTGGTGCATCACGATCGCGGGACGCGACATGCGCTTCGGCCACAGACGAAACCGGAAGGTCTTGCGGGTGCGCCACCAGAGGATGATGCCGGTGACGACGAAGAAGGTGCCGACAAGCCCAGCGATGCCGATCACCCACTCGCCGCTGTCGCCTGCGAAGAGATGGTGGTGGAAATCGAAAATCCACAGCTCGGGCCGTTCCCACTGGCTTACCCAGCGGGAGACAATTTCGCCCGACTGGCTGGCATATGCGCCCGCTTCCTTGCCAAGGCGGAGCCGATGGAGCCCGAAGCCTTCGTCTGCAAAGATGATACCCTGCGCTCCCGGCATCGCCATCAGCTTTTCGGTCGTAGCAGCGACCGTGGACAGGTCGCCGCGCAGCGGATCGCCGCTTCCCGGCAACCCGATCCACAGATGCTCATACAGCAGGATCGTGCCTGACAGGCCAAGCAGAGCGAGCACAAGGCCGATCAGGCCGCCGGTCCAGCGGTGAAGTGTGTCGAGCAGTTTCATCGTGAAAACCTAGAAATGATAATCCCAGCCGAGCGTGATGGTCCGGCCGCGCCCGGTGAAGAAGCGGGCATTGTCGGTTGACGCCACGGTCGAACGGATTGTCTGGCTGTTGTAGGTGACATAATCGACATCGAACAGGTTTGCGGCCGCAAGCGTGATCCCACCCAGGCGCGGCAGGTCATAACGCAGCACTGCATCGGTCAGCGTGTAACCGGAAAAAGCAGTGTTTGCGGCCAAACCGTCGAATTTGCGATCGAGATAGAGGCCCGCCTGCAAACGTGCGGATATCGGCCCCTTGTTATAGTTTACCCAGAGATTGACACGGTCGGGCGAGATGTTCGCACCATCAAGGTCGATATCCACCTTATCGTCTTTGTTGCTGTCCGTGCGGCCGGACAGATGGGCGTAGCCGGTTCCCAGCTTCAGCCCTTCCACCGGTAGTTGAACCGCCAGATTGATTTCGAAACCCTCAATTTCAATTCGCTGGCGCTGAACATCATAAACGCCCGCACTGTTCATGACGAGCAGGCCACCATCCTTTGAAGTGGACCAGAAATAGGAAGCACTTGCACCCAGCGGGCCACGCTTGATTTCGATACCAACCTCGCGGTTGTTGGAAATGACGGGGGTGACATTGACGTCCTCGATGCGAAAATTCGGCTGCGTCGCGCCATTGACCGACCGCAGGATACGGCCGACGTCTGCAATCGAATAGCCTTCGGCATAACTGGCATAGGCCCGGATGCCCTGCGCGGGCTCGACGATCACACCGCCGTTGATCAGCAGATCGTCGAAATTGCGGGTGCCACCGGAGACGCGTGCCGAATTATAGGAGGCCAGCGTCACATAATCGTCGACCTTGAGTTGGCCATTCTCCCAGCGCGCACCGCCCGCAACGCGCAGGACGCCGTTAAACAGTTTCAGATTGGCTTGACCAAAAGGGGCGAGCGTACGGAACGTGGTAGGAGGAACCCAGAAGCGCCCCGTTGCGATCATTTCCTGCTCGGTCTTGTCCCACATCGAGTCGAAGCCGAGCGTGATGTTGAGCGCGTCGAGAAACTGCCGCTCATAGTTGATACGCGCACCCAGCTTGCGCGAGCGGTTCGCCGATTGGTCGAACAAGGTGCCGAGGGGAGCGATGCTGGCGTCCTGGAAGGTGGCACTTACATCGCCGCCAAAGATATCGCGCGACCGGTTGAAGAAAGCCTGGAAGATGAGGCTTCCGCCGCCAAGGTCGGTGTCGGTGAGTGTCAGATTGACGGTTTCTACGCGGTTGGAGGCTGCTTCGCCCTGTATTGCGCCAGGCTTCGAACTGGTGGGAAGGTTGATCGCCCGGTTGCCCGCAACCTGCACCCAGTCTGCATTGCCTTCGAGGTTGAAACGCGTGGCGAACAGTTCGACGCGCGCGGTCGATGACAGGTCGTAGCCCAGCCGCGCGAAGAAGCTGAGGCTCTTACTGTCCTGGACATCGCCCTGCGTATTGTCGATGCCCACGCGGCGCCCCGCGCCATCATAATAGAGACCGCGCGTTTCATAGGCGACGCCGCCGGTCACATCGAACGCGCCTTGGTGATAGGCGATCAGTCCGCCTAGCTTGCTACCAAAGCTGTTGCTTTCAAAATTGCCTGCCGATCCCTGCACCAGTGCGCGGCCGGAAAAGCCATCCTCTCGTGGGGCCTTGACCACCACCTGATTGACCACGCCACCGGTCGCGCCGATCCCCTGCAGGGCGTTCGACCCATAGATCAACTCGACGCGATCGAGGAAAAAGGCGTCGATCGTATAGCCATCGCGCGATCCGTCACGGATCGGGGTCGATTGCGGAATGCCGTTGATCGCATAGAGCGGCGACCGGCCGCGCAGGGTCTCGCCAGCGCCCGACAGCTTTTGCCGCGTCGGGGAAAAGCTGGGGGTCAAGTTCGACACAGCATCGATGACTGAACCTGAAACCGCAACCTGCTGATCCAGACTGTCTTTGGAAATAACGTCAATCGTAAGCGGAATCGCGCTGGGCGGCAGCATCGTGCGGGCCGCACTGACGACAATAACGTCGTCCTGCGCAGTTGCGTCATCGGCGAGCGCCACGTTCTGCGCAGAGGCAGGCAAGGACGCAAACGAAGCCGTTGCGAGCAGCGCGAACCGATGAAAAAACAAAATGGCCTCCCGGAATTTACTAATGCGACTTAGTCGCAATTATCAAATCGGTCAGCAGGTGCAACTCCTTTCGCCCGAGTGTGCAATGATCCAGCGAACGCTGGTTTACTGACCAGCCAATGACGGGTTCCGGACGAAGCCACAGTTCGCAACGTCGCCGTTGAACGTTAGAAATGTCCCAGCCCAAGTCTTTCCGCCATTGCTACAGCGTGCTGCACGAACAGCAAGAATCGATCACGTCAAAATTGAGGGCGAATGACCGGATTTGCGGCGCTTGCTTCCACTCCTTCCGTTCCGGTTTAAGTGGTTCCTATCCCAACCAGCATACCTCCTTTTGGGTACAAACTCAGCTGAGGAATTTGTCC
This sequence comes from Novosphingobium sp. SL115, assembly GCF_026672515.1. Classification (GTDB taxonomy): domain Bacteria; phylum Pseudomonadota; class Alphaproteobacteria; order Sphingomonadales; family Sphingomonadaceae; genus Novosphingobium. Next base: position 173,592 of record NZ_JAPPRG010000001.1, on the reverse strand, counting down.
TAGCCATTTCTGGCCGTGCTGCCGAAGGGCCGGGCCACGAAGCGTGACCACAGGAAAGCTGTCGAGCAACCATATTGAATATTACGAATATCGTACTATATACCTATCCGTAATATCGGAATGGAGCTAAGCATGGTCGTGACCCACATCAGAGAGCTAGCAATGCCGGGCGTCGAAGGCTTGGCTGGTCCTGCAAATGAGGTGCGCGATCGTCTAAAGACAGCCGATCGCGCACATGTTCTCACGCTCGTGCTTGAGCAAACCAACCAGAAATTTGCTTCGGCGTTTACGGAGGCGCTCCGCCTAATCGTACCGATGATCCTCAACGGACTCGTCGTACGCGACCGTGACACACTAGAGCGTCTTGTGGCCGCGCTTGTGCCACAGGTACCGCTTTCCGAGCACCTCTTGGCCGAAGCTCGGATGAATGCGGAAGCACGCGCGGCGGTGTGGACCGCAACTGAATGGTTGCCAGCCGCTCAGCTCTCCGAGATCGCAGGCTTTACCGGGTCAAACGCGAGCGCTCAGCCCAACAGATGGAAGCGAGAACGTAAGATCTTCGCTCTGCGTCGAGACGGAAGCGACTATTATCCGGGCTTCGCTTTGGATCGTGCCGGAGGCTATCGTCCCTTGAGGGGGCTAATGCCAATCCTCGAAGCGTTCGATAAGCAGCTCGACGAATGGGATATCGCCATTTGGTTCGTCTCCGCGAATAGCTTCCTAGGCGGTGCATGCCCTAAGGATCTGCTCGCCACTCAACCGCAGCGCGTGCTTGAGGCTGCACGGGACGAGGTGGCGGGGGTGCTGCATGGCTAAGGCGATCAAACCGCGTTCTGGAAAATCAACCTCAGCAACTCCCGCCACCTCGGCCTCCGCACCAGTCGCGATCAAGACGACTGCCGCGACTTCCCCTCCCGCGCCAAGCCAAACGATTCCGGTACCGCCGGACAATCTTGATGGGCTCGTAAGACGGCAAGTCTGGCCGACCAGTGAAATGATCCATCGCATCCATCCCGAAAGGTTCGGCGCGACGCAGTTCAATCCTGGCCCCGACGGAAATGCTCGCTTCAGCCCCATACAGGATAACACAGGCAATTCCATCGCGACCATCTATGGTGGATCGACCTTCAATTGCGTCGCGATGGAAACCGTCTTTCATGATGTTCCGCACAGTCCGGCCCTCAAATCCGTCGCGAAGCGCAAGCTGAAGGGCCATTTGCACTCTCAGGTTTCACCAACGACCGATCTCGTCCTTGCCGAACTTACGACGATCCCTTTGCGCAAACTCGGCATTAAGCGCGGCGAACTCATTGACTCGGAGAAGGACGTCTATCCGCAAACCCGCGTTTGGGCTGAAGCGATTCGTGCCCAATGCGCAGACGTCCACGGCCTGTTATGGGTCTCTCGACAGGATGACACTGCCAAAGCAATCGTCTTGTTCGAAGACCGCCTCGGCCCCAACCCCCTCAGCAATGTCGGCGCATCCGTCGATATCGTCCAGGACGACCATACCTACGCTGCTTTGATCGATCTGGCCGATGGCATTGGGGTGAAGATAACCGGAAGTTAAGGCCGACAGGGCCTGACGGGTCCACGAATGGTCGGTGCCGGTGTAACCGGACGATCCCAGTCGCGGCGAAGGTGAACGAGAGACTGGTTCCGACGCCGCAGCCCAAGCTCTTGAACGTCTGGAATTGGGGCGCAAGCCGAGTGCAAGCCCATAACTCTACCACACTTCGGACGGGCAGCTTCGCGCAACCCTGAGCCCATTGTCCCATTCCGCCTTGTAAACGGCATGCTCGGATTTGATCTGCCAGCACGACAAATCGCCTTTCCGGCCAGCGACTCTTGCCAGCGTGCGGCCATAGCGATCCTCACCGACGCGATCGATCGTGAGCTGCCCATCGAGTGCCTCAGACAAGCTGGAGGTTGATGCGGCAGGATCGCCAGCAACGCATCGACGGCCTGAGCGACAGTGACCCGGCAGTTCGGGTGCGTCGATCGCCAGCAGACGAATGCGCTCGCCGCGACAATCGAGCGTGTCGCCGTCAATGGCGCGGCAGCCTTCGATCCGCTCGGCATAGACCGCCGTTTTGGCCGTTGCGGCTCGCCACGGCGCAATGCCCACTATTGTGCCTAGCACCGCTGCGCCGGCCAGTGTCAAGGCGGGAATTTTCAGCTTCTGAATCGAGCGACCGCGGCGACGAGAACGCAGATTTATGATTTTCGCACTGTCCGAACGCTTTGCCATCGCGTTACAATGGCAGAACATTCTTAAAATTGCGCGGCCCCAAATGTGCAACCTCTATTCGTTGACGGCAGGTCAGGCGGCCATCCGGCAACTTGCCGATGCCATGTCCGACAAAACCGGCAATCTCGCGGCGATGCCGGGCATCTATCCCGATTATGCAGCCCCGATCGTTCGCCAGGCACGAGGTGCGCGCGAACTTACGCTCGCGCGCTGGGGGATGCCGTCGCCCGCCTTCGCGCTCAAGGGCAGGGCCGTCGACAAAGGTGTGACCAATGTTCGCAACACGGCAAGCCCCCATTGGCGGCGCTGGCTTGGCCCGGCCTCGCGATGCCTGGTGCCCTTCACATCTTTTGCCGAGCCAGATCAATCACCGGGTGGGGATCGCAAACCCGTCTGGTTTGCGCTTGGACAAGAGCGGCCACTCGCCTTCTTTGCCGGTGTCTGGACGCCGTGGACCTCTGTCCGCAAATTGGCGGAAGGTGAAGTAACCTGCGATCTGTTCGCATTCCTCACGACCGAGGCCAACATCGAGGTTGGCCGTGTCCACCCCAAAGCGATGCCGGTGATCCTGACGCGCCAAGAGGAATGCGACGTCTGGTTGCGGGCTCCGTGGGAGGAAGCGGCCTATTTGCAGCGGCCGCTGGATGACGGATCGCTGATGATCGTCGCGCGAAGCACGAAAACGGACGCTGAACTTATCTGACCAGCATGCGGCCATCTTGACTCGTGAGGTACATTGAGAACATTTAGGGAACATATTGTCGTTTCCAGTGGTCCTTGAATGCATGTCTGCGCCGTCTCCGTCCCAGCTTTCTGCGCTCCGCGAGCAGATCGCCCGAATCGAATCGGGGGGGAGGCGTGTGTGCAGCGTGCTGCCGTTTGGCGTCGACCCGGTCGATCGCAAGGTGCCGGGAGGCGGGCTGAGGTTGGGTGCGCTCCACGAAGTCGCAGGCGGCGGCAACGGCGCGGTGCATGGTGCAGCGGCAACACTGTTCACCGCCGGTATCGCGGCGCGCACGGCGGGCCAGGTGCTGTGGTGCGTGACGCGGGCAGACCTCTTCGCGCCATCGCTGGCGCAGGCGGGTCTCCATCCCGACCGGGTGATCTACGCCGAGGTGGGCGAGGAGAAGGCAGTGCTGGCCTGCATGGAGGAAGGGCTCCGTCATGGCGGCCTTTCCGCCGTTGTCGGCGAACTGGCGCGTTTGCCAATGGTGGCCTCGCGCCGCTTACAGCTTTGTGCCGAAGAAAGTGGCACGCTTGCCCTTGCTATCCGGCGCTGGCGACGCATGACCGATGCTGCGGATTTCGGGCAGCCGACAGCAAGTCAAACACGATGGCGGATTTCGGCACTGCCCTCAAGCGCCCTTCCTGTTCCCGGCATCGGGCGCGCCCGATGGCTGGTCGAGCTGATCCGTGCCCGTGCGGGCGAGTGCGCCGATTTCGAGCTGGAAGCCTGTGACCATGAGGGCCGTCTCGCTCTACCTGCCGACCTGGCCAACCGATCGGCTGAGCCGCAGCCTTGGCGCGTCGGCGCCGCCGCCTGAAGCTCCCCTCGTGCTGGCGGGCCGAGACGGTGGCCGCCGCGTCGTGCTCGCCGCCAATACTGCTGCGCGCGCAGGGAATGGGGTTGGCGTGGCAGTCGCCAAGGCACAGGCGCTGGTCGCCGGGCTGGACTTGCGCGAAGCCGATCCGGCAGGCGATGCCGCGGCGCTCGAACGCCTCGCGGTCTGGGCCCTCAAGCGCTACTCGCCGCTCGTAGCGGCCGATCCGCCGGACGGTCTGCGCCTCGAAATGGCGGGAGCGAGCCACCTGCTGGGCGGTGAGGACGGGTTCCTTGCTGATCTGACGGCGCGACTTGAACACAGCGGGATCGCCGCGCGGGTCGCCATAGCGCCGACCTATGGCTGCGCACACGCGCTGGCACGGTTCGGACCTGAGCCCATCGCCTGCATCGAACCTTGCGAACTGGAAGCCCGCCTGGCGTCCTTGCCGCTCTGCGCGCTCAGGCTCGATCCCGCGACCATCGCTGGCTTGCGCCGGATTGGTGTCGACAGCATCGGCGAACTGGTCGCCTTGCCGCGGGCGCCGCTGGCGTTGCGCTTCGGACCGACGGTTGCCCGGCGGATCGATCAGGCGCTTGGGCGTCAGCCCGAACCGTTCGAGGTAGTCGAAGCGCCGGAACTGGTGCGGGTACATCGAGCCTTTGCCGAACCGATCGCCGCACCGGAGACTCTGGCGCGCTACAGCAGGCTCCTCGCCCAGCAGCTTTGCGAAGCGCTGGAAGCCAAAGCTCTTGGCGCGCGGCGGCTCGATCTGCTGTTTGTCAGAGTCGATAACCGGATCGAGGCGATTCGGGCGGGAACGGCCCGCCCTTTGCGCGATGCGGCGCGCATGGCCCGCCTGCTGTGCGACCGGATCGAGACGGTTGCGCCAGGGTTCGGGATCGACACGATGCTCCTGACCGCAACCATTGCCGAGCCGCTCGATTATCGCGGTTCGGCCCCGAGCCTGATCGACGCCGCCGCCCCCGATCTTTCCGATCTCGTTGATACGCTCGCCAACCGCATGGCGCATGGGCGGCTCTATCGCTGCGCGCCTGCGCAAAGCGAAGTCCCAGAGCGCGGCGTCTGCCGTCTCGAACCGCTTGCGCCGCCAGTCGGCGTGACCTGGCCTGCTGCGTGGCCGCGGCCATCGCGGCTGCTCGACCCGCCCGCCCCGGTCGAAGCCATGGCGCTCCTGCCGGATCATCCACCGGCGAGTTTCACCTGGGCGGGCGTGCGGCGGCGCGTGCTCCGGGCCGACGGACCCGAACGCATCTTCGGTGAATGGTGGGTATGCGATGGCGAACTGGCGGCTGTGCGCGACTATTTTCAGGTCGAGGATGACGCTGGCGAACGCTTCTGGCTGTTTCGGCGCGGCGATGGCGAGGACCCCGGAACAGGTGATCATCGCTGGTATCTGCACGGTATCTTCGCATGAGCGGCTATGCCGAGCTGCAATGCGCCTCGCACTTCTCGTTCCTGCGTGGGGCGAGTAGCGCGGAGGAGCTGTTTGCGACTGCCGCGCTGCTCGGGATCGAGGCGATGGCGATTACCGACCGTAACAGCCTGGCCGGGATTGTGCGCGCGCATGTCGCCGCCAAAGAAACCGGCGTGCGTCTGATCGTCGGCTGCCGCCTCATCCTCAGTGATGGTAGCGATATCCTCGTCTATCCCACAACCCGTGCCGCTTATGGGCGGCTCTGCCGGTTGCTGTCGGTCGGCAAGGCCCGGGCAGGCAAAGGGCAGTGTGCACTCGACTGGCAGGATCTGGAAGAGTGGGGCGAGGGGCTGATCGCGATGCTCGTGCCCGGCGATGCCAGAGACGGGGCGAGCGATTTGACCGCCGTGCGGCTGCACCGTCTGAAGCGGATATTCGCCGATCGGACCTATCTTGCGCTCACCCTCCACCGGCGCCCGGGTGATTTCCTGCGCCTGCATCGGTTGGTCGACATGGCCGCCGCAGCCGGTGTGCCACCCGTCGCCACCAATGACGTCCTGTTCCATACGCCCGAGCGGCGGCGCTTGCAGGACGTGATGACCTGCATCCGCGAGGGGCTAACGATTGATGATGTGGGCTTTGCGCGCAATCGCCATGCTGACCGCTATCTGAAACCGCCGGCAGAAATGGCACGATTGTTCCGGCTCTGGCCAGAAGCTGTGACACGCAGCGGAGAACTCGCCGCGCGCTGCACCTTCAGCCTCGAGGAACTGGCCTATCAATATCCCCATGAACTGGTGATCGACGGGTTGAGTGCGCAAGCGACGCTGGAGCAGCGCACTTGGGAGGGTGCAAATGAGCGCTATCCGGAAGGCGTCCCCGATGAGGTGATGGCGGTGCTGCGCCACGAACTCGGTTTGATCGAAAGTCTCGATTACGCGCCCTATTTCCTGACGGTTGATGCGATCGTGCGTTTCGCCCGCTCGCGCGGCATCCTGTGCCAGGGGCGCGGGTCCGCCGCCAATTCGGCGGTCTGCTATGTGCTTGGCATTACCTCGATCGATCCTTCCCGCAACAGCCTGCTGTTCGAGCGGTTCGTCTCGGCCGAACGGCGGGAACCTCCGGATATCGATGTCGACTTTGAACATCAGCGTCGCGAGGAAGTGATCCAGTGGGTTTATGAAACCTATGGCCGCCACCGCGCTGCCTTGTGTTCGACCGTGATCCGCTACCGCTCCAAGGGCGCGTTGCGCGATGTCGGCAAGGCGATGGGCCTGCCCGAGGATGTCCTGTCGCTCCTGTCCTCGCAGATCTGGGGCTGGTCGAGCGAGGGAGCAGAGCCCAAGCATGTCGAGGAGTTGAACCTCAATCTCGAGGACCGGCGCTTAAAGCTGACGCTCGATCTTGCCCGGCAACTGATCGGCACGCCGCGCCATCTCTCCCAGCATCCCGGCGGGTTTGTTCTGACCGAAAACCGGCTTGACGAACTGGTGCCGATCGAGCCTGCGGCAATGGAAGACCGGCAGGTGATTGAGTGGGACAAGGACGATGTCGATGCCCTCAAGATGATGAAGGTCGATGTTCTGGCGCTCGGTATGCTGTCCGCCATGCGGCGCGGGTTCGACCTGCTGCGCGAACACAAGGGCATCGATCTCGATCTGGCGTCGGTGCCAGCGGAAGACCCCCGCACTTATGCGATGATCCGCAAGGCTGATACGCTGGGCACCTTCCAGATCGAGAGCCGCGCGCAGATGGCGATGCTGCCCCGGATCAAGCCCCGAACCTATTATGATCTCGTCATCCAGGTTGCAATCGTGCGGCCAGGCCCGATCCAGGGCGACATGGTCCATCCCTATCTCCGCCGCCGTGAGGGGCTGGAGAAGGTCGAGTTTCCGACGCCTGAACTGGAAAAGGTACTCGGCAAGACATTGGGTGTACCGCTGTTTCAGGAGCAGGCTATGCAGGTCGCGATGGTCTGTGCCGGGTTTTCAGCGAGCGAGGCCGACCAGCTTCGCCGTGCCATGGCGACGTTCAAGCACACGGGCGGCGTGGTCCATTTCCGCGACCGGTTGATGAGTGGGATGCAGGGGCGCGGTTATAGCCAAGAGTTCGCAGAGCGCACGGTGAGCCAGTTGGAGGGGTTCGGTTCCTACGGCTTTCCCGAAAGCCATGCCGCGAGCTTCGCCCTCATCGCCTATGCGTCGAGCTGGCTCAAATGCTGGCATCCGGATGTGTTTTGCGCCGCCTTGCTCAATTCACAGCCAATGGGTTTCTATGCCCCTGCACAGATTGTCCGGGATGCACGGGACCACGGTGTCGAGGTGCGGCCCGTCTGCATCAACGCCTCACGCTGGGACTGTACGCTTGAGCCAACTGCAGATGGACGCTTTGCCGTGCGCCTCGGATTCAATCTTGTGTCCGGGCTCGGCAATGCAGCGGGTGCCGCCATCGTTATGGCGCGAGGAAATGATCCCTATGCCGATATCGACGATCTCTGGCGCCGCGCTGGCGTACCGGCGGCGGCACTGGTCCAGCTTGCCGAAGCCGATGCGTACCGGCCGTCGCTGGGTCTTGCCCGGCGCGAGGCGCTCTGGGCATTGAAAGCCGTGCGCGACGAGCCACTGCCGCTGTTCGCGGCGGCGGCCCGCAAAGACGGGCGGCCAGCGCCGGAAATCGTCGAGGAGGCCGTTCACCTCAAAGCCATGACGGCAGGGCGCGAGGTGGTCGAAGACTATCGCCATATCGGTCTGACACTTCGCCAGCATCCGGTGGCTTTCTTGCGGTCCGAACTTGATCAGGAGCGTTTTCTGTCTTGTGCCGCCGCCAATGCACTGCGCGACGGACGCAGCGTGCGCACCGCAGGCCTTGTGCTTGTGCGCCAGCGGCCCGGCAGCGCGAAGAACGTCACCTTCATCACGATCGAGGATGAGAGCGGCATCGCCAATCTCGTTATCTGGCCCGACCTTTACGAAAAGCAGCGCCGTATTGTCCTTTCGGCGACCATGCTTGGCATTCAAGGTCAGGTCCAACGGGAAGGCGATGTCATTCACCTTATCGCCGCGCGCCTGTTCGACCTGACCCCAATGTTGTCACGACTTGGCGATCATGATGGTGATTTCCCGCGGGCGGGTGGTCGCGGTGACGGAGCGCGCTACGGCGCTACCGATGACCCGCGTGATCGGGTGCCGCCAGTGGCTGGACCACGTGGACCCGAGAGCTACGAAAGAATAATCAGGCTACAGTCACGCAATTTTCACTGAAGCCCACGAGATTGAACTGAATGAGCCTGTCGTGGATATGCTCAATGCGGATGACCGTCTCAAGGACGCTGTAGAAGATCACGTAACTGCCGTGCGGCTTGGACCGCAGTCCGACACGATGTCTGAGCGAGCACCCCCGGACGCAGGAAAGTCGCCGAGCTTTGCAGATGGCGCGTCAAGTTCGTCGATAAAGGTGACCGCCCTTGGAACATTGTCGCGGGCAATGAAGCTGGCAATCTCGACGAGATCCGCATCCGCTGCAGGCGAAAACTTCAGACGCATCAACTGCCCATGGCGCCAGAGGCGATCTCGGCAATCCCTTTGCGTGCGTTCGCAAAGGCCTGATCAGCGGGAATGCCCGCGCCGCTGGCGGCACCATGTCCGATCTCGGCGCGCAGCGCCTCAATCCGCGCCTGCCGCAGTGCGTCCTGCTCTTCGAGCAGGCGAAGGCTGTCGCGCACGACTTCGCTGGCCGAGGCATAGCGGCCGCTGTTTACTTGGGTCTTGATGAAGCCCTCGAAATGGGTGCCCAAGGTGAAGCTGGAAGGCATGATCAAACTCCTCTGGCGGGAAGAAAATCACTTTATGATATGATATAGGGGCGCAAGACTGAGATCCATGGAAACCTCACCCGGAGCAGATGCCGGGTTGCCAACTCCAGCTTGACCTTACGGAACGATGGCGACGAGGCGTTCATCGCGGCTTGGCGGACGACTGGTCGTGCGCAGCGGTTGAAGAGGGTTGCCCTTTCGTAGAATGAACTGCACTCCGCCGTGTTCGCGGCGCTGGAGGGCCACTGCGTAGCAGCGTTCAAATGAGGACAACCTTTGCCTCCGAGGCGATAGTAGATCGGTGTCGGACATGTTGCTTCTCCACTTGCCGCGTTGACGAGACAGGTTGGCTGTTCAGATAATTTTCGATGCTGCAGAGACGCCCGCGTTTGGGTGAGCGTTAGGGCGGGCGTGTTGGAATAGCCTTCTGCTCGTTCACGATGCCGATGGCGCAGCGGGAGGCGGAACGATGGTCCAGGCGCGGCACATAAGCTTGCTGATCTTGACGCCCATCCCGTCACTGAGCCGGCGCAGCACGGTCTTCTTGCCGGACTGGACCACCCGGAAGCTGCGTTCGCTCTGCCCGTCGGTGAACATGAGCGGCTCGGCCAGTACCAGCATGTCGCCGGGCCTGGGTTTACGGCGCGAGGTCAGCGCGAGCCTCGCCCGGCAAGCCTCACGCCAATTGGCGGCGTACTCGTTACCGGGATGTCCGAGCAGATCGAGGATCGAGGCCGGGCAATCGTAGTGATACGGCCCCATCGTTTCCGTGAGATCCTTGTAGCCAAAGGTCTCGCCGCTCCGCGCATTCGGGTTCCATTTGACCAGGCAGATGATGGCGAAGGTCTCGCGCGGACCCTCGGCGTCGTAGCTCTGGCAGGCGGCGTAGTAAGCGCCCGAGCGGACGGTCGACTTGAGTACGCGCAGTCCCGTCTCACGGCCTTTGTCCGGATCGGGCGGATAGGTGCATTGGTTGTCGAGATAGGCCTTCGGCGTAGCGAACGGCGACATTCCGCCGCGGGACATGAACAGCCAACCCATGGGGTTTTCTCCTAGAGCAGCGATTGCTCGCGCGGGTTGATGGAAAGGCCGGTCTCGCGGACGAATAGCGAGCGGAAGCTCTGCGGGGCAGCGAGCACGGCGATGTCGCAGAAGTGGTTGCGATCCCCGAGGTAGTCCTGCGGCCCCTTGCAGCGGCGGAACATGACCACTCGACCAGGCCGGATGCAGGGGATCGAAACTTGAACATAGATCTCGTCACCGTGGAGCGTGATCTCGCCCGAGACAGCGGGCCCGGCAAAATTGCTGCGCAGGTCGTACTGGTCGGGGCCGAGTCCGAGGTGACGCGCCGCAACCCGGAGTGCCGAGCGTGCCTCACGGTGGAAGGCGCGCTTGGCTTCGGGATCGTAGCCGATGCCGCGGCGCGCGAGCGCAACCAGCGCCGGCTTGGATTTGAGCTCGTCGATCCTGGCGAGGCACTGGCGGCGCAGATCAGTGTCTTCGGTGGACGTCTCGTCGGGGTCATGGCCAAGCGCCAGACGGCCGACATGGCGGGCGAGCAGAATGATGGCGGGATCGCGGGCCGGATCAACGCCGGCATTGCGCGCATCCTGCATGGCATCGACCACCGCCTGGGTTGCGGTCGGGATGGTCGCAAGCCCGTCGGGCTGAAGCGCGCGGCGATAGCGAAAGTCGAGATCGTAGTTCATCGCGAGAGTTCTCCTTCGCGCCTCATGGCGCGCCGGGTCCTCACCCCCTCCCCTTCCCGCTCGCGCCGCGAGCCGCCCCGGATCACCGTCAGGCCGCCTCCTTGAGTTCGCCCGCCAGGGCCGGATCGAACTGGCGCAGCCATTTGACCGCCTGCTCGGCCTTGGCTGCTGCGTGGAGGATCGCGGTCTTGTCGCCGCGCAGGATCTTCATCCAGTGATGGATGTAGGAGGCATGGCTGTCGTGGAGCTCGTTGGGGAGGCCATATTCGGCGCACAACGTAGCCTGCGTCAGGCTGGCGACATATCCTGACAGTCAAGTATGCTGCGAGGCTTTTGCTTAATACATCACTCCCTACCTTTCAGGTAAGATGCGTATTCCCACTTGGGCTGGTTTTCGAGGCACGTCTGCTAAAAGCCCTTGCGGAAATTGAGTGCTTTTTTCTTCGTTGGCATGAAGAAGCAGGTCGCAATAGAGGGTAGCAGTATGCTTGACTGGTTCGAAAAAGAAGCACCAATCCGGACAAAATTCCGGGCGTTGTTAATTATTTACACGTCTCTTGCTACTCTCGGCTTGATAGCTACTTCTCTTTTGGCGTTTGACCTTGTGTCGGCACCGGTTGCAGTGGCCATCGGACTGGCTGCCGTACTTGCAATAGTTACTACGACGATGTTGGCAACCGACCGCGTTTGCCGCCCATACGTTAATACTGTCGTCCGCATGGAAGCCTTGGCTGATGGAGACACCGACCAAGCCATTGCGTACACCAATTATCAGGACTGCGTCGGTCGTATGACCAAAGCTATGGCAGCGTTCCGCGACAATGCGGTTGAAGTGCGAAATGCGCGGGAAGCGCAAGAACTCGTGGTTACCTCGCTTTCCGGCGCTTTAAGCGCATTAGCCGACAACAAGCTGAATTGTGAAATCCAAGAGACGTTTCCGGGTGCTTACGAAGCACTGCGCGCCGACTTCAACCGCGCTGTGGCCTCGCTTTCTCAAGCGATCCAGAGCGTAAACCAGACCGCGCAGACGGTGATGATAGGCGCAAATGAAATCAACACCGCCTCAGATGACCTTGCGCGTCGCAATGAGCAACAGGCTGCCAGCGTTGAGGAAACCTCGGCCGCTCTCAATCAAGTCACGCTAGGTGTAAACACCATGGCGCGATCAGCAACCGAGGTGCAGGAATCGATCGCTCGAACCCATGAAGAAGCATCCACCGGTGGCGCTGTTGTAGAACAGGCAGTTGAAGCCATGGCCGCCATTGCTAAATCAGCAGACGAGATCAACCAGATCATCGGGCTCATCGACGGCATTGCCTTTCAGACCAATCTTCTTGCGCTTAATGCTGGCGTAGAGGCTGCGCGCGCCGGTGATGCCGGCAAAGGATTTGCGGTTGTTGCGACCGAAGTTCGTGCCCTTGCACAGCGTTCAGCCGATGCTGCCCGTGACATACGTGCGCTGATTTCTACATCTGGCATACAGGTCACTTCCGGTGTTGCCCTCGTCGGGCAGGCAGGCACGGTCCTTTCCGGAATCGTCGCCCGCGTCGGTGAGATCAGCAACGAAGTTTCTGAAATTGCGAAAAATGCCCACAGCCAGGCGATAAGTCTCCAACAGGTCAACACGGCTGTAACAGAAGTCGATCGTGTAACGCAGCAGAACGCAGCGATGGTCGAAGAGTCGACTGCTGCTGCGCGTTCTCTATCGCAGGAAGCGCAGGACCTTGCTGGGGTAGTCCAACGCTTCGACACCGGTCGCAGCCGTAAAGTGGAGCAAGTGCGCCAAGTTAAAACGGCCAAAGCCCACTCATCCGTTCAATCCCATTCAAGTAGTGTGCGATATCAATCTACCGGTAGCGCAGCCTTGAAGGTTGTCGGTGACCATGATTGGTCTGAATTCTGAACGAACAATCAGGCGGCAGCGCGAGGCACAAATGTCTCGCCAGCTTCGCGATCGTAACACGTATTTGAGATTTGCTGGGCGTGCATCCAGTCGGCGGCCGCCTGCGCCTTGCTGGCGGCGGTGAAGATGGCACGAGGGTCGTTTTTGAGTGCGCGCAACCACGATGCTACGTAGGCGGCATGATCGGCCCGCGGATGGTGAGCGATCCCGAGGTCGGCGAGTACGAACGATGCGGTCAGTTCAGCGCAAATTTCCTCGATCGCCAAGCTGTCGCGCTTGAAACGTTCGGCAAAGTTGCGGTCGAGCCGGTGCTTTGCCCCTGTGGCGTGGGCCGCCTCATGCAAAAGCGTGCCCATCTGTGCTGATGCATCCCGAAACGAGGCAAAGGTCGGCATGAAGATGTGATCGAGGTCGATCCGGTAGTGCGCATCGTAGGCGCCCTCGGTGACCGGGATCTTGAGGGCCGCGACGAAAGCTTCGGCGTGCCCGAACCGCTCGCCCTCGGGTAGAACTGCGACAGGTGGGGGGTCATAGCCCTCGACCTGGGCGAGGTTGAACACGGTGAAGGCCCGCGCGAACATGCGGCCGGGTCCGGCTTCGCCATCGTCATGATCATCATCGGCGCGCGATGCGGCCTGCTTCCAGAAAACAACCGTCGTTCCGCGTTCACCTTTGCGGACCTGTGCGCCAAGCGATGCCCACTGGCGATAGGTCCCCCAAAGACCGCTGGAATAGGCAGCCGCTTCGGCTGCGATCCAGAGCGCGAGCACGTTGACGCCGCGATAGCGGCGGCGGGAGGTGACGTTCTGCGGCCTGGTGGTGGCAGCGCCATCATGGTGCCAGGGCATACGCCAATCGCCGGCACCGGCTTCGATGGCACATACAATCTCGGTAGTAATGCGCGAATAGACGTCGGCTCGCGGCGTAGCAGGGTAGGATCGGGACATGGCAGGTCTCCACGACGGGCGGAGGGAAACTGTCTTCCGCTCCTTCAATCCGTCACCCGCAAACCCGCCTCCTCTTCCTCTCCCGCCATACCGTTATGCGGTGTGGCGGTACCCGGTGCGATCTGTTCAAGAACACGCTGGATTCTGGCCACCTCGGCCTGAAGCGTCACCCGCTGCGGCTCTGGAAGCCGCTTCTCGCGCAACAACAACCGTGCCTCATCAGCACCGCGCTGCCATGCCGGGCGATGCCGTTCGGCGATGCAGGCATTGGGGCAGCGGACCGGTTCGCACATGGAGATCATTGGCCCGCTTGCGCCTGGCTCCGAACTCCGGTTCAGGCACAGGGCAGTTGCCGGATCAAAGAAGCAATCGGCCAGCGGGCCGACATGCAATGTCCGCGCGAGACTGCCCAGCATGGTGCGCAGACGTGGACGGTCGGCAATCATTGCAGGTAGCGGCGCCAACTCGTGGGCGGCAGTATCAAGCACAACTCCGACCCTGTTCGCGGCAGGTCCGCCAAGGCGTGCGCCACTTTGCCGCTCGTCGAAGTAGACAAGGATATCGTCGATCTGGCCGAGCGCACGCTGGGCTTCGATCTCTCCCCGAAATCCGGACCGGCTGCTGCCAGCATAGCCTTCGAAAGCCGCAACGCTGGCATGCTTGTACTGGATCATGCCGGCAATTGTTCCGAAGGGCCGGTTGGCGATGTGCCAGGCGATTGTGCGGCGAAACTGACGCGTTGTCAGACGCCATGCTCGGCCGTCGGGTCCGGCAGGAATGACGGGTGCCTGCGCGGATCCGAATTGGTCATTGAGGTGATCGCGGAACCGGTTGAGTTGCCGGACTATCTCTGCAGAGACGTGCGTCTTGGTATTGGCCCGGAGCGTGAGGACTGGCCACAAGGTCGTTGTTCCTCGCGCTTGCCCCGCACGCGCGGAAAGGCGTTCGAGGACATCGATGGCTTCAGCGACCGGCGCGATGGTAACCCACTCGGTCTCCTCGCCGCCGCCGCGCTTGCCCTTGTAAGCAGTGGACTTGATACGATGCCGCAAGATCGTACCGTCTTCGGCTTTGGTAATAGACAGGCATCCCTGCCTCATGGCTTGGATCTCGCTGTCCCGCATGCCTGAGAGAAAGGCACATACGATATAGGCTGCGGACTGCAGCATGACTTCCTCGAGGGGCAAAACCTTGGCATCGAAGCGGGTGCGCCAAGGCAGGCCAGTATCGGGATCGGCCGAAATGGGCGTATCCATGCCGCCGATCTCGGTGCCGAGTTCTGCGATGGCAGCGGCGATGAGGTCTGGTGCGCCCGTGGCCAGACCAAGGTGCATGGCAGGTTCGGCCTGCGCGTTGATACCGGCATGGAGGTGGATCAGGTGGTAGTTGATCGGCGGCGTGACGGCGCCGGTTTGCGGGTCTGTTCGCGTTGCGCCGTTATGTGCCGTGGTCCAGATCGGAATGCCGCGCCCATGCTGCCGCAAGGATGCAACATAGTCGAGGAGGCGTTGGCGTTGCCGTAACCGACGAACAGCGGGATCCAGAGCTTCCTCAGCGGCAATCAGACGGTTGCGCGTTGCTTCGAGGAGATCGAGTTCCGCCCGTGCGGCGAGGATATCGCCTGCATGGCAGGTTACATAGCGCAACGACCAGGAAAGCAGCGGTGTCATGATCGCTTCGGGAATGCGCGGCGTCCGGTTCTCCCCTGCGATATGCTTTGCGCCCGCCACGGAAAACGGACTTCGTCCCGGCCACGGTTCGAAGGACAGGCGCGCAGTCGGCAGATGATGCTGCAACTCGTGCAGGTCAAAGACGATCCGCAGCAGCGCTGCCGCTGCAACTGGGCGCAGCCCGGCTAGGCGCAAGGTTCCGGCGTAGCGATCGACCAGAGTCTGATCGACCCGGCCGAGATCGAAACGCCCCAGCTGAGCCTTGACGAAGTCGAAAAAGCGCACGGTCCGGTTGGCCTCGCCGCGCACCCCGGCCGGCTCAAGCCGCGAACGGTGACCGGGGAGATCGACATTGAGCCGCGCATGGAGAATCTGGCGCAGGGCATCAGCAATGGATGGGTCTTTGATACCGCCGAAATGTATCGTGACATGGCAGCGCCGGGCGTTGTCGCGAAATACGCCGGGAGCCAGATCCCACACCGGATCGCCGTATCGTGAAATATGCGCGCGATCGCAGCCGGGGCGCAAAGGCGCGGACATAAGCACAGGGAGGGCATCGCGCTCATCGCCGCTCTCCGCCAGAAGCTGGACAGCAGTCATACCCGTGCCTCTGGCGGCAGATAGACCGTGGGAGGGTCGTTCGCGACTTGCGCACGGGCCCTTGCCACGACGTCTTCGGCGAAGGCAGGCAGAATCTGCTGAACGATGCGATCATGGGCATGACCAAACTTGGCGGTCCACTCAGCGGCACTCAGGCCGACCCGCTGAGCGTCGACGAAGGAGAGAAAGGCGAGAATGGCAGGCAGCTTGCGCGCGGTAATGACCGCGTTGCGGCAATCGAGGCAGGCCCAGAACGGTGTAGGGCATGGCGTGCCGACGGATGCGAAGGGACTGGAATAGAAGTTGCCACAGCTTGCAAGCCAGACGTCTTGTTCGCCATCGAGCAGTGCGGTTGAAATGCCCCCATCATCGGGATCAGGGCTTGCCAACTCGCCGCGCAGCCGGTCCTCGTCTTGAGGAGGCAGGATCATTGGACCAGCGAGCACCTCTTCGAGGGCATCTGCCACGGTTTGCTCGTGCAGCGGTCTGAGGGAGGGAATATCGGCGTAGTGCCGTGCCGCGATATCGACGGTATGACCTACGGCGAAGCGGGCCATGTGGCCTTCGGTCTTGAGATACCACAAGGCCTTGTGCGTCTTGCGCAGATACGAAAGACAAAGGTGGAGCGGTTTACCCTGATCATCGGTAATACAATGGCGCTGCGTCCAGGCACTGACCTTCAAGCGCAGTTGACGAATACCTGCGGTGATCTCGCCCGGCTGAAAATAGACCCAAAGGTTATCGCTAAAGTTATGGACCCTGGCCTTGGACGATATGGCGATGATGCGTCGGATCAGACCGCCAGGGGTGGATGAGCCGCGATCACGCACCCGGATTGTCTTGTGCTCGGCACCGTGTGCCCGCAGCTTGGTGTAGGCGATATCGACGGTACCACCTGCGGCATTGCGCAGACAATCGAGGGTGAGCGACTTGCAGCACTCCAGCTCAAGCCCTGTCTCGAGTAAGAGCAGAACAAGAAGCGGGACGATATCGTCGGCAGTAAGATAGTGGGCTGCGTGGAGGCTCAGGTTAAGCCTGTCACTGGTGAGATCGCGCTTTTTGCGTAGCTTGTACAGGCTCTGAAACGTGGGATCACGGTAGCCCAGAACACCGTATGTCTCGATGGCAGCATGGGCTTTGCAATATGCGCCATCGATCTGCGCCACCTCATCGATCTGTGGCCCCGATCGCAAGCGGGCCTCGATGGCAGCAATATCCGCGCGTGCCGCATCGCGCAGCTGGCGGGCTACATACGGACTGTAGGCATCGCGTGGACGGGAACGAACGTGTGCGTGTGAGCTGACGTAGCGCAGTCGTTCCCGCAAGCCGCAATCGACAAGCTCAGGGCTGTCGTCCGCGATGCGACGTAGGACGGAAACGACCTTGGCGACATAGGTTTGTCCATGCACGCGAGACTTGCCCTGCGCGCTGAGCCATGTCTCAAATCCATCGATGTGATGGGCGCGAAGGTCAGCAGGGCCGTTGATCCGGTCGCCTGTCCCGGCCAGGTAGGCAAAGAAGCTTGGCAGCTGGTTGGCGTATGTCTTGAGGGACGAACGTACCATGATGGGGCCGCGCGGTGCGGCCAGCTTGAACAGGCTCCGGGCAAAAGCGAGCGCCAGGCCGCGCGGCCGCAAGCCCGTGAAATCGACGAGCAGCTCGCCGCCATATAAGGGATGAATCATGAAGCGCACCGTGCTGATCTGCGACCATGGATCGGCTTGGGGAGCAGCAGCTTCGGTCTCGAAGCTGACCTTGCGTCCTTTGCGTGGAGCAGCGGTCATGATCGAAGATAGCCTGGTACAAGTGCCAACAGCTCTTCGACTGCCGCATCGACGGTATCGGCACGCGTGGCGAGGTGATCCAGATAAATAGAGGTCGTCGCGAGGCTCGAATGGCCAAGCAATCGCTGGACCTGTTGAAGCGGATCGCCGACCAGCTGGCGATAACCTTCCATGGCGCCCACTGGTGCCGCTGCGTCGGCGAGGCGGCGCTGGATCAGCATGGCCAGCATGTGGACTGCAAAGGAATGCCGGAGTTGATGGGGGCTAAGCCGGACCGGGATGCCGGCGTCCGTGCAGCGGCGGCTCGCCCGTGCGAAGATCGCTTCCCACGAGTTGGGCAACACAGGATGGCCCACCTCGGTCAGCCAGAGGACCGCGGCTTCGCGCGGCGTTCCATCGTCAGCGCAAATAACAAGCCTTGCGCGTTCATCCGGTGTGACGACCTCCATGTCCATCGTGCCACCGCCAACGAGAGGCAATGCGCGCTGCCCGAATGAGGGGCTGTGGATGAAGATCGGGCGGTCGATGGCTTCCCAGCCACGGCGCTGTGCGAACTTGGCGACGGCCGCCGCTCGCTCAACGGCGATGTAGGCGTCAAACACCGGCAACAAACGGCGCGGCAGCAGCATGCTTCGCCCCCTGTCACCCTTGGTAAGTGCCGCCGGAAGCTCGACCCGCCGCTGACGTTCCGAGCGGGCGTCGCAAACCGGAATCTCAGCTGCGAGCAAGTGGGATGCCTCTTCCAGGCGCAGGCCGGTGGTGACCAGCAGATCGGCGAACAGCGCGTTGCGCGCGCCATTGCGGTCACGCGCTCCAGGACGCTCGGTCCCTTCAACGGTCAGGCCGCGCAAACCCACTTCCCGGAAGGCGCGGTAATCGGTGAGATCGATGAAACGGACGTCGGAACGACGGGCTGCGCGCTCATAGGCGTCATTGCGGCCCGTGACCGCCGCCCGGTGCCCATCGTGCGATCGTCGCCAGACCTGACGATGCGTAAAAGGCGTAAGCTCGATCAGGCCCTCCCGTTCGGCCCATCGATAAAGCTTGTCGAGAGAGGCAATCGCCCGGTTCCACGTCGATGCCGAAATCCGGAACTCAGCATCGCTGCGCCGCCGGGCACGATGATAGGCACCGACATCATTGGCATCGGCTTGCCAAACAGACTTGCCACGGGCCGAAGCGAGAAAGCGAACCCAGACCAGAACATCATAGCCATGGGCGCGCAACGAGTGTCGCGAACGCGAACCGTTCAGCGGCAAATCGAGGAAGTAGCGCTCAAGGTGGAGATCATAGATCGCACCATCACGCAGGATTACCGGGATGTAGGAGTCCAGGCCATCCGCCGTCCGGCGCTCCTGAATGACGATCGACGCACCTGAAGTATCCACAGCTTGTCAGTCCCTCCCCCGGACCCCCTCCCGACTCCAGATCGCACACGTTGCGCGCCTGCGGGACGGTGGTCATCAGGCCGGATTACGCCAGCTTATGGATAGCGCTTCATCCGGCCTGATGACCCCCTGCGTTGCGCCAAAGCATACCGTTCAATGGTGCGTCAGGGACGGTGCAGACTGTCCAGATAAGGCCACGATTTCTTCGAAGGCATAGGCATCGTCGCCGAAGCGCTTGCCAAACTGCCGGTTGAGCCGCTTGGCGGCGCCGGTGGCGTGACCCAGCTCATGGCAGCGGGTCGAGAAATACGCCTCGATCGAGTGGAACGCGGAAGGATTCGGCAGGGTGACCGTATCGGTCCCCGGCGAATAGTGCGCGCTGTCGCCGCCGTGGACGACGCGGATCGGGATCGCCTCGAGGAAATCGCGCACTCCCGCCGACAATTCGCCGATTGCCGCCGGGTCGGGAGGCTCGGGATAGTAATGCCCCGGAAGCCCGTCGATCTGCGAGGCGTTGAAAACGTGGTTCCACTTCATGAACCGGATGGTCCTCTCGGTCGCCTCACCGGTCAGGCGATCGGTGTCGGTCTTGCGCGCCGAGGAATAGAACACACTGAACGAGCCGCTCTCGCCCTTGCGGACGTGCCCTCCAAGCTCGGCCGCCTGCCTGAAAGTCATCCAATAAGGGCTGGTGTACCCGCGGCTCTCGGCGACAGCCCAGAGGTAGAAGGTGTTGATCCCGGAATAGGGAACGCCGTTATGACGCAGCGGGCGAGTGCTGGTCGCCGACCAGGGCTTGAGCCACGGCGCGGTGCCCGCGGCGATTTTTTCGAGGATCAGGTCGGTGATGACCTGGGCAACGTCGGGCTTGGGATGGCGGGTCATGCCGGGATTCCTTCGTAGGGATGACAAGACTGCCCGCACAGCCAGGGGCCGTGCGGGCAGTCCGGTGTCAGCAGTGGTTGGATCAGGCTTCGACCGGTTCGGCCGCGTCGACGTCCCGGTCCTCAGCAGGTTCCTGTGCTTCGCCCTCGCCTTCGTGCCCTGGTTCGACCTCGGCATCGGTCGGCGCCTGATCGTCCTCGGCCTCGCT
The DNA here is from genome assembly GCF_026672515.1 of Novosphingobium sp. SL115. Classification (GTDB taxonomy): domain Bacteria; phylum Pseudomonadota; class Alphaproteobacteria; order Sphingomonadales; family Sphingomonadaceae; genus Novosphingobium. Next base: position 153,457 of record NZ_JAPPRG010000001.1, on the reverse strand, counting down.
GGCAGCAATGACCCTGAACCGCATGGCTTCGGGCACCCAGGCGAGCGCAGCTTCCTTGACCTCGGGCGCGACGATCGTTTCGCCCGCGAACAGCTTCTCGCAGGACGCCGAGAGGTCGCCCTTCTTCGAGCCCATGAAGCTTGCCGCCATGGTCGGCCCGCCGACCTCGCTGACATGGGCGAGCAGCGTCTGCTTGCTGACCCGGTCGAAGTAGTTGGCCGAGGTCGGTCGCCAGTGGCTCGCGACGTTGATGCCCATCAGCGCGGCAAGGTGATCGTGGAGATCGATCGGTTCGGGGCCGGACTGACCTGCCTTCTTGTCGATGCCCATGCTCGCTTCGAGGGTCTTGGCCATACACCAGGCAAGCCAGCTCGCCTTGGCATCGTCGTCGAGCGCACTGAACGCGGCAAAACGGTCAACCGTGCGGCAGTGCTCGGTCCAGGACATATCGAGCGTCTCGCGCATGTCGGCCATCAAGGTGTGTGCCGGGCTATCCGGGTAATTGGCGAGATAGAGCGAAGGCGACGGCGCGCGCAGCGTCGTGCCGAGCGCCTGTGCGCTGTAGAGCGCACGCGAATCCGCGATGGCAAAGATCAGATAGTCGAGAGCGATCGCCGGGTTGGCGGCGAGATTGATCGCCAGGATGTCGCGGCGCTGGACGGCGAGTTCCTCGACCAGCTTCTGCGACAGCGGCTTGGGCGCCGAGGGCGCACCTGCGCCCTCCCCTGTCCCGGTGTCCGCACCGCCCGGTGCATCGGCAGTCCCTCGCGATTTGCGCTTCTCGAGCGGTTTGTCGCTGTAGAGCCCGCTGGCAACAGCCGGCTCGCCGTCGGCGCCGATGATAACGAAGCAGCCGACGTTGGCCTGGAGCTCGTCGGGAATCACCGGCGGCTTGTCGTGGAGCGCGTCGTAGGCATTGGTCGCGGCGTCCCAGCGTTCCTGGATCTCGGCAGCCGCCGCTTCGTCGTCTTCGTCGAGCGCTTCGCTTATCGCTTCGAGCGCCGAGATCGTCTCCATGAGGCGGTCGGCTTCAGCCTGCTCTTCCTCGGTCAGCGGGGCGGGCTCAAGATGGACCTGGTGCAGGTCTTCGGTTGCGCCGTAGGTCACGCGAGTCTCGAGGATCGGACGCACCCAGGCGTAGCCCGAAGTTTCGGCGACTTGGGTGGCGAAGGCCTGGAGCTTCTCGCCCGCAATGCGCTGGGCAATTTCGGCATCGATCCAGGTCTCGCCGCCATCCTCGGTGAAAAGGTCGCGCTCGATCCGGCCGCCGGCCGCGAGATAATCGTCCTCGCTCGCGAGCTTTGCCATCGGCGAGGACGAACGGACCGCGCTGTGGGTGACCATCCGCCGGATGGAATCGGCCTGGTTGCCCTGCCAGCTATTTGAGAGCTCGTTCCACACCAGCATCTGGCGCTCATGGTTGGGCGTCGTCGCATAGGCCTTGGCGACGTCGAGGGTGATCTTGCCTTCCTCGAGCGCGGCGAAGATCGGATCGGCAAGATCGGCGAGCCGCAGGCGGCCTTCGATGAACCGGCGCGTGCGGCCAAACCGTCTGGCGATCGCGTCGAGGTCGCTGCCCTCATTGACGAAGTGCTTGTAGGCGCGGATCTCGTCGGTCGGGGTCATGTCGAGACGGATCACGTTCTCGATCAGCGAAAGCTCGGACTGCTCGGCGGCATCAATGTTGAGCACGCGGCAGGCGACCGGATGATCCTTGGGGAGCTTGCTTGCCTCAGCCAGGAAGCTCAGCGCGCGCAAGCGGCGACCGCCAGCGGTCACATCGAACATCCCCCGCTTCTTGGCCGGGGCTACGATCAGGTTCTGGAGGAGGCCCTTGGCCTCGATGTTGGCGGCGAGCTCCTCGATGAAGAGGTTGCTGTCTTGTCTGCGCACATTGGCCTCGGACAAGCGCAGCTTGCCAAGCGGGATCATCTCGATGTCGTTCATGGGGGTGCTCCTCAAAGCTGGATTGACCGAGCCCTTCGGCTCACCCCTTCCAGCCCCCCTCTCCTCGACATTTCAGGCCCTCGACATTTCAGGAACGCCCCGGGTCTAGGACCCGTATCGATCGCCACACGTGGCCTTGTTGGCCGACCAGACCGGATGATGAGGCATAAATTTGGGTTTTATGCCTCACGCGCGGGATTTCGGCGGATATGACGGGCCAGAAACCCCGCATATAACAGCGCAATTGCTTTTTAACATCACTAATGTTAAATGCGCGATGTGGTGTTAGATATGAACCTCGACGCGCGACTGGAAGCGCTCGCCGAAGCGGCGGAAACCTATGTCGACGAGGCATTCGGGGCGCAACTCGCGCTGGTTCCGATCACGCCAAAATCCCTGCCCCATTTCATTCTCGACCGCTACCGTCTGTGGCAAGGACAGCTGCAGGGGCAGACCATCCTCGTCATGGCGGTTCGCGAAGTGCTGTCGCCAGGCTCCGGCGCAACCGCCCAGTACCTCAAGCACCGCGACCTGGTTCGCCGTGAGCTGGGCGCTGACCTGGTGCTCCTTCTGCTCGACCGCGCGCCTGGCGCAATTCGCCGCCAGATGGTGGAGCGCAAGATCGGGTTCCTCGTACCGGGCGCGCAGATTTACGTGCCCGAGGCCTTTCTTGATCTGCGTGAGCGCGCGCCCGCATTCGCCATCGCCCATGGCGAGAGCATCAGCCCAACGACGCAGCAGCTGCTGCTTGCCCACCTGCAGCACCAACCACTGGAAGATCGAAATCTCACCGAGCTCGCCAACGAACTGGGCGTCTCGATCATGAGCATCAGCCGCACGCTCGACGAACTGGAAGCTATGCAGCTGGCCAAAGCTCAACATGTTGGCCGTCAACGCAGGTTGCACATGATGCTTGGCGGCCGCGAGCTATGGGACAGGATCCATGACCGCCTGCAGTCGCCACTGCGCAAGGTGCGCGTCGTGAGCGGGGCGTACGGCGCCAAGATTGGCCCGCTCGCGGGTGAAAGCGCCTTGGCCCACTATACCATGCTCGGCGAGCCACAGGTTGAGACCAGAGCCATCCTCGGAGCAAGCTGGAAGCGCATTGAGGCAGACTATGCGCTCAAACCAGCGACACCTTTCGATGACGACCGCGTCGAGGTCCAGACCTGGACCTATGATCCGCAGATGCTCGCGCAAGACGGCGTCGTCGACCGCCTGTCGCTCTACCTGAGCATCCGCAACGCCGCTGACGAACGTGTGGCGCAAGCTGCCGACGAATTGCTGGAGACATTTCCATGGTGACAGGCGTCGATCGCTTCCGGGATCACTTTGCCGGTCACGAGCACCAATATGTGCTGATTGGCGGTGCGGCCTGCGAACTGATCATGGACGAAGTCGGTCTCGACTTTCGCGCCACCAAGGATCTCGACATAGTGCTGATTGTCGAGGCGCTCGACAGCGCCTTCGCGGAACGTTTCTGGGCATTCGTCGAGACAGGCGACTACGAGATCAGGGAGCGCAGCGAAGGCGACAAGATCCTTTACCGGTTCCAGAAGCCGAAGGCCGAAGACTTCCCTGCGATGCTCGAGCTGTTCTCACGGGCACCGGAAGGCTTGAGCCTGGCCGCGGACTCGCATCTCACTCCGTTGCCGAACGATGAAGCCGCCGCCAGCCTGTCGGCCATCCTGCTCGATGAGGATTACTACGCCTTCCTCAAATCCATGGTCCGCACCGCCGGCGGCATACCGGTTTTGGACGAGGCAGCGATCATCCCGTTCAAGGCACGGGCCTGACTCGACCTTTCTCGGCAGCGTGCTGAGGGCTCAAAGATCGACGAAAAGAACATTCGCAAGCACCGCAATGATGTGGCGCGCCTGCTCCAGCTGGTCAGCGCCAGCGCCCAATATGCGCTTCCAGGGCCGGTTGCCGAGGACATGCGCGCGTTCATCGACCAGGCGACGAACGAGGCAGACTTCAATCCCAGACAGTTCAAGGTGAACATGTCGCAAGCGGACGTCGCCGAGCGGCTTCGCGCCGCTTACCAGCTGTAATCACCCGGACTGCGACTGCTTGATGAGGTGGAATGCACCGCCCATCAGACGCGTAACCTCATCCGCGCTCAACACGGATTGGGGCTCGTAACTCAACCCGAGCTGGGCGGTCCGCTTCCACCGATCGACGTAAAGGCCTTTGTTGGGACCGAACGCCAGATCGATATGCTTTGCCAGTCGCACAGGGCCATGCCGCGAATATGCGGTACGGAATAGCGAGACATCGACGACGTAAGGCCCGACCATCACCCAGACGTGGCCATCCCAGTCGGGGTTCGACGCAGCGAACACCGCAGGGCCATCGAACGGCTTGCGGTTACCGAAGACAGGTTCCCTATCCACCGCCAGGGTTCCAGCGATAACCTGGATCGGTGCCGTCATGCGCCTCTCGAGCGTACCTGCGAGTGATGCGCTCATCAGCGCGCAGGCCCCGGGCATCGGCGGAAAGACTTTGAGCAGATCGAGCGCGCATTGCGACAAGGTGGCGCGATCGCTGTCGTCCATCTCATAAGTCTTGAACGCTTTCGCCGCCGCCCAGCCATGCTGCGCGGCAATCTGTTTTCCGAGTTGAGCAAGGTCTTTGATGGGCGTCATGCGCGCCCTGTACTGCGCGCTCAGGTTCCCGGCCAGTCCCTCGCCGCATTCGATAATGCCGCTTCCGGCCGGAGGGGCGATTGACGAATCAGAGTGCATCTGTTCTTTTTATGTTCCATCCCTCATGGACTACATTCTCGTGCTGCGCTTCGCTCGGAAAACGTCGGCAAGCGTCAGTGAGGCATAAATTATGGCTCAATTTTCGCTGGTACAGCGAGGCCCTCGCCGTGCACGAGGCATGTTTCCTACAGCAGTCCGGGATCATGATCGGCGTGGTGAAGCCCCTCGGCGATGTTCCGTGAGGGGCTTGAAGGATTCAGCGCGGCCAACTTTATCGCGAGCCACGGCGACACGTGACTTGCAAGAACTGGCCGCGCTGGGCGCGATGCGCCAAACTGGAACGCTCAAGTCGACGCGCTATCACCTGAACATTGATCACAGCAGCGGGCGAAGCGCGCGTGTGAAGGCGATGGACGACCTAATGGCGGGCGACGTGGACCTGTACGGATTCAGCTGCGCCGTAGCGCCATGGTGTCAGATCTTGCGAATTGATCCAGAGTACTCGCAGACGGTCTCGTCGGCGGTCAGCAAGGTGATGCCTTCCTCAATCGACTGCGCGATCAGCATTCGGTCAAACAGATCCTTGTGGATCGGCGGCAACTGAGCAATTGCGACGGCATGTTCGCTGGTGACGGCGAGTTCGAGGTAACCGTTGTCGATCAGCGCCCGGCGCAAGACCCGCGCGTCGACCGCGAAATCTTCGCGCCCAAGCGCATTTTTGATTGCGATTTCCCAGAGACTGGCGGCGCTGAAAACGAGCTCGTTCGCCTCATCGTTGATGAGTTTGCGGGCTGCAGGAGAAAGCCTTTCTGGAAATCCGGCAGCCCAGAGCAGCACATGCGTGTCGAGCAGGAACTTCATCGCTCAGCCCTCGAACATCGATTCGATTTCGTCGGCGCCCATCCGGTCGAAATCGTCCGGCACGCGCATCTCTCCCTTGAGGAAGCCCAAGCGCTTCATTTTGGCTGGGGCAGGAGCACCGAACGGCACCACCTTCGCAATCGGTTTGCCAGCCCGGGCGATCACCACCGCCGTGCCATTGGTCACGCGCTCAAGCAGCCGCGACAGATGCGTCTTTGCCTCGTGAATGTTGACCGTTTCCATTGTCCGTTACCTAGCTAAGTCCGATGGACTAAGTTTATCTGAATCTCGGCGGCATGCAAGTCCGTTGCTGAACGTGCCCCCTCACCTCGCCAAGTTCAGCAGAATGTCCTCAACCCGGTCTGTCGGCACGAACACCCGGGTCTTGTAGGCGATGATCTCGGTGAAGCAGCCAAGGGCCTTAAGTTCGGGAATGCGCGCCGCATCGGCGCCGATGATCTCGATCCGCCGCGCCCCGTTTACCCGGGAAGTGCGAATGGTGAAGTTGAGCGGATGCGGCGCCTTCCACGTGCCGCCGCCAAGAATGGCCTGCGCGATCTTGGTCGGGTCAGTCTGCGCCTTGCGCGAGACTCCAAGCTTCTCGAGCGTCGCATCGACGTAGAGGTCATGGACGTGCCGTCCGAGCCACGACGCCCCGGACTTGTCGACGATGCGATTGACCGTGAGGTCCTCCTTGGGAAGCGCACCCCAGATCGGCAGCAGGAGGCCGGTCGCAAGGAACACGGTCTCGGTCACCAACTGGTTCTCTTCGGCGGCGTATTCCGCTTCCCACAGCACGCTGAACTCGGCCTTGGGCACAGACTCCCAGGCGGTCTCATCGAGCCTGCCCGCGAGGATATATTCGTTGCGCAGCGGCCGCACGAGCTCGAACCGGCGGATCAGCTCGCCCTCCTCGTCCATGTGCGACGGTGCAGGGATCGCGAGCGCTACATTGCCCGACTTGCCGTTGCGCAGAAACAGCGGCTTGTCTTCGTAGCTGGCCATTTTCAGCACGCGCTCGAGCGTGAGCAGCTTGCGTCGCTGGGTCAGCGACAGTTCGAGCAGGTGCGAGGTTGCCCCCGTCACCGGATCGGTGCGGATCACCGTGTCCGACAGCACTTCGCAGGTCTCGGCCGAGACGGTCTCGACGCCGATATCGAAGGTCCCAGCCTCCTTGGCCGCCGAGACCCGGGTTTCGACGAGGGTGAGGAACTCGTCGAACACGGCATTCTGCACCGCGATTTTCATCGCGAGGATGCGGTTGAGCCAGCGCTGGATTGGCGGCAGGTCCTCGCGCAGCACCCCATCCTGGTCGGTAAGCTCAAGCCCGCTCATGGTCTGGAACTCCTTGAGCGAGGTGCTCTTGAGTTTGCCGGTGGCGAGCAGCCCGTACCAGTCGTGCAGCGCGTGTTTGGCGTAGGCGCTCTCGAGGTTGTCCGAAGCATCGAACATCCCCTGTCCGCCGGTCTGGCGCTGGCCGCGGGTTAGCGCGCCCAGCGCATCGAGCCGCCGCGCGATCGTGCTGGTGAATCGGGCTTCGCCCTTGCAGTCAGTGGTGACGGGTCGGAACAGCGGCGGACAGGCCTGATGCGTGCGGTGCGTCCGCCCCAGCCCCTGGATCGCGCGATCAGCGCGCCAGCCCGGCTCGAGCAGGAAATGCACCCGGCGCTGCTGGTTTCTGGCATCGAGGCTTGCATGGTAGCTGCGGCCCGTGCCGCCGGCGTCGGAGAACACCAGGATGCGCTTGGTCCCCGTCATGAACGCGGTGGTCTCGGCAAGGTTGGTGCGCGGCGAGCGGCTTTCGAGGCGCTGCTGGCCAGAGCCATCGCGAACCAGGCGCTTCGAGCGTCCGGTCACCTCAGCAACCGCGCTGACCCCGTAGTGCTCGAGCAGGGCGTCGAGCGCGGTCGGGATCGGCGGCATGGCGCAGATATGCTCGATCAGCTGCTCGCGGGCAGCCTCGGCCTGCGGGTTGTGGACCGGGTTGCCTGCCTCGTCCCACATTGGCCGCGAACGAACATCGCCGAGCTCGTCAACGTATTCCTCCATCTGCCGGGTCGGGAAGGCGCGGGCGAGGTAGTCGACGATCGCTTCCCGCGGCGACAGGTCCAGGTCCAGCGCCTCGCGCTCTTCGGGATCGAGCTCGCCCAGCCGCCGGTTGAGGATCGATTCCGCGGTGCTGACGAGCTGGACGACCACGCTTTCGTCTTGCGCCAGATGTTCGTCGATCGCCGGGAAGATCGAAGGCAGCTTCAGCGAGAGCAAGACTTGCGCAAAGAAGCGCTGCTTGGTCCCCTCGAACCGGCTGCGCGCAGCGGCCTTGGCGCCGCTGTTGAGTGTGCGGTTTTCGAGGCTGTCGACCACGCCCGTCAGTTCGAGCGCGGCCTCGAGGTTCTGGTGGATGATCGTCCAGGCCTCGCAGTAGGTGTCGTAGATCGCGATCTGGTCGTGGCTGAGGTCGTGGCGCAGGATGTCGTACTCGATTCCCGCGAAGCTGAGCGCGCGGGCGAGGTAGAGGCCCGAGGCCTTGAGATCCCGTGCCACCAGTTCCATCGCGGCAATGCCGCCATCGCGGATTTCCGAGATGAACTGCTCGCGGTTCGCAAAGGCCGTGCCGGGACCCCAAAGTCCAAGCCGCACCGCATATGCGAGATTGTTGACGTCCGAGGCGCCGGTCGCCGAAGCGTAGAGCACCCGGGCGCGCGGCAGGGTATTCTGCAGCAGCACTCCGGCGATCCCTTGGAGCGAGCCCTGCTTCTGACCAAGTGCCCCTTCCCCGCCGGCAACGCCGCCCATTTCATGGGCCTCGTCGAACACGATCACGCCTTCGAACTCTGGACCTGCCCAACGCACGATCTGGTCGAGCCGGGTATCCTCGACCCGGGCCGAGCGCAGCGTTCCGTAGGGGACGAACAGGATGCCTTCGGGAGCGGTGATTTCCTCGCCGATCTTCCAGCGCGCGAGGTCGATGATGTCGGATGGCAGACCGCCGATCGCGGTCCAGTCGCGCTGCGCATCTTCGAGCAGCGGTGCGTTCTTCGAGATCCAGACGTGGCGGCGATTGCCCTTGAGCCACTGGTCGAGAATGCAGGCCGCTGCCTGCCTCCCCTTCCCCGCCCCGGTGCCGTCACCGAGGAAGAAGCCCGTGCGGTAGAGCTGGCCCTCTGGATCCTCTTTCAGCGCCACCTCGCCCGCGGTTTGGGTGAACCGGCCATGGAGGTCGCGGCTCCAGGCTTCGCCCGCGTAGATCACGGTCTCAAGCTGGGCTGCCGACAGGAGCCGGGCGGTGACCGTGCGTTCGGGCAGGCACGGGACATAGCTGGGCCTCGGCCCAGCGATCGACGCCATGGCGGCGGATTCGACCAGATGGGTCGGATGCTCGCCCGCTTCGGGAATGATCACGCGCGATGGGCGATAGTCGGCATAGACTCCGCGCTGTTCGCCCATTGCCGCAGCCTCGTTGAGCACCTGATAGGCAACCGGACGAACCTCATTGGTCTGCGGTGCCCGCACGATCACGGGCCGCGCCGGGCCGCTCTTGATCGCTCGAAACAGGCTGAGCTTGGGGCGTGTTGCCGCTGCGGTCGCAGTTTCGCGCTGGGCTGCGCGTGACGGCACTTGGCCGATTGCCGCAAAGAGCTCGCTCACCGCACCCCGATTGATCGTCGAGATCGAGATTTCGCCCGGCACCTTGTCGATCACCAGCAAGCGCACGGCGATGCCGGTGCCGTGCTTGGCATAACCGCCCTTGTCGAGCCGCAACGACAGTACCAGGCGTGCGCCTTCGAGAGTGCGGCGGAACACTTCGCCTTCCCGCGCCGACAGGGCGAACCAGTCGGGCATGATCGCCACCACCCGACCGCCGGGCAGCAAGTGGTCTAGCGCGGAGCGCAGATGCCGGGCTGCCGTGTTCGGATCTTCACCGCGCGACTGCGACACCGAGAACGGCGGGTTCATCACGATCACGCTCGGCCGCTCGGTGCCGGCAAGCAGCGCAGCGATCTTGGCGCCATCGTGGCGATAGACAGCTGCGCTCGGGAACAGACCTTCAAGCAGATCTGCCCGGATCGGTTCCAGTTCGTTGAGCATGCACTGCTTCACCGTACCTTTCGCCAGCGAAGCGATGATCCCGGTGCCTGCGCTCGGCTCGAGGAAGACGTCGTCGGACCCCAGGCGGGCCAAATGGACGGCAAGGCAGGCCAGCGTCGGCGGTGTCGAGAACTGCTGGAAGGCGATCTGATCTTCGCTGCGCACGGTGTGAGTGGGGAGTTCTCTTGCCAGCGCCTCGAGCGTGCCGATCGCACCGCCTGCGTCCATCCGGCCCACCAGGTCCGGGATTGCCATGGCGAGGGCCACTTCGAGCGCCTCGAAGCTCTCGCGCTGGGTCCATGCGCCGGCCGCATCGCTGGCTCCCGCGGTTTCTGTCATGGCCTGGGTGAGAGAGGCCCGGTCGATCGGGATGGCAAGCAGCAGCTTGGCGGCAAGAGTGCGCGCAGCACCAAGAATGGCGCTGCTGCGTGAGATCGTAGCGGTCATGGAGGTCTCCGGGAGGTTTGTGAGGTCTGCTGCCGACCAGCGGCACGTCCCCTGCAGTCCCCCTCCCCTCATCGCTTCAGGAGCTGCGCCCAGTCATTCATGGCGCCCGGAGGCCACTCGGTGTTGATGGCGAGACCTCGACGGGACAGTGCCTCGCGGGCCTTGGCTTCGGCGCGGCGCCCTTCGGGATCGTTGTCGGCGAGAAGAATCACCCGTTCGACGCTCGCGGGGATCTCGACTTGATGGAAGCGCTTGGCGCCCATGCTGGACCATGCCTGGATGCCGGTAAGCGAGGTGTAGGCCGCTGCGGTTTCGAAGCCTTCGCACAGGCCAATCGTTTTGCCCGGCGGTCCATTGGTCCAGGCAGCGCCAATCGCGCGTCCGAGCACCAGTTTCTCGGTGTAGTTGGCGCTCACTGGGTTGAGGAATATCCGCTGGATTGCGGCGATCTCGCTCGCCTTGCGCATGGCGACGAGCAAGGCGGGCTCAAATTCGACCAGCCTCCCCTGCCCTCTCGGACAGCGCGGATGATAGCGCAGGTCGTCAAGCGGAGCCCAGATATTGCGAACCTCGCGGACATACCGTTCGGCGAGAGTGCCCTCGATTGGCCGCCCTGCTTGCCAGATGGCGAGATGGGCCGATGGCTGGCGAGCCTGCCGACCTAATGTCTCGGCAGGTCCGATGCTTGGCAGGTCGGCGAGACTGCGTAGCGCACGGAGAACATCGGTCGCATCGCAACCGGCGTGGCATGTCACGAGGATGCCGCGGTCGCCTTGCCTGATCGCCAGTGAGGGGGTTCGGTCTGCGTGGGAAGGGCAACGACACATCGCGGTGTTGCCGGACCACTTGCCACCGAGGCGGGCGACGAGCGCGCGGAGCTCTGGCGTAGGATGATTGCTGATGAGGGACATGACCGCCCCAGCTCGGTCCTACTCCCCTCCCCCGACCCGATTTAGCCGTCGGCGAAGTGCTCGGAAATCATCGGTCAGTTTGTGCCCGCCTGAGCGCGCCGGTCAGCATATTTGATGACGAAGGCCTCCCAGACCCTTAGCCACTCGGCATCAGTGCGCGCTTGCTTGATACCAGGGAAGCCCGCACGAAAGGCGTTCGCCATGGTATCAACACACCACGGCTTGCCTTTATCGAGCCCGATCGCCCGAAACTTCGTCTCTCGATCGCCGTAAGTCAGGCTACCGCCTGGGAAATGTAGAAGTGGTTCGGTTGCTTTCGTTTCGCGGAGGGGGGTGCGAGCAGTCTTGGGGACCGATGATCTCGGTGCGGTTTGCAATGCTGGCGCACCAATGACACGCAGATGCGGACCGACGAGCTTTCGCTCCAATGGCGCCGGCGATGGTCGCAGGACAACCTTCCGTCCGCTGAAATCGACGTCTGCGTTGGGATACACCGCTGAAACCAATTGCATGGTTTCGCGCACGGTTTGCCGGAAACGCTTGCTGTCGGCGTCATTGCCCAAGTGCTTCGCCAGCTGATCCCAGGAGATCACCTGCCCCCGGTCACTGCCGATCCGTGGCAACCTGTACGCAAGGTAGGTATAGAGGTCGAGCGCAGTGGGGGTACCCTTGAGCTCGCGGATAGCGACCTCGTTGAGTGGAACGGCGTGATCCAGCAGGTGGCTGTAGAAAACCTCCGACATCCGGATCTCGCGCGCAAATGCGCCGTTTTTCTCAAGCGATCCGGCGTACTCGTTGGAGATCTTCACATCCCGAACAGCGAATGCGTTGTCCCCACCGTCGTTGCCCTCCCAACGGATTTGCCATTCGCAAGCAAGCAGCCGATCCACCTGCTCCCTCATCAGATTGGCGGTACCGCGCGGTCCATAGGACACCGTCTGATAACCAAGACGGCGCATCCACTCGGTGAAATTACGCCCCAGGTACACGTCGCGCGAACGCTTTGTCACCGCCTGTGAAAGCAAGTAAATCAGCGCGACGCGCGGATAGGCTCCATATGGTACACCGAGGCTCCGCAGCGCTGGCTTGCCATCGACGGTTTGCAGAATAGGCCTGGGGTTGATTGCCAGCGCGTATTTTCCGTCTTCGCGAAGTATGGGCTGGGTATCATCTTTCGGACGCTTCGTGGGCAAAGACATGGCGCAAAGCGCTGAATGCAGAAATGCCGGAACGGGCTCTTCATCCTGAACCCTTAGAAAGGCGTCCATGGTCAGTTGAGTGCCTGCTGACTGCGCAATCGACCTGACTCGCTCTTCACCACCGCCTAGCATTGCTAGAGCGTATTGATGTCCGATTGGACGCAGTGTGTCTCCGCTCATTGCACCATCCCTTCCCGACTCATGGGAGCCCCGGGTTGGTCGTTAATCAACAGGTTTGAGCTTCGAAAGCAAGGCCATTGGCAGTTTTGACGGATTTCCGGGCCTGAAACCTCCAAACGCGCCGATGATCTCGGAGCGCTTTGCCGACTCCCCACCAAATCCAATGACCAAATTTTAAAAACGATTCGCGAATCGGATTTTATTAGGAGATTCCTTTAGTAGGTATGGGCTCCGAGATCATCGGTCTCAAGGGAACCGAGATCATCGCTTAAATGCACTGAATTCATCGGTTTGCACCGAGATCATCGGTGATTGTCCACAAGGGGCCAATCCAGGCCCCCATCTCCTTGCGCTATCGTAGATGGGCGTCACAAGATTGAACTCCCTGCTCCCTGACGTTTCGTGATTTTTCGGCTCGCACTACCCCTTCGATTCGGCGCAGGCATGGAAAGAGCACGGAGATCATCGGTCAGTTTGTAAGGTTGGTGGCCGAAGTTTGCTCAAAACTGCCAAGAGTGCTAATTCGCCCGCTCAATCTCACAAAGCGGTGAACATGGCCAGCGAAGCAGCGCTCGACGCACAAACCGACGAACTCCTGGAAGACGGCTTGGGGACCTTGCATCGCAAGGCCCTCACGATCCTTAAGCGTATTCGCGACGGAGCCCTAGATCCGGAAACCGGTCAAAAGGTGGGGCCGTCCTACTCGATTTCAAAGGCGGCGGCGCTTGTCGGGAGAACTGCCTCTGCAATTCGTGAGGCCGAGCGCGATGGGCGGCTGCCGCAACGTGATCGCACTGCATCGGGCCATCGAGTCCAGTACACCCTGGAAGAACTCGATCAGATGCGCGCCGTTTTTGGCACTCGCCCTTGGCGAGCACCAACCGACACCCCTGCGGTCATCTCCGTGTCCAATTTCAAAGGCGGTGTCGGCAAGTCGACGGTTGCACTGCATCTCGCTCAGCATTTCGCCATTCATGGTTACCGGGTCCTGTTCATCGACTGCGACAGCCAAGCCAGCTCGACGATGATGTTCGGCTATCGGCCCGACGTGGATCTGACCGAAGACGATACTCTCTACGGGCATTTTCATAATCCCGAACTTCTCGGGGTGCGGTCTATCATCCGCAAGACCCACTTCTTCGGCCTCGACCTGATCCCAGCCAACCTCAAGCTCTACAATCTCGAATACGAGATCGCGGGCTACCTGGCGCAAAACCAGAACTTCGACATCATCGATCTGATTGCCGAAGCCATCGATACGGTTGTCGACGACTATGATGTTGTCGTCATGGATCCACCGCCGGCCCTCGGCATGGTCTCCATGGCGGTACTTCAAGCAGCCAATGCGATGGTCATTCCCGTGCCGCCGAGCGTGATCGACTTCGCCTCGACCGTATCTTTCATCGACATGGCTCGCACCACGATGAAGCAGCTTGAGCAGATCGCCGGAAGGGTGAAGCCAGCTTACAATTTCATTCGCCTGGTCGGGAGCAGGGTGGATGAAAGCAAGTCCATGCACCGCGAGATTCTGTCGATGATGAGACAGGTTTTCGGCGGTTCGATGGCGACATCTGTTCTGAAAACCAGCGCAGAGATCGACAATGCTAGCTCGCGCATGAAGACGGTGTTTGAACTCGACAGGCCAGTGACCTCGCATGATGTTCACAACCGTTGCATGAAGCATTTGAGCGACGTCTGCAGAGAGATCGAGACTGACGTACTGCGCAGCTGGGCGAGTAGGGCAGGGGAGGCGGTTTAGTCGGTGTTGCCACGTGGCAACTAAGGCGTAAAACGCAATGTTATCAATGCGTTGGTAATGAATTTTGATTGGCTTCTAGGGAGCGTGAGGAGTGAGATTGAAGCGGCTATTTGGTAATGTTGCCACGTGGCAACTCGCCAAGTTTGGCAGTCTCACGGCGCCTCATGGGGAGCAGTTGCCACGTGGCAACTCCGCCGCCTGCGAGTAAGGAAGAGAGGTTCGGGATACGATATGGCCAAGGGAAATCAGGGCTTCGGAAGCAGTCTTACGGAAGGGCTTGATGACGATATCGAGGTGGGCGCTCCTGCTCCATCGGAAAGCATCATGGCGAGCCGTAGTCAGAGCTTGGCACGGATCGCTGCTGGCAAAGTGGTAACTGACCGCACGGAGTGGGTCGACCCGGCGCGCTGCCGGCCATGGCGGCTCCACAACCGCGATCTCGACCATCTTTCGGAAGATAGCTGTCGCGATCTTATTGACGCATTTCTCTCCGCCAAGAAACAACGCATTCCTGCTATCGTCCGTCGCCTGAAAGACGACCCCGATTTCGATTTCGAGATTGTGGCCGGCGTTCGGCGTTGGTGGACGGTTCAGTGGTTGCGCTCGCACCATCATCCCGAATTCGAGTATCTCGTAACGATCCAGAACGTCTCCGATGAAGAGGCATTTCGAGTCTCGGACATCGAGAACCGGTCTCGGAAGGACATCTCGGATTGGGAGCGGGCCAACGAGTATTCTCGCGCTCTCGGAGAGTTTTATAACTCGAGCCAGAATGAGATGGCAGAGCATCTGAAGATCTCTCGGTCGTGGCTCAGCCGCCTCTTGGATGTGGCGCGATTGCCATCAGATATCGTTGCCGCCTTCCCCGACACACACGGCATAACCGTGCGTGTCGCGCGGGACATCAAGCCGCTGACATCAGACAAGCGAGCCTTGGATCTTATGATCGCCGAAAGTCGGGCGATTGCTGCCGAGCGGAATGATTTGGGAACAATCCTTCCCGCGCCAGAGATCGCGAAGCGCCTTATCCGCGCAACTGTTGCTCCAGCGAAGTCGTCGCGCTCCGAAACCGAGGTGAAAGGCTCGAACGGGAGGGTGATCCTGCGTTACGCATATTCGGCGAGGGGAGGGTACACGTTCAAGGTTCCTGCTCGAAGCGGTGCGGCTGCCTCAGAAGTGCTCAAAGCGATTGGGGCTGTCTTGCAGAAGAGTTGAGCTAATCATCCATCGTGACCACTTGGGGCTGTCGGCGCAACAGATCGTCTGTGTGAATCACGCGGACTCCGCGGTTTCAATATTTCGTCCAGAAGCATCGAATCTCGCTGCGGTATGCGAGGCGCACATGGACACCCTGACCGACGGTAGCTTTCTCTAGCTCGAGTCGGTTTGTGCGGAGAGCAACGTCGATCGGTGCTATATCCTCGCACTGAGCTGCAATCTGTTCGGGGTCTCGATCGTCTGGTTTGCCTGGGTGCGCATTGGCCGGAAAGGGCAGGGGAGGGCTGTCTCATGTGCCTGCCCAGACGAGGCTGCGCGCTTTGCCCGCCAGTTGCGGTGCCGCCAGGCATCAGCCCCCACACGGATTGGCGGTTCCCTACCGCGAGGTCTCTTCGGTAACGTAGGGTGCCCCAGGAGGCTCAGGGGCGCCACCGGACTGAGTCTGTGGTCGCCGGGCCCGCAAGACGTGTCCAGGCCGGCTATCGTGAGTGCGGTGGCGGCCTGCCAGGCCGTCCCCCGGGTAACGCCCGGGGAGCGGGCGAGTTCGGCGCGGGTGAGGGGCCTAACCCGCCAATCAGCTTCCAGACGCTTCGCGCCTGCGAATATGCGCAGAGCCCGGCGAGGAGTTCGTCGCCTAGGGCGAGCGCGTCGCGTGCCGCGGCGAGGTCGTTTGCCACATCAGCCGCGGCCGCGCCGCTCGCCTCGGCCAGCAGTGCGGTGAGGGGCCGTTCGGATCCCACCTTGAATGCCTCGCGGGGCGAGCTGACAATGCGCAAGGCATCGTTTAGCGCTGGCGCCGCTTGGCGAGTTCATGGCTCAACCCACTATTGGGCACGGTGACAGCAGTTGGAAGCGCAAGCCGCCTGGCTGAACGGCTGCGCCGACGGTTCTCTGTGCCCCGGTCATTGGAGCAGCACAACCGGAACCTGCTCGGGCACTTGCTCGGCAAGCCTAAACGGGGATTGCCGCGAGGTGAGTTAGGCTGCCAGCGCAGGTTTGGGTAAAACCCTTGTCATATGTGGAGCGTCCGGTTCGTACTGCTGCTCGCAGCGCATAGTGATCGCAGTCATCTCGCGCAGCGCTTTGAGCGCCTTGTTGCGATGTCTGTCACAAACTTGCGCAAAGCCGGACGGGGTGCTCTTGGTCCGAGAATCCTCAGCGTCAGGATGAAGGAGGCGCTTTTGCCAACGAAACTGGAAGTGACCAAACGTTCGGTGTGCTTGTCGTCGCTCGACGCGTTGCGACAAGCCTACCGGTCTGTCGTCGCGCGCGGGCCGATGTCGCCAGGGCTTGGGCGCAGCCGTGACACGGCCGTCAAATTCGGCTGCATCATCGATTTTGCCCTCAGAGCCCCGTAGGACGCGTTTGGTACCTCTCCGCACCCTTACCTATCGGAGGGGTTGTTTTCGCGCTGTAGGGGGTGTTTCTGGCGACATTCAATTTTGCATTATAAAACAGAGCATTAGGGTGGTATTTGCCAGAAACCCGCGATCCGGGCGGCGATCTTCGCAAGCCGTTCAAGCGGATCGCCCGCCGCGCGCAGCGCCTCCACCATCGTGCAAAGGCAGTGAATGACCTCAAGCCGCTACGTGCCAGCGGCTATTCGAGGCGTCCAACTGAACTGGGATTTGGGATCCACCAGGGCTCTTCATGATTGCTCCCGATCAATGAATCACAATAGCCCCCGAACGCCATCGGCTTTTGCGGGTGCCCAGCTCAAGCTTATGGCGCGAGCGTTGGGCACGATTTGCACGTCGGCCACGGCAAGGCCGTGGTCGAACTTGAGCCGCGGCGCTTTGTTCCAACAGGTGCAGCCGCATCTGGCATTCTCCGAGCATCTATGAAACCGGAGTGATCGCCAGAACAGATCTGCTGCCGTCTGCATTTGGGGCGAGCGAATAGATGGGGCCGCTTAACGCACTGGCCGAGCAAAAGATGCCATTCCCATTAACGTGGGATGTCAGGATCGTCATCGCGGTCTGCTGCTGGTTGGTCAGGTTTCCTTTTTGAATCCAGCTTCGAACCGTTCGGCTTTGCAGATTCATTGCCTGCCCCGTCGCCAATATAAGCTCACCGCTCCTGACGCAAAAACGCCCTGCGACAATCGTTCCTGTAAAGTTGTCCATCGTAAATACTGAACTGAAATTGCCAGTTCCGCCGGTCAATTTGAAAATGGTGGGGCCGAAGGCCACATATAGATCAGTTCCAACCCAGACCGGATCAGCAAAAGAGGTAAAGGCATCGCCACTGAATTTCCACGAGCTTACCATTTTCCCAGAATCGTATTTCAGGATTCTGTCGCCGACGGCCACAAAAAGAAAGGGGTCAGAGGGGTGGGCAATAGCGAATGTAGGTTGATCGGGCAGATCGGGGGTTGCCGGTGTCGTGAAGCGATCCAGCACTGTTGAAGCCGCTGTGTACTGGCCATCATCCTGCCGAACGCGATAGATACCGTTTCCTACGCTTACTATCCAAGGGCGTGAAGAGACAATTCCTGATTGTGCTCCGGCGGCTACCAGTTCGATGAACGGAAATGTGCTAGGAGTGCTTGGTGGCTCAACAGAGGTAATCGATGGTGTACCGTTGTTTGCAGAGTATTGACCCCATTTTATTGTCGTCCCCTTACCACCCTCGAAAGAAGACGATGCCCAGTAGAACGATACTTCACGGTCCTGTTCTGTACTGATATTTCCGGGGGCATAATCCCAGATCGTTGCGTCTGGCAAATTATCAGGAGTAGCAGAACTCCACGAGTTTGAACCAGTGGGTGTTCCATGCAATTTCAAAATTCTGTCAGGTTTTTCATCGCCAAAGACCTGCATGTACAGCCCGCGGTTGGTCACCTTGAAATTTATTACCACTTCGTTGGCTGCGAGTGGAATCGTACCTTGAATAAATGAGGCTACGTTGGCGCTTCCCGAAGACGACGTAGGCGTAGGCGTAGGTGTAGGCGCCGGTGTGGGTGTTGGCGCAGGCAAAGTAACCGCAGGATCGGACGAGCTATCCTGACCGCCGCAACCGGACGCTGCCAAAGCAAGCATAATTGCAGTTGAAAATTGCCAGTTGAAATTTTTAGCGATCATTACACTTACTCGCGTGGGAATATCTGAACAAAAATATCGTTCGCGGAGCTCGTGAAAAATGCTATTTTGTATGCATAAATACGACGTCATTGTTGGATCAGGGGCTATGTAACGATATGTCACTTCAGGGTGTTACGTCATTTCTATTGTTAGGGATTTGAGGGATTTTTGAAAGGTGAAATAGGAACATGCCGGAGAATATCAGAGGTAAGCTGGACGATTTTTATAAACATAAAAATCACAGTTATTTAGGAATGAATAGCATTATTATTTCAATCATACCGATTCTTGTGAAAGATAATAATTATACGAAATTTTAAAATCAATTCGATATCAGATAAGTTCAAGATTTTAACACATAAAACGTTGTTATTTTTAATATGGGGGCCAAATCCATGAGGGGCGAACAAATACTCTGACGATGGTTGATTGGGCATCTTGAAAAGCATCTTCGTCCAGAAATTCTACTTGCAATAGGATCGTGCGATCTGCACATTGTTCCCACGTATTGGATGGGCGCGAGGGGCCGGATCCTGAAACGAATTTGCCCACTTCTGGCTGCTGCAGCGCTGGGCCTTCTGACTGGGCAGAAAGGTCTGGCTCAAGCTCTGCCGATCGCTCCGGCGGTTCTGCCTGCGGTGGTTTCGGAACCTGCATCGGTACTGCGGCCGTTGGCTGGACTTTCGCCCGATGGCGCATGGCTTGCGATTGCTGATGGCGCAGGGCGCGTGTCGGTTAACGCCCTAAATCAGGGGCATAGATCACGCGATCGGCCCGACATTGCGCCCGTTTCCACCCGGTTGAACGATGTGTCCAAATGGCTCGCGGTTGGCTTCAGCCCCGATGGCCGTCGTTTGGCAATCCTGGTCCAGAACGGCCAGAACGATATCCGTCTTTTTCTGTGGGACATTGGTCAAGGCGCGGCGCAGGGCTACGCAGTGCCCTTGCAAACCGACGGCTTCAGAAATTTGCGAACGCCAACGTTCTCACCTGATGGCACCCGCCTGATCGTGGGCGACTACCGCAAGGACGATCTTCTGATCGACGCCTCCAATGGCCAGGTGATTGCCCATGTCGGCCGCACCAATGCCCATGCATTCAGTGCCGATGGGCAATATCTGATCGCGATTACCAGCGATGAGCGTGCCGCAGAAATTCGCACGGTGGACGATGGCCAACTGGTCAAGCGACTTGAGACAGGCGCAGATACGCACGGCGCAGTGTTTCTCGATGAACTGCGAATTGCCGCCTTCCGCTGGAATTGTGGGGTCATGCAAGCTAATGTGACCGAAGATCAGGCTGCAATTCACCAGGTCATTCCACCAGATGACAATTGCAGCTTCCCCAAGCTTTCCGCCGATGGTCGGCACATGCTTGCCGACGTTGGTCCGTCAGGTCACTCGGCTCTGGTCGTCACCGACCTTTTCCATGGTCGGCGCGTGTCCGAGGCTGCTGCCGTTGGTCTATCCGATGGCACAGTGACCGATGGACTGCTGGTGGTTGATCGTGATGATCGCCCGGTGGTTCGACCACTCACCGGGGAAGCCTTCGTTTCGTTGCCCGTGTCCTGGGCGGCCTATTCCGGCAGCACCCAATCGTTGACCATTGCCAACGGACGCCTGCTCACACACAGCCGCGATGACGTCATTCGGGTAACCGATCTTCACAATGGACGCGACCTTTTCTGTCAGGATGGCCAAATTGACTGCCGCGCCGCCATGGTGCGCGCCCAGCTGGAGCAAGCGCAGGCAGATGCCCGCCCGGAAGGACTGATTGAAACGCTTTCACAGCCCGACAGCACCAAATCTGCGCTTGGACCGCTCTGGCCAGGTTCTCGCCTCGCCCTGGCGCGTGCATATCTGGTGCTGGGTGAGCCGGACAGCGCCCGTGGCGTATTGGAAGCAGCGCAGGAACTGCCTCAGGCGGAATATCGCCTGCGCGCCAGCACAGCCTTGGCCGAGCTTCTGATCGATCAAGCCGAACCGGCGCGTGCCAGCGCCATCCTTGCCGCGACGACCGAAGACCTGCTGGGGCTGGGCGCTTCCCTGCTGAGGGGCCAGCTTACCGTGGTGCGCAAAAGCAACGGCTTGCGGATCGAACTGGCGCCTGTGGATCTGCCCTATGTGGCAGGGATAATTGCGAACGTATCGGAAAAGCCAGCAGTGGCTGCGTCAGGGCGTGTCGTCGAAATTGGCGAGGACGAATATTCGGCATTGCGTGAGGCAATCGGCGGGCTCGACAGCGCGCCATTTGAGGCAGGCTTTGCCGAGGACTTGAGGATCAGTTCGCGTCGATTGGACTTGTTTCGCATTCTTGCCCAAGTCCACTTCCTTGAGGCCAGAATGCTCTTGTCCGGGGCAGTTGGTGGCATTGCCCAACCCGGTGACCGCGCGGTTGCGGCCATCGCCCAACTTGATCGGCTGGGCGGTTACCTCGATGGCAAAGGTTCCCCGCTCACGGTGCTGGAGCGGGCGAGGAGGCAGGACTTGCGCGCAGATGCGCTGAGTCAATTGGGGGACGAACAGGCTTCTTTACGGGCGCGCAAAGAAGCATTGGCCATAGTCAATAAAAAGGAAGCGCCCGACCCCGTGCTGCGTGCCAGCCTGCTTGGCCGTATAGGGCGCAGCCAGATGCGCCTTGGTTTGGCGGCAGAGGCTGACGGCAGCCGAAGCGAGGCCGAACAGGCCTTGCGCGGCCAAGTGCCGGACGACAATCCTGATCTGCTCTCGCTCAGCGGTGCGAACAGCTTGGCAAAGTTGCGCGCCGGACAAGACAAGTCCGGCAATCTGGCCGCCCTCGACCGCACTATCGGCCTTGCCCGCCGACACATCGCCGCCGCATCTGCCGAACGCGGCAGCGATGCGGCAATTGGCTTGCGCAACCTTTTTGCCGCCGGACTGGAGGGCACATGGCTGACATACGGCAGTCCCTCGCGGGTTTCTGCGCCCTCCGCAACTGCTGACCTGTCGCTACCCGGTCATTCCAAGCCGCTCGAAATCGGCCCCGTCCCGCGGGGCAAAGTATTACAGATGAGTTTTGCCGGGGATGGCAGAACCCTGCGCCTTTGGGATTATGACAACACTTTTGACATAGATCCTGTGACTGGTGAATTTTTGCGTTCAACGCCTATTGCGACAGAAGAGCGGCCAAGCAGCCGGAACGCGACGCTGTCCGTGGCTTTCGATGGTGATCAGCGAGAGGCCCACTACGAAGTGGGCAAGGTGGTGATCGCGGATGTGGCAACTGATCACCAGATATTCATCCCGCTGGCCGAAGTGCCGTCGGCGCTGGCCCCGTCACCCGATGGACGGAGACTGGCGGTGGGCTTTGCTTTCTCAAACGATGTGCGCTTGTTCGACACTGGCAGTGGCCGATTGCTGGCACAATTGGTCGGCCATGGCGCGCCGGTATCGAGCCTTGCCTGGAGTCCGGACTCTGCTGTCGTGGCTGCAGGGTCCAAGGACGGCGCGGTGCTGCTGTTCGATCCGGAATCGCGCCAGATCCTTGCACGTTTCAACGATGCAATTTCCGATCTGACCCATCGTTCTGAAATAGCCGACATCGCCTTTACGCCTGATGCAGGCAGCCTGCTCACCTTGTCAGCCCACCTTTATGAAACCAGTGGATTGAATTTGCGGCTCTGGCGCCTTGACGGGCGCCGTCTGGAACGGCGTCTGTCGACTGGGCGCGATGACCGCATCTTGTTGAGCGGCGAGGGTGGGCAGGTCATGGCAATGGATTGGCAAGGGGTGGACCTGTTTGATCTGGCATCAGCTTCGGATGTTGGAATCCAGCCACCTGCAAGTCTTGCCGGCGAATGGACCTCATATCCCGACGGCCTTGCAGAAACACGAGTCATCCGACCCGGCCTCGCGGTGGGCCTGCGGCGTGTGGACGGCACGGACATGCTGGTCGGCATGGATATTGCCGCGGGGAGGGAAGTGTGGCGATGGATAGGCCAGAAGGCGTCAATTCAGGCAATCCATACCGGGCCGGACGGTGCGGATGGGCTGATGGTTGTACGCTGGCAAGACAAAGCGAATGGCGAAGAGGTCGGGCGGCTTTCGTTGTTGTCGGCAAATGAGGGCCGTTTGATCTGCACCGTATCCTTCGACGGGGCCGACAGAGCGGATCTGTTGGGCGATCTTGATCCCTTTGCCTTTTCCGCCGACGGGAGGTTGCTCTTCGCGGCTGCCACCAATTACGACGATGCCGTACCGGTAGATGGACCGGGTGCACGAATAATGCGTGCGTTGCGTATCGACGCCCAGACCTGTGCAATCATCGCGGATCAGGATGAGAAAGCGGCTAGCGCCGACACAGTTCTTCTGAACGCGATCTATGGTGGCGATCCTGCGCCGGTGGTTGCCGCAATCGGTGTCGATGCAGACAAGGTGCGGCGAATTATGTATGCGCCAGGCGGCGCCAGCGCATTCGCCCAGACCACCGACAACAGCATCTGGTTCTATCGCCGCGGACAGACTGGCGCTGCGCTATGTCTTGCCCATGCCACCACCCGGGTAAGGCAGATCGCGTTTTCGCCCGACGGCCAGCACTTGATTGCGGTCAGCGGTGCCAGAGTATGGAGCTGGAATGGTCTGACCGGTGAGATCGAGGGGGAGTTCGGGAGATGAAGGGCAGCCTGACCTGGGGCGTGCTGATGGCGACACTGCTTGTAAATCCCGCACTCAGCCGTGAGGCGCGGCCGCAGCGGCACACCGCTTCAGCCAGGCAGACCAATGTTCAGACCGAAAGCGCGCGTGATGTGGCGGCGGCATCTGCACTGGCACGCGCGTTCGAATACGCCCAGTTGGCCAGCCTTAGCGCATCGACCATCGCTCTCAATACCGCGACGATCCTGTCAGGTCGTCAAGACACTCAGGTCGCTCGTCTTGAAGAACAACGCCGTGCGGCCCTGCAAAAACTGGCAACGGTGGAGCGCGCGTTCGAAGCTGCCCTGCTGACGCCCGATAGCGCCGCCCCGCTGGCCAAGCTGCGCGCAAACCGCGAAGATGTACTGGCCGAGATTGCGGCAATCGAACGGGCCGTCGTTCGGGCCGACCCTGCCTTCGCCGAACTTGTCCGACCCGATGCTGTCACCCTGAAGACAGTCCAGGCGCTTCTGGACGATGATGAAGTGCTGCTGTTGTTGTATACCGCGCCAGCGGGGACCTATTCATTTTGCGTCACGCGCAGGCGGGCTGGTTGGGTTTTTGCAAGCGATCTGGGACAAGCCGCGATGACCGATGCGGTCGGCACGATGCGCAACGCCATCCGACGGCAAATTCAGCAGGCCGGTCAGGCAAATGCGCCATCTGCGTTCCATGGCTCGAACCGCGACCTGCTGGCCGACGAAGGCACGCAGATACATGACGGCCTGATTGCGCCTCATGCAGGGATGATGGCTGGCAAGGCCCGCGTTCTGGCGGTGATCCACGGACCGCTTGCAAGCCTGCCACTTGGTCTTGTGTCATCAGGTATCGGTAAAGACGGAACGCCGCGCTGGTTTGCTGACCAATATCTCATCGGCATCCTGCCTGCGGTGGCAACGCTCCGTTCCGCGCGCTGTCTGGGCCGCAATTTGCCAGTGCGTGAGACAGCTTGCGGAGTGTCGAGCGCGAAGGCAGGAAACATCCTGCCTGCCGCCAAAGCGCGCACGCAAACACCATCCATCGGTTTTCTGGGTGTCGGCGATCCGAGCCTGGGGCCGCCGGGCGACCAGCGCAGCAGGGGCGATTGGGATGGCCTTGGCGGAAAGACGATACACGGCGACTGGCTTGGCCGTGGCATGGCCAATTCCGCCATGCTTGCCAGCCTGCCCTCACTGCCCGGTACACGCCGGGAACTTACCGCCGCAGCCGCCGCATTCGGTCCTGCGCAATCGCGGCTCATGCTCCAGAGGGAAGCACAGGAACAGCCGGTTCGGTCGATGCTGAACACCAGCGGCGCGCGATTCATTGCCTTTGCCACCCATGGTCTTCTTGCCTCGCAATCTGGCGGCCTTGCCGAACCGGGGCTGGTGTTGTCGCCACTTGTGGATGGCTTGGTGCCAGCGTCCGGTGCGGAGGACGGCTATCTGTCTGCCTCGGAAATTGCGCAATTGCGCCTGCGCGGCGCTGTGGTCGTTCTTTCGGCATGCAACACCGCCACCAGCGAGAACATGAGCGCCGCACGCAACCTCAACACGCTGGCGCGCGCTTTCGAATATGCCGGGGCAAGGCTGGTCATCGCCACCCATTGGCCGGTCAGCGACGAAGCCACCGCCACTTTGATCAGCGCCTTTTTCCGCAATCTCGCTGCTGACCGCAATCAGGCTCCCGACATTGCGCTACAAAAGGCCGAATTGGAACTACGCCGCGATCCACGATGGGCATCGCCTGCTTTCTGGGCACCGTTTTCGGTTATTGGCGTAGCGCGTTAGCCTGAGCGTCCGTTTCAGAAGGGGTTGAGCGGCTGAGGTTCATGTGATTCCGGGAGTTTGCAGACATCTCGGAGACAGGCATGTGGACCCCAGCTGGCCGCGCGCAGCATACGCACGTGGCGAAGCGATACCAGACGGATTTGAGCGATGCGGAGTGGCGGCTGATTGCCGGGTTTCTGCCCGAGGCGAGTTCTACCCGACGACGGCGCGAATGGCCGCTGCGCGAGATCGCGAACGCAATCTTTTGCGTCCTGCGCGGCGGGATCGCCTGGCGGTTGGTGCCGAAGGACTTCCCACCCTGGCCGACGGTGCATCGCTGGTTCGCTCGGCTGCGCGACGAGGCCGTGGTCTAGCGGATGAACCAGATGAACCATGCGCTGGTTATGGCCGATCGCGAACGGACAGGGCGCGAAGCCAGTCCGAGTGCCGCCATCATTGACAGCCAGAGCGTCAAGACCACAGACAGCGGCGGCCCTTGGGGCTATGACGCGGGCAAGAAGATCAAGGGACGCAAGCGCCGTGCCTTGGTCGATACCGATGGCAGGGCGCTGCTGGTCGAACCCCACACCGCCGATGTTCAGGATCGTGATGGCGGCAGCGCAATGCTGCAAATATCGCGCAGCCTGTTCGCGTTCATCGAGAAAGTCTGGGCCGATGGCAGCTACAAGCACGAGCACGTCAGCAAGATCACCGGCCAATCAGGCTTCGCCGTCTCGCCAGGGACGTCGAGGCAACCCTCAAGTCCGCCGCCGCATTTCTTCACGCAGCCGCCGCCGTGCTCATGATCTGCCGATTGGCTCGATCCGCCTGAGTTTCGAAATCAACTCTTAAGCTTGGCTGCGTTGCCCAATTTGGCACGCTTGATGGCGATATGGTGACGTATCGTTTCAAGGCAGGCGAGCAGGCGGGGCGATTTTTCACCCGCGTCGGTTAGTAGTTTGAAGCTTATTGCACAGGCCCTCGCAAGGTTATGCTGGCGCATCTGCCTGAACGAGAAAAAGAAGCTGACCTTGCCGCCGGCCCGTTTCCGTCACTCCCCTCCAATACTATCACCGATCCTGATGCGCTACGATCAGCGCTAGACGAAGTGCTAGTGCGAGGTATCGTCACCGACGATCAGGAGATCGCCGCAGACCTGACGTGCTTTGCCGCCTTTGCCGCGCCATTGTGCATCCGCGGAGAGGTGGTTGCTGCGATCTCGGTTGCCTTGGATGGTGCGGTTCCCGAGGACCGTCGGCGGGCGCACGTTATTAGCTGCTTGCTTGCAACGGCAGCGCAGATCGATGCAGCGCTGGCTGGCTGGCAAAGTGGTCCGCCGGCCCGGTCCGGTCTGCTTTGCCGCCGACAAGGACTGTGCCGGGCTTGTGGATGCCATGCGCCGGCAGGGTTTTGGGATGTTGATACGCTTCAACCGGCCCGGCTCGCCTGCCGGGGCGAATGTTGCGTAATCAAGCGCCCTCAGTGACGTAACCATCAAAAATTCGCTACGCGAAGAACATTGATTGCGGCGCGGCAGAAAATTTACCTTCTTGTAAGTTCCCGGATATAAAATTTATGTTTACATGAATAATATCGTGCAATATCAATGGCTTGGGTGCTGATGACGGGTTCGTCTTGAGCTATTGGATGGGGCGCTATGAGATTTTTGACGAGATTGCTGACCGGCCGCAGTGGCCGGTCAGTATCCAGAAGAATGCCGCCTCCGCGGCTTTTTCGGGAAGGCAGCGAGCAAGGTGCCTCACGAAAGGTTGCGTCTGAGCCGGCGGTTGACGAAAAAGCTGTCGCCGAAGAGGTCGTGGTCGAATGATGCTCGCGATGCGATTGGCAGGAGGCGTCTTGGCCGACGCGAGAATGGTGGTGGGGCAGCAGGCAGCGAGCAACCGGTCTTCGATGATTTACAGCGCGTTGTTACCCCCGCAGAGGGATACGCTCAATCATTTTGTGTCAAAAGATTGCGGGAGGTCAAGCGCTCCGGTCAGGACGGGCATGAAAAGTGAGCGGGCAATCGATGAGGTTCGGTTATGATCGATGTCGCCATAATCATCTTGATTGCTCTTCTTGGGACCAGCGTTGTCGCGGCAATGCTGGCCATTCCGGACGAAGCCGCGGGGGCACCTCATCATCGCGTGGCAGCTCTGTCCGCTGGTGAGGGGGTCGACAGTGAAACGGTATGGCGGCGCGAAAATTACAGCATCTTGCTGCCTTTGGGCTGGCTGCTGATGGCGTTGGGCCTCATTGGCTCGATCTGTACCTGGACGGTGGATCTGGTTCCCTCTGGCGAACTTGGGAATGTCGATACCATCATGCAGCGTGGCATGTTTCATGCCGGGGCCTTGGCCGTGTTGATAATCGGCATTGTTCTGGCTTGCACAGGGCAGCTCATCAACGAGATACGGCGAGCGGGATGAGCGAAGTGTCTCGATCCAGGTGCGGTTGGGAAAGCCGCCTTGCCAGGGGGCGATTTCTTCGATGGCCCGCAGCGCGGCAGTGGCAACAACACTTTCAACGAAGATTGGCGTCAGCCATGAACGCAGTGATAAATCTGAAGTGGTTGATCCTGCAGCCGTTCCATGGCTTTGCCGGACAGGCTGGCAGATTTACATCAGCTAGATCGATGCAGATCTTACCGTCTTTCGGGCCGTTTTTCGAGCTTGCCATAACGAGAATGCGTCGGACGGGAAAACGATATCGTGCTTTTGCAAAAGCCTGTCGGCGTCCAGTCTGGCGATGGCCCACCCTGCAGTGGCGCTTGACGCAACTCTGGTGGTTTTCGGGCTTCGGCCAGCGGATGGTGCACATGCCAGCAAGGCTGAAAAAGGGGCTGAAAAAGGAATAGAAAGATCTGGTTTGAAAGTGCGGTTGATACCGGTCAATGACCATGGCTCGATCGAACTGGAGATTGTGAGGCCTACTTGAGAAAGCAAAATTCCGCGCCAGTGCGATCGGAGGAAATCGGTCTATGTTGAAATCAGTAGAGACATCAAACCATCCGATCTCAGAATCGCGCACCTCTGTAGTGGGAAAATACATATCGAGGCCGGAGTTTGTTACTATTCTGTGTCTTGTAATAGGAGCTACAATTGCGTTTTCGGCATTGCTGCGCACAGCAATCCAGGATGTCCCAAATTCAGCTGCGCGGCTTGCCGAACTTGCAGTCGGCGCCAGCGTATTGCATGGATTTCTGACCATCATATTTTGTATTACGGATTGGCGTCGCCAGTATACACGTTTCGTATTGGCGCATGTGTCGGGTGCCCTGTTCGCGGGTTCGTTTTTTGGTGGTTTGGCATCAATCTGGAACTAGAGCGGAATCCGACCCGATTGCATCGGCGCTTTAGTTCCATGAGCTGACCACGCAGGCGCCCGATGCAGGTCGGCTGATGTTCGGCCAGAAGGACTGGGCATCGGTTAATCCGTCGGTGACGCTGAAAATGGGTCGCGCGAGCGCTGACAACGGGCGTCGAGACGCACGTGATCGACGGCGTTCCCGTGCCCATCACCGTACCGATCAAGACCGTCACCGAATGTTTCAAGCACCGCAACAAGTTCGGTCATGACGTGGCGGTCGAAGCCTTGCGCGATGTCATGAAGTTTCGACCCCGACCTGACCTCAATGCGATCGACCGCTATGCCCACCTCGATCGGGTCTCGAGGGTGATCCGGCCCCAACCTGAAGTGATGACATGAGCCTGCGGCCGAAGAAAATGTCGATCTCGGTTGTGCGACCGGCAGGCCAGCGTCTGCGCCAGTTCAGTAAAGACCCACGCCCAGGTCGTGCCGTGCCCTTCGACCAGCCCCAAACGGATAGCCCCGAATACCGGCCATAGACTTTCGCGTTGGCTCGGGCCGGGCTGGCTCTTGCGACCCATCCGCTGCACCGTTGCATAAGCGTCGAACGCCGTGATGCCCCAAGCATGCGTTTTTGCAGATCAACTCATGCGCCAGAGTTTGTCGCGTAGACCAACCATGGGATCATGTGAGGTGCGTCCAAGCTTTACGGCTCGAGCACGCCATATCGAGCAACTTTGTGGCTGGGCCGTTGCATGCTTGACCCAATAGAGACCGGGGCGTGGATCGATCCTATTATCTGCGCATTGGCGTGATTGCCCAAAATCGCAAATAAATTAGTATTATTAGTGGGTTAACCAAATTTCGTGCTGCCACGACCGCGCGTATTGCGCTACATTGCATCGCATTAACAATATAGGGCCAAGCTGTGGAATTTCCCTTTGTGATGACCGGATGTGCCGCTCCCTCGGCGTTTGCGCGCACGGAGCAAATGGCGCGACTCAAGGACCATATCGAGAAGGCTCTGGATATTGTCGATCACCTGGGGCTACCCATGACCGGGATACATATCGATCAGGCGCTGCAGAGTCTGGTGCATGAAACTGGAAACTGAATTCGCTGTGTTGATTGCGCTCGTGTTCGGCGGACTGCTTTTGTCTATCTGGCAGGTGCGATTTGCATTTGGTTTCGACTGACGAGCCAAGTGCCTGGATTCGGTGGATTTCGAGTCGCGGTCGGGTTCAGATTTTGGCGGGATCGAATTTTTGCCTCTCCAGGCGTCGGCGCATCAAACGTCATGCCCTTTGTGCCACCGGCCGCCTCGGCACAGGCCCGGCTGGTCCGTCACTTGACGCTGTGGTGCTCTGCAGGCTCCGCCTGCGGGCGCGGGTGGCGGCCCGCGCACTCCTGCCTGTTGGGAGCTCTCTGAACAGTCTCTGGAGAGACGACCATGCCATTTCGAGCGTTCCGATACCGCTGTTTCCAGCCAATGGAACGTTGCAGGATGCTCTCACCTTTGGAGCCGTGACTTGGGCTCGCTGCCGCGATTGCGCAACGGCGGTGAAGACGGCGGGGTAGCCGGGCTTCAGCGATCTGCGGGATCCTTGGCAGGCTGTAAGGGGCGGCGCGTGATCGACAGGAGCGGTCGGCAGCAATGATGTATTTCGAGACATTCCGTGGACCGCTACCGGTGGGGCTATGTCCGCGCGTCGGCGACAAGGGTGGCCGTCTGTAGCGTCATGCCACAGGTTTCCAAGGTCGATGGCCCAAGGGTACGGCTGGCAATGTCCTGGTCTCGAAACGTCGCCTGAGACAAGATTCCCGATCTTATCGTATCGAGCGCTTTGCTTGCCGGCATGCAGGTATCTTGATTTCGGGGGATCACGGCGCCGCGGCGATACTGCCCCGAATGCGGGTGAACCAGATTTTCCGGAAGGCCAGCGTCGGTGCGTCTGTTGCGACAGACACTTCCTCACCGGCGGTTGGCACATGCGCTGGGATCGAACTCTCCACGATAGCTTTATCCTCGGCAGCGATCCGCGCATTGGTGCGGGCGAATACCCAGTCCAATGCCCGCGCCTTGGCGAAGTTTCGCAATGTGTAGAGCGACAATTTTGTTCTGCCGTCCTTGTTTGGCGTGCAAACCGCCAGCATACGCAACACGCGACCTGCGGGATCGATCGTCAATTCCATCGCATTGGGATAGTAATACCGCAGATTGGTCATCGGTCTTTCACCTGAGCGGCAAGTTATGACCTCACCACCATATTCGGTTGGTTCCCAACGCATTTGCATGGCTGCAGCTGTCTTGCTGCGGAAACGTTTGCCGATTGTGCGAGCGTGCACGAAAGGCAGGTGCGGGGTGTCGAGCATGTTTTCCATGACTCGTGTCCAGTGAACGTTCCACACAAAGGACTGAGCCGTCAGGCGCACATCGGAACGCAGCAAAGTGGGCGGAATGAACGGCTCGCTACTCGGGGCAAAGCCGGTATAGAGCCAGATGAGATTGCCTGCCTCGCGCACTGGCACGGTACGGGCCGAAAGGCGATCCAGCTTTGCCTCCGGGTTCCAGGGCACATGCAGACATCGCCCGTTGCCGTCAAAGCGCCAGCCATGGAACGGGCACGACACGGTTCCGTATTCAAGTGTGCCGAGCGACAAGGCGACGCCGCGATGAGGGCATCGATCAACCATCGCAACCGCATTTCCTGATCCATCACGAAACAGGGCAATGCGCTCACCTGCCACATCGACGGACATCAAACTGTTGGCGGTTAGCGCTTTTGCCGAGCAAACGCAGACCCACAGATTTGCGAAGTCATCGAAGGTCGGCCACTGCATCGAGAATGCATAAACGATTGCAGTACGGCGTGTATATCGCCATTATCCCAATGCAGCGTGCTGTTCGGCCATGAAAGTGACCATTGGGCGCGTAAAAATTGGCAGAGCGAAGATTGGCCAGGAAAAGATTGGCGTTTGCTCAGTTGTAGGCGACAGTGACCGGATACGTGCCGCTGTAGGTTCCGGGAGCCTGACCGGAGGCAACGACCAGGGTTCCGCCGACCGTAAAATATCCAGATCCGAATACGGGGATATAGCCTGCAGGCAGCGACGGCGTTGTTGAAAACGTCATTGAAGCCGCACCATTGGAAACAGTGCCGGTTCCGGTCGTGATCGTGATCATCCGATTGGCATCGCCTGTCACGATCATGCGATCGGCTGCCGTGCTTGAGCCCAGCACGAATGTCACGCCACCGCCCGTCGAGGCACTGCCGCTGGACGAGATTGTGACAGTGCCGGCGGTACTG
This sequence comes from Novosphingobium sp. SL115, assembly GCF_026672515.1. Taxonomy (GTDB): domain Bacteria; phylum Pseudomonadota; class Alphaproteobacteria; order Sphingomonadales; family Sphingomonadaceae; genus Novosphingobium. Next base: position 122,038 of record NZ_JAPPRG010000001.1, on the reverse strand, counting down.
CCGACCGTGAAGCGGCCGAACCGCAAGGTATAGCCATTCCAATGAGACAGTACCAAGGGGCGGATGACCTGGGCATTGACCGTGCCCGTCCGGACCTCGTTGTTGCCGGACTGGGCCTGTGCGGTGCCCATGGCCAATCCTGCGGCAATAACCGCAAACAGACATTTCTGCATGATGTGCCCTCCCTTCTGGATGGCCCGTTCCGACCTGTCGGCGCAATCATCGTTTTATTTTTGCACGATTGCGCCAGGTGCAGGACAAGCGTCGCGCCCTGTGTCTCCGGTTCATGTCGGCAGACACAGGGCGTCGCGCAATCATGCTCAGTTGTAGGCAACCGTAGCGCTATAGGTACCCGAATAGGTGCCGGCTACAGCGGTCCCCGATACCGTCAGCGTGCCGCCGACAGTGAAGCTGGCGGTGCCGGCCGAACCCAGTGTGCCCGAAGTTGCAGAAGGCGTTGTGGTGAAGGCCATGCTGGCGCTGCCCGACGTTACAGATCCGCCGGTTGTTGCGATCGAGAACGACCGGCTGCCATCGCCCGCCACGGTAAAAGCATCCGCTGCACTGGTCGAGCCTGGTACCAGGCCGACATCGCCGCCCACCGAAGCTGCGCCTGCGGCATTGACCGTCACGGTACCGCCGGTTCCGGTCGTGAACTTGCCGAAGTTGAGTGCTGCGCCCGAAGTGTGAGTGAGCACGATCGGCGCCACGACGGTTGCCGTTGCGGTTCCGTTGGCCGTCGAGGTGTTGCCCGATGCTGCAAAAGCGGTGCCCGGAAGAGTTGCTGCAAATGCTGCAGCCATCAGAAGCTTTTTCATGTTTGTCCCAGTCCCTATGGCGCACACCCCCGTGTGCAGACCCCGTTTCCCTGCGAGTGCAGTTCCCTGATGGTCAGGAGCCCTGTCGCATTGGGGTTAATACCTAAGGTCGGTTAAGGGACTCTTACCGCTGAATTTGCACCATATGATGGTTAACGACTGTCTGTATCCTATCAGAATCTGAAGACTTGCCTCTGAAATACAGGCATTTTATTGCCTGACACAGGTCGGGCGCCAATGACAAAACCCGGCTTGAACGGCGTGTTGCCGACGAAAATTTTTGTGGTTTTTTGCAGGATCAGCGGTCAACCGTAGGTGACGATCACCTGAACGACGGCACGATAGTCTGCAGCGGGAAGTCCTGCGGGCAGGTGCAAGGTGCCGCCGATCCTGAAGCGATCCAACCCCTGGGTGTCGAGCTGGCCAAGGCCGCTTGCCGATGGCTTGCTGTCGCTGACGCATTGCAACTGATCGACGATCAGGGCAACGGCGGGGCCACCACCGGGCTGTGCAGATTGTCCGGTAGCCAGAACCTGTTCGGGTATTTCGACCCGGTAGGCACGTCCTGGTTCGCCTTGGACTAAGAACAGCGCCGGGTGGGGGATATTGCATGCGTCGGGCAAGCAGGCTTGCTGTGCGCCGCCTCGATAGATGACGCCGCCGGTGTTTCGGACAGTGACGGTGCCGGCGCTCTGGTTGGCAAACACAGCGCCGAAGGCGAGGTCCTGTTCGCGGGCGACCACCAAGGGAGAGACGATCTGGGCACTGGCACTGCCAACCGCCGTGCTGCTTGTCTGGGCGAGAGCAGGGGAGGTGGCAAGCCCCGCGGCTGCTATGACCAGGCAGGGGAGCTTGGCAGCTGAGCCGGTGCGCGCGCGCGGTGCAGGCATTTTCAGTAGACGTCGAGCAGGATGGCAGAGGCGGCGAGCGGGACAACCAGCTGGGCGCCCCCTGCCGTGCGTGACAGGTCGAGCCGTCCGCCGATTCTGATAGTGCGGCTGCAACGTCTTTCACGGCAATTGGCAAGCGTGAAGGTCGCCAATGCGCCACCGGTTGCTCCCGAGGGCGTTCTGGCATCGCTTTCAAGTTGAGACAATTGCCCCTCCACTGCGCCAACCCTGACCTTCTGGTTTGCGTTCACGACCAGTTGAATCACGACGTTGATCGTCCGATTGCCTTCATTACCACGGTCATAGGTAACCGTGAACTGTGCAGGTCCTACCGGGTCATTCCCTATCTGAAACACGCCGCTGTCCTGCACGGTTCCGCTTGAACCGATCGTCCGCGATCCGGCGGAGGGAACCAGCAGGGTACCAAACCGCAAAGGCAGATCCGACGTCACGAGTATTTCTGGAGTTTTTGCGTGACTTGTGGTGCTGTTCAGCAAGGCGATCCCGAGCATGCCTGCCGCAAATCCGATCAAGGAGGCGATGCCGGCGAGATTGCGCGCGCGCTGGCTGATCCGGCCGAACGCATGTGCAGCCGGCAAGCAGGCAGACGATGCGATGGCGCCCAACCGGTACAGTTGCGACCCGGTCGGCCGAGGCAAGAGGTGCCGGAACGCAGCCAAGCTATCATACCCGGCCTGCAGGAATAAGCGTTCAACTCGCATGGCAAGAACGGTCCGGATCTGCGGGTGTGACATCAAGCATTGGTCCCCACGTCTGGAAATGCCGGCGCGAGGCAAAGCCTATCATGGAATGGTGTGGCATTTACATCAAGATTTGGGAATCCGGGTCAGAAATCGTGACCGAATGCTGTCAGCTTCAACTTTCGTGCAGGAGCGGCCTGGTCGCTGCGCCACTGGCGCTGCCGCCTGTGGGGCGCTGTCGACTGTGGGCGACCGGGCAAGCAGGGGCTCGCAAGCAGCGTTCCGGGCAAGGGGCAAAGCCGGTGCAGGCCTGCGCCGTGCTCGGTCCAGCCTGTCCTTGAAATACTGTTCGAAAGGGGGCTGGCGCCTTGCAGTTCAAGGGAAGCGGGTATGGCCTTGGCAAGAGACGCCAGATTGTCTCGGAAACAGATCCAACTGTCATTGTGATAACATCGTGTGCCGATATGTTTGGCTTTGGCTGCTTGGGGCGTGAGATTGGAGGCTGGAGTCCAATGGGTCGAGTGTTGTGCTGGATGGGATTTCACCGTGCCTTCCGCCACAAGGTGCGCTGGGCCGGGGGGCGACAGATTTCGAAATGCCGCCGCTGCGGAATCGGCTTGGTCAAGGCAGGCAAGTATACCTGGCAGCGGGCCGCGTAGGGCCCGGGGCAGTGCCGAGGCAAGTCCAGACCTGCCCCGACGGTGTTTTGGCATCACTCTGGCGGGATGACAGCTGGCGTGATCGTGTGCGCCTGTCGGAATTCTTCGGTTGTGACCGCCTGTTCCTGATTTCATGGCGGTGATTTCAATCAGGCCAGCCCCCATATCCAGGCGAGGTTGTCATCGCCGGCATAACGCGCCTGTGCAGGCTCATGCGGGACCTTGCAAAGGTCGTGCAATGTTTGAAGATGCTGCGGACAACCATCTGGACGTGGGTTTGCTATCTGCTAGATCCTGGTCCCAGCTGTATCATGATAGGTCTTAGTTGCAGCTGGACTTCGATTTCTGAAACAGTAGGATGCAGGTTCCGATATTGCTGTACCTAAAGATGTTGCAGCTGGACCTTTGTGTTCTGACGAAATGAGACGGTGAGGCTGTGATATGTCTTTCCGTCTCATTTTGCGTTGGCTCCTGAAACTGTTCGATCTGTGCATGGGGCTCCAGAACACCGCGCCGGCGTGGCACGTCTGACGACTTTCTACGCCCAGCGCCCCGACTGGGCGGCCCTGTTTGTCCCGATCGTCGCGTCCCTGGAAGCCATCGAGCAGCAATCGCGCATATGCAATCACGTCTCGATGAGCAGGCAAAGGCAGATCAAGGCTGCGTTCGGCTCATGAATGCTCCCGGCGTTGAACCGATCGTCGCGCGCACCTCTTCCTCGACCGGGGGAGATCCACGCCATTTTGCCAGAAGCGACGATGTCGGCGGCGATGCCCGGCTTGCAGCGAGCATGATGGCCAAGGTCGGAATGGCAATGTTTGAGCGATATGATGCCATATGGAGAAATGCCATGCTGGCTCTTTAGCCTGTTGATACCGCCGCAACCGCTTTTCGTCCCGATCCGATTACCCAGGACGAGGCAGCTGCCATGTTCCGGGCAGTCCTCAATCTGTTCGGCAAATGGGAGTTGAGGGACGAGCAGGCGGCAACGCTGCTCGATATGCCGGCTCGCACCTATCGTCGCTGGAAGTCGGAGGGCCTTGGGCGCGTTTCGCGCGATGGGCGCGCGCGTCTGTCCAATCTCATGGGTATCCACAAGGCGCTCCGGATTATCTTCTCGGAAGGCTCGCGAGGCTATGCCTGGATCAGGGCGGCCAATGACACCTTCGACGGAGCCGGCGCGCTCGCCGTGATGCTCGGAGGCGAACTCACCGATATCATGCGGGTGCGTCGTCGCCTCGACGCCGAGCGTGGTGGCTGGTGAGGGAAGCCGCGGATATCCCCGTTTCCCGAGTGGGGTGGAGGGGCGTCATCAGGATTATCCGCAGTGCCTTCCCGCCGATCGATCTGTTCGAGGACATCGCTGATCCGGGCGACTGGCCGCTGCTGATCTCGGCAGAGCAGAAGACCAATCCCCGCATCATGGCGACGATAGGCAATCTGGATCTGGTTCCTGTCGGCCGCCGTGTTGGCGGCAACGGGGCTTCCTACCTCATGGCGCCATTCACCCATGTCAGCACCGATAGGTCCAGTCGCTTTACCGACGGCAGTTACGGTGTGCTCTATGCCGCTGATCGGCTCGAGACTGCGCTGTTCGAGACAATCCACCACCATGCCCGTTTTATGGGATCGACGAGGGAGACGCCTGGCTGGACCTCGCAGTTCCGGGAGATCGTCATGTCAGTGGATGCTGACCTGCATGATCTGTCATCCCTAGCGGCGCAAACGGCTCCAGCACTGGAGCCTTTTGGCTACGCCGCATCTCAAGCTCTTGCTGTAAACCTGAAGGGGCGGGATCCGATGGCATCGTATATCCGAGCATTCGGCACCCGGGCGGTGAATGCGTTGCTCTCTTCTTTCCTGACTGCGCATCAAATCCTGTGCAGGGGCGCCACCTCGATTACCACTGGGATGGGACAGGCGTTGACCTTGTCCGCGATGCCGGATCGGGCGCTGTTTTTCGGATTGTCGATTTGCCAAGCAATGACGCAATAGAATGACGGAAAAGGAAGTGTCGCTCCTTGAGCCCACATACCCTGCTTCGGATTTGCCTAACAAGAGCTGCGATAGACTTCGGCTCTGATCTCAGCTGGTGGAAAGCCGGGGGGGCGCCTCACCGGATGGTCCGTCAGCCCTGTCACTCGAGTCGCTGATGCATTTGCCACAAAATACGCTGAACCTATGGATATCCTAGGTGTTTGTGCGTAGAACAATGCGCGGGACCGATGTGGTGTGGGGCAAGTGTGCAGCGATTTTTCTTTAGCTTGCTGACCGGCTGTCGCCGGGCGCAGGATCATGTTCTTGCAAATCAAGACTTTTGCCGGGGCTGGCTGTCTGGCAAGGGCAAATCACGGCAACTACGGGGCCCTGACCGTAGTTTCACGATGCTGGTTGCTGCAGGACTGGTGGCAACAGGTGTTCCGGCGTTCGCGCAAGGCATGTTGGCGCCTACCGACCAAAGTGTGCCGGTTGGCCAAGGCGGCGACCGGCAGGCGGCGCAGCGAAACGGTCAAGCCATCGGGCAGGCCAGCTTGCCCCAAGCAGCTGGCGGCCAGGTCCCCGAAGGTGCAGTGGGCGGGATGGGAGATGTCAATCTCTATCCGCGAAGAGTGGTCATGAGCGGCCGGGACAGGTCTGCCACTGTCGGGCTCTACAACCGCGCCACAGCCAGTGGCGACTACGACATCACCATTGGCGACATGATGATGCAGCCCGATGGCCGACTGGTCGATCTGGCAAGTGTAAAGGATCCGGTGCTTGCGGCAAAGGTCCAGTCGGCAAGTGCTCTGCTGCGCTGGTCTCCGCGCAAGCTGACTTTGCCTGCCAGTGAAGCCCAACTGGTCCGGATCATGCTGAGGGTGCCGCAAGGATTGCCTGACGGTGAGTATCGTGCCCATTTTTCCGCGGTGTCGATCCCGCCGGTGTCGGAAGGCTTGACGATCGAACAGGCTGCAGGCGGGGAAGGCGATGGCGTGGGGGTGCAGATCGTACCCAGGTTCGGTATTTCGATACCGGTAATTGTTCGGGTCGGCGAAACGAGTGCGACTGCCGGTCTCAAGGATATGCGCATCGAGCAGGGGCCGCGCCCACTGCTGGCGCTGACCATCACGCGCGAAGGCACGCGCTCGGTATTCGGGGACATTGTGGTGTCGGCACCTGGTGCCAGAAAGCCTCTAGCGGAGATAAAGGGGATCGGTGTCTATACCGAGCTTGCCGAACGAATGATCCAGATCCCGATCGATCCCGCGCTCGATGCAGCGTTTTATGCACCGGGGGTCAAGCTTACTGTCACTTATCTCGATGACGATTTTGCGCCGGGGCAGGTTCTGGCAAAAGCTGATTTCATCGTGCGGTGATATTGAAAGATCCTGGACGGAAAGTATCTGTACGAAAGGCACCTGGACGACTGGCGCGTTATCTGGGGCAGGGCCATGTCGGGGCAGCCGGCATTGGCGGTTTGCTTGTCGGCATCTGGCTGTTGGGTCCAGGCCAGGGCAACAATGAACAGACCGGCGGGCCGGACGATCTCCCGCCTGATCCATCACCGGGCGAGTGGGCCGGAACCGGGCTGGCTCGGGCGCTTCCAGCTCCGGCATTTTCTGCCGCTACGCCCGAGGAGTTGATATTGGCAGGCGTTGGCAGCAACGCTGCTGCGACCGGCAAAAGCCATGGCCGTGGTCATGACCAGAATCGTCGCGACCACAATCGTGCGGGACATGGTGCATCGAGTGCGTTTTTTCCTGGCGCAGGTTCGCAGGGTGTCGTGGCGAATGCGTCAGGTTCGGCTGGCCGGAAATTCCGGGTTCCGGATCCTCTGGATACGAGCTCACCCAAGCTTGGTCTGCTGCGCGCAGTACCAGCGCTTCAATCTGGGCAGTCCGGAGGCAACGCGCTTGACATCCGACCTGATGTCTCTGGCAACGCCACCTTGCTTCAAGCCACGTCCGCACCAGCAGCCGAAGAGGCAGTTTCAGGCCTGCCGGAACAAGCAGGCCCAGGCCTTGAAGATGCAGGTCTTGAAGATGTGGGCTTGGAAGATGGCAGTGCGGTCAGGCCGGAAGCGCTGGCGATGCCCGCGGCGCCAGGGAAACCCGAAGCAGGGTGCCTGTTGGCGTCACCAGCGATTGGGCACGGGCCCGGTCCGGCACTAGCCACCGACACAAACGTCGGCGCTGCCAGTGTTCTCAAGGTTCGGATGCGCCGCGTGGCGGGCTCTCCTAAACAGCGCAAGCAGAAAACTATCCCTGATCCTGGCCAGTCCGGACTGCCCGGTCGGTGCATCTATAGTCTGCCTCGGCCGTTACCGGCCTCCGGTTCAGGCCTTTGCCAGACGTTGCCAGGTGCAGGTGACCCTCCCGCTCCGGGGCCGTCAGGGGCAGGCGCTGCGGCATCAGACAACGCTCCTGCGCAGGCCGCCGCGGCGGTTTTGCGGCAGGACATGGTTGAGCGGCAGGGCGTTGTGGGTCAGTACAAGGCTGAGCCAGGTCGACGTAACCTGCCTCAGCCAGCGTTCGGCATGGTCGGCACAGAAGGCGCACCGGAGGCAGGGGAGCGACCGGAAACTCCGCCGGCCAGTCCGGCGCGTATCGATGAAGGCTCCGGGCTTGCAAGAGGAATGCCCGGAGCCCGAGCAGGCGGTCAAAATGCAGGTTCACAGGTTGTGGCACCTTTACCGGCGCGCGAAACCATGGCGTCGAATGTATCCGGGCAGGACAACCAGGATCCGAACCTGTTGCAGGCTGGCCTGGCACGTGCCGCAAGGGTTGCCGGTGAGGGGGCTGACAAGGATCGCTTGACCGAGGCCGGTGCTGCCGGAACTGCGATGAAAGGCGGCGTACGGCTGACCGAAACGGAGACTCTCACCGGGCTAGCGCAGGCAAGGTCCCAAAGTGTCGTGCAAAGTCCCGGCGCTTTGCCGGTCCAGGGCTCAGTGGATCCGTTCACTGGTGATGATGAGCTCATTCTGGAATTCAGCACAGCGCGCGGCGAGGTCACCGAAACGATTACAGGCTTTGGGACAAGGGCGGCAACATATCTTCCGCTCGGGGAAATTGCCCGCTTACTCGATCTGGCGCTGGTTGTGAGCGACGACGGAAACTATGCTGCCGGCTGGGTGCTCGATGAGAAGCAAGTGGTCGCGTTGAACTTGCGGGCCGGGAAACTCACTGCCGGAGATAGCGAAAGGACGCTCGGACCGTACGATGCGCAAGCTTTCGACGGTGAACTCTATTTGCGCAGTGATCTGTTTGCATCTTTGATGCCGCTCGATCTCAAGGTCGATCTCAGGGCGCAAAGCGTGACGGTTCTGACGCATCGCCCGTTTCCATTTGAACAGCGAGCCGTGCGCGATGCCGCGCGTGAACGCCTTGCTGGGCGGAGCGCTGGCCGTCCGGACAATGGCTACGTGCGCCAGGAAACGCCTTATCGTGCGCTTGACGTGCCGCTGGGCGATATCGAATTTCGGGCAGTATCCGATGTTGCACAAGGCCGTCGCGGTGAAGCGGACCTGCGGCTGGCCGCCGATTTTGCCTATATGACAGGACAAGCTTATGTCAGTGCCGCGTCGCGCTATGGCCCGACAGCGGCCAGGATCACTTTGGGCCGTCGTGATCCTGACAGCAGATTGCTTGGCGCGTTGCGCGCCAGCGCCTTCGAGATTGGCGATGTGTCAACCGAGGCGCTCGCCATGGGGGTGCGCGGTATCGCCGGGCGTGGGATCATGGTGTCCAACGCGCCGATTGAACGGGCATCGATCTTTGACAGGATCGATCTACGCGGAGAATTGCCGGACGGTTACGAAGCCGAGCTTTATCGTAACAATACGCTCGTGGGATCCACCCGCACGTCGCGCGATGGCCGCTATGAATTCCTCCAGATTCCGGTTGAGTTCGGACTGAATGTCATGCGGGTGGTGCTCTATGGTCCGCAGGGACAGCGGCGTGAAACCGTGCGCCAGGTCAGTGTCGGGGATGGGCGCCTGGCAACAGGTGAATTGCGTTACGGATTCTCGATGGCCCAGAAGGATGTAACCCTGCTCGGCCTGCAAGGTCCGGACTTTGTCCCCGGCCGCGATCACGGCCGTTGGCGGGCAACCGGGCAGCTTGCCTATGGAATCAGTTCTGCGATTACCGCGAGCCTCGGCGCGGCGTGGTATGACAGCGAGACAGGCCGGCAGTGGCTTGGTACTGCAGGCCTCCGGACCAGTCTTGGCAGCGTCGCAAGCCAGGTCAATCTTGGGTTTAATGGTCAGGGAGGCGGCGCGCTCGAAACGCGCCTCGCCGCGACCACGCGCGGCATAGGCTGGACTGGAACTCATACGGAATATCGCGGGCTGTTCAGCGATGAAGTGCGCGCGTTTTCAATCGAGCCGCTGCGCCGCGCGAGTGAAGCCGAGATAACTGCCACCGTGCGCCTGGGCACACCAGGGCAGGGGCTGACCATCCCGGTTGCAGGCCGCATGCGGCGCATTCAATTTGCCGATGGCAAAGTCCAGCTCGACGCATCGCTCCGGGCTTCGACCGTGGCCGCGCACGTGCTGTTGTCTAACACCCTGTCGCTTTCGCGCAGCCAGGCGCCCGGTATGACGGGAACTACACAAATGCTGGGATCCTTCGATCTCAGTTCCTTGTCCGGTTCGCGCACGCGCTTTCGCGCATCGCTGGGTTACGCCCTTGCCCCGCAGTTGCGCGTAACCCAGGGCCGGGTTGAGCTGGATCGAACTTTCGGGCCAAGAACATTGGTCAAGTTATCGGCTGGCCGGACGTTTGACACGCGCGAGACAACGTTGGGGACGTCTGCGGTACATCGCGTCGGGCCGTTTGCACTGGCGCTGGACAGTTCCATTACGCTTCCGCGCAAGGAGCATGCCGTGGTTGCGCGCGTCGGTGTGAGCTTTGGCCGGAATCCGGTTTCGCAATCATGGTTCCTGGCCCAGCCAGGTCTTGCCGCCGGGGGGGCCGTGGCAGCGTCGGCTTTCGTGGATGCAAACGGAAATCAGCAGCGGGATCGGGATGAGGCGCTGGTTGACGATGTCGAATTTGATACAGGGACGCAAGTTGCCCGTAGCAATCGGGCAGGCGTGGCCCTGCTGGGGCAACTCGGCAATGCCAATCGGACTTTCCTGCGGCTGAATGCCGAATCCTTGCCGGATCTTGCCATGGCGCCGGCCGCGCCAGGTTTTGAGTTCGTGCCGCGACCAGGACGGATCCATGTCAGTCAGTTTGCCATCGACACTCTTGGCGAGATCGAGGGCATTGCGGTGTTCGGCGCCGAGCAGCGGGGGGTTTCGGGACTGGTGCTGACGCTGGTCGATGCATCAGGACGTCAAGTTGGACGCGTGCGGACAAGCGGGGGCGGGACATTCCTGTTCGAGCAAGTTCGGCCAGGTACGTATCGTGTGCTGATCGACCCAGGGCAGGCCAAGCGCCTTGCCCTTGTTGCAGGTGTTGCGGACGCGATTGTTCTGGACGGCAAGCAACAGGTCATTCGTGTCACGCTGCCGGTTCACAAGCAGGAAAGCCCGTGACTGGACAAGCCTTGTGGCATTGTTCTCAACAGGGGGTTCTCAACAGGGGGTTCTCAACAGGGGGGTGCCAGGCAGGGGCGTTCCAGACAGGGTCTCCTGGACAGGAGGGATTTTCTGGACAGGTGTGTCCTAGGCAGGTGTGTCCTCAAACGTACTGGGCTGTGAGGCCCGGCCTGAAAACCGCGATTGCAAGCAGGTGCAATCAAGCCACGGCATAGTCGTGATCCCACGACCTGCTGGTGCCATAACGCTGGTGTGTCGCAATACGGGCGCGCCTCCGCAACGGCGCAGTGCAAAAAAAGGCCCTGCCGCAATACGCCCGGAAACCCGGATTTTTACGACAGGGCCAGTAGAAGGGCGTGTGGGGGCACCACAATTAACCCTCCGGGTCGCGTCTACAAAGTGGGCCGACAGGACCCACGTTGTCAGTGATCTATCTCACATTCTGGATCATAAAAACGTTTGATGATAGTGGTTTTTGTCTGTCTGCAGCTCCGTTAGGCGATCCAGCGATGGTCAGAGTCTCTTGGCTTCCTGCGGCACGAGTCGGCAGGGTTTCATGGGGCAATCTCAGCAAAATCTGAGTCTTCCATCAAGCGATGATTGGCGGGACAAGCTGGCCGCTGGAGCAATCGTAAAGCTACCTTTGTGCCGGTCGTCAGGCGAGGTGAGAGGTTGTCTCTCCTGGTTGCCGACAGGCGGGACAGATAGGGATTGAAGGCACAGATACCCGAATATGAGCAAGAGCGCTGCAGGGTGAAGACATTCTGCAACCGGACGAGGTCGCCGCGATGTTGTGGTGGCATACGCCGGGCAGGGGCGCCAAACGGCCAGCACAAGCGTTTGCTTGCGCGCGCAAGACAGCATCCGACGGGTATGGGCCACCGGTTTGGCGAGAGGGTCTTTAGGCACACCGGCAATGCCGGTGGAATTCGGCAGGGGTTGGCCAAGGTACGCATGGCCACGGCGGACATGTTAAGGAAGGGCATGTTCAAGGAACACATGTCCAAAAGGAGCATATCTAAAATACACATGTCCAAGGTGCACATGGCACTGTGGTCTGAGGGCGCGCTGTTGAGCTCCGTGTTCAGTCTTGGCGCCGCGTGTTGCGGGCACAGAGGAAGGAGACGGGCAGGTTTGAGACGCGGCCTGGCACCTGCTGGAAATCGACTTCGGCGACAACTAAGAACCATTGATGCGTCACAGCACCGGCTTGCCCTGCGCACCCGCGCCGGAAATGCGGAACTCCTGTTTGCGGTCCACACCCAGTGGCGCCCGTGCCTTGCCGGGGTGTCCCGCCTGGACCGCGGCATTGCGGACAGGCTGGCCCTTGACGGAAGTTCGACCCGGATCAGGTTCGCCTTCCGGCAGGAAGGGCATGGCGCTGACACAGTCGCGTCCGATCGCTTCCGGCGGGCTACAGAAGTGCGTATTCTGTGGCCATTGGCTACGCTTCCACGCACAGCGGCCTGTCGGACAGGAGATTGTCGAATACCGCGACAATTCCCACGCCGGGCTATTCAAGCTGCCAGGGCCCAAAAAAGTGGGGGCCGTAGCCCCCACCTTATCTGGTGCAATCAAGTCGCTTGTTAACGACCAGACCTGCGATTTCTGAGCCTGCGCTGCTAACACAGCCTTGGCCTGCGTCAAGTGGTATACTATCGGCTGAGGAAAGGCGCAGTGCACCCCCGTCGTGGTGCGTCAACTAGATTGGCCGACCGGAAATGCAGACACGTCTTGGACTGGAAATTGGCGAAAGCAGCATCGGCTGGTGTCTTTTCGAACTTGATGTTCATGCAAACCCGGTGAGTATCCGAGATCTGGGTGTTCGTGTCTTCCGGGATGGGCGCGATCCTCGAAGCCGGCTTCCGCTGGCAGTTGGTCGCCGTATCGCCCGGTCAATGCGCAGGCGCCGCGATCGCTATGTGCAGCGGCGGTCAGCCTTGCTCGCGGCGCTGGCGGACTCAGGCTTGATGCCGGTTGATGAGCAGCAGAAAAAAGCGCTGGCACTGCGAGATCCTTATGAATTGCGTGCTGCCGCACTCGACCGGCCGATTGCATTGCATGATTTTGGGCGCATTCTTTTTCACCTTGGTCAGCGTCGCGGATTCAAGTTCAACCGCAAGGTGGCAAGAGCGGCCGGTGACAAGGAAGATGGAACGATCGCATCGGGCATCAAGGCGCTCGATGAAGCGATGGCGCAATGTTCGGCACGAACCTATGGTGAGTTTCTTTTTCTGCGGGCCAGCAGTGCGCCGAACCAGAATGCCGTTCCCGGCTTGCGCGTCCGGCGAGATCCTTCAGATGGCCGATATGCTTTCTTCCCCGAGCGGCGCCACCTCGAAGACGAGTTTGACAGGTTGTGGGCGGCGCAAGCGGCATTCCATCCCGATGTGCTGCATGCCAAGGCAAGGGCCCGCTTGCGGCGTATTGTTTTCTTCCAACGGCCGTTGCAGTCTATCAAGGAAGGGATGTGCACGGTTTTTCGCGAAGAACCGAGGATGGCATTGGCGCATCCTGCGATACGCGAGCGGTTCCTGCTTGAAGCGGTCAACCAATTGCAGATTGTCAGGACCGGACATGGTGAGCGCGCTCTGAGTATCGAGCAACGCGATATACTGTTTCACAAAATGCGCACAGTGAAGCTGGCCAGTCTTGGTCTTCTGGCAAGATTGATTGGTCTTGCATCCGACCAGCGACTGGCTGTGCCGGGAAGTAACGCTACGAGCATCGCGGGTGATGTTGTCAGTGCCGCCTTCAGTGCCAAGCGCTGCTTTGGCCCACGTTGGGCCCGTCTGGACAAGGCAACGCAATGGTCGATTATCGAGAAGGTTGTCGATGAGGAAGATAGCGAGCGCCTGGTGACCTGGCTGGTGGCCCATCACGGGGTCACGGACGAGGAGGCCGATGCTATTGCGCAGATAGCCTTGCCCGAAGGATATGACCGGCTGGGGAGCACAGCCAACCGGCTCCTGCTGCACGAGATGCGTCGGGCAGTGGTCAGTCCCCGGCAGGCCTACAAGGTGGCCTTTGGCGATTTGCGGCTTGGTGACAAGCGCCCTGGCGGGCATGCCTTGCTACCGTATTACGGAGAAATTCTCGCAAGCGAGATCGTGCCGGGAACACTCGACAGTCGTGACGAGGGTGAACAGCGGTGGGGTCGGGTCAATCATCCAGGCCTGCACATCGCGTTCAATCAATTACGCCGGGTGATGAATGCGATCATCACAAAGCATGGCAAGCCCGATGAGGTCGTGGTTGCTCTTGCGCGCGATCTCAAGGCAAGTGAAAAGGTGAAATCTTATGCTGCGGTGCGGCGGCGGAGCTACATGCGCGCGGCACAGGACGGTTCCGTCAGATTGCGGGAAGCCTCGCAGCCCGATACCGGGTACAACCGGGCGGTGCTCAAGCTGTGGGGCGAGCTCGACGTCGATGCGCAAGGTCCGCGGGGGTGCCCGTTTTGCGGAGAACCGATCGCGCAGGAGGCATTGTTCGGCAATGACATTGCCATCACGCACATCTTGCCGTTCTCGCGTTCCTTCGATGATGGTTGGCCCAATCGCACCGTCGCCCACCGTGCCTGCATACATGCCAAGGGCAACCAGACGCCCTGGGAAGCCTGGGGGCACACGGCGCGTTGGCCGGCGATCATGCGTTGTGTGGAACGGCTCGACCGTTTGCGCCAGTGGCGATTTTCACCCAAGGCGCTTGGTGTCGGCCGGGATGGCGCGGCTGTCGCAATTGCGAAACAACTGACCGACCGTCATTTTTATACCGGGCTGGCCCAGCGCTATCTGGACAGTCTGTATGATGATGTTGGCGCAGTAACCGTAACCCCTGGGCGTCTTACGCCGTTGTTGCGCAGGCTCTGGGGGCTCGACACGATTCTGCCCGATCACGCCAGGGCGGGGTCGCTGAGGGGCGACCTGCCCGAACGGGTGTGGTCAAAAGGGAGTTGGTCCGGCAGCAACTGGCAGACCGATCTGCGTCATCCAGCAATAAACGCGGCAGTTTCCGGATTGATGGCACCCCGTTTTCTCGATGAGATTTGCGAGAGTATCGCATTTAACGAAGCGCGCGGGGAAGGGGGCATTTTTGGAGATGTGCCTGATCCATGGTCCGGATTTCGTGATGACATTGCAGCGCAACTGGGATCGGTCATCGTCAGTCACAAGCCCGATCATGGCCGCATGCATCCGCCGCCGCGGACGCGCGATTCAACCGGTGGTCGTTTGCACAACGATACAGCCTATGGTCTGACAGGTATTGTCGGGGACAATGGTCTGCCTGTGGTCGTTCACCGGATTTCCGTCACGGCGCTCAAGCCTGGCGATCTGGTTGATGCACAAAGAATTGCCGGCGCAGATTTGCGCAGGGCGTTGCAAGCCGCGCTTGCCGGGTTGTCGGGCAAGGCGTTCGAGGAAGGCCTTGCCGCCTTTGCAAGGCACGATCCGGTTTTCGCAGGAATTCGGCGAGTGCGGGTGCGGCAGCCGATGAGCGTGATTGCTGTGCGAGATGCCGAGGAAAATCCTTACAAGGCGTTCAAGGGTGATGCAAACGCGCGCTTCGAAGCGTGGGAACTGCCTGACGGGAAGTGGGTTGGGCAAGTCATTTCGATGTTTGACGATCATCAGCGCGGCTTCGTTGCACCACGGCCTCATCCTGCTGCGCGCAAAGTGCTGGCATTGCGTCAAAACGACCTGATTGCGATAGTTGAGCCGGATGATCCGAAGGCCGCGCTGCGGATCATGCGGGTGCTGAGCTTTGGAAGCGGCGGCCAGGTCCGACTTGCCGGGCACAATGAGGGCGGCGCGCTGCGTGAGCGCGCCTTGTTGCCTCCCGAACTCGACCCGTTGAAGTTGATCGCAATCACGTCCAACGGTCTCAAAAAGCGTCAGGCACGCCAAGTGCGTGTTGATGAACTTGGGGGCCTGCACGATCCTGGTCCGCGGTGATCCTGGAAGACCAAGGCGGGGGCAAGGCAGGACAGCTGGCCGTTGTCAGAGGCGGCACGGCACGATGCCTGGGTCCATCGCAGCGGGCCGGGTCATTCCTCCCATTGAAAGATTTCGGCGCACGGCAGGTCGAGGATGCGGTCGGCTGGGCCATCGATATGCAGTCCTGCCACATCAAGTTTCTGGCGTTGGTCGCCGTAGAGCATGACGGGGGCCTTGCGGATTTCGTCACGGGCCGCGTCTTCACTTTCAGCGACGGCGTAGGCAATGGCCCCGCCGTACAAAATGTTGTGCGGATGGTTCCAGATATAGAGCTTCACACGATGTCCTTCCAGCACTGCAAGCAGGCGCTTGCGAACCGGGTGCTGCCTAGGCGGTAACCACGGCGGCTGTCCAGTCTGGTGCGCGTCGCGCAATATCTGCAATGGCTGGGGCGGCATGCATAGGACGATAGGGCTCTGCATGTTCACGAAAGGTTTCCGGCGTGATCGTAGCCGGGCCGACAAGAGCAGCGGCGCGCGCGAAGAGCAAACAGGTAGTGGCGGTCAATCGCGATGCGTCACTTCATCGGATTGACCGCCACCCAGTTGCCAGGGACAGCGGGAGGCGTTCCCTGGCCTAAGCCGAACCTGATGTGGCTCAATCCTCAGGGGAACGAGGTTTGTGGCCGGCGTGCTGCAGATAGTACGGCAATCGACATCGCGCGCGACGCGAAATAGTGCAGAAACGGAGGAATGTTGCCCCAAACCCAAGGCTGGGGGCAGCGCATGGGCTGGTGCCACACACGAGCCTGGCGCATAAACGGGCCCTTGCCAGGACACGCGATGTTGTACGCCACGCACTGGGGCAGGCATATTGCCGGGCTGGAGGGTTAACGGCCAGCAAGGGTGCGGTTTGCGCGTGTCAGGGGGAGGGCGGTGTCCAGGGGAGCTGGCGCGTGTCACCGCTTGCCCTGGCGTGCTGCTGTCAGTTGCGAACTTCGGACAATTTCTGCCGAAGCCTGGCATTCTCTTCTTCGAGCGCGTGAATTTTGGCCCAGAGATAGATGGCAATAGCTTGCGGTGCACTGCTCGCGCCCATTTTGGCATAAGCCATGCGCCGATGGACGTCGATCGTGCGCAAGGCGATGCCCATTTCTGCCGATATCTCGTCGTTGGTTTTGCCTTGTGCGGCCAGCGCGATCACGCGCTCTTGCTGTGCAGACAACGGCAAGGTTCCGGGGCGTGCGATCATGGCTGCAAGCGTCTCATATAACTCATATAACTTGTGCGGTGTCTCACCACGTCCTTGCAAAAACAAGCCGTCCATTCGCGTCATCGGGCCTGGCTGCAAGACCGTTATGATGCCAACGGAGCAATTCAGACGACATTTTGGGCGACATTGCCGGGCAGGGCCATGGAGGTTGTCGACACCGACAGTATAGTGGAATGCTCGCCAGGACGCTACCTGTCCGCTTGGAAAAATGGCGCACGCGCGGCTTATCTGGCCCAACGGGAAACCTTCTCCATGTCCAGCTTCCTAGCCGAACAGGGCAATGGCCGACATTTCCGCGGCATCCGTCCCTGCCACGTCCCTCCCAGTTCATGGCCTGTTGACAGTCGATCTCTGGTTCTGGTTCAGGGCCGGGCTGGGCAAAAGTCCCCCTGCAAGGGTGCGATCCAGGTCAGGTGTGCCCGGGGCGAACTGTTGGCAGTTTTTGATCTTTTGGTGCCAGCTACTTTTGGGTCGGGTGATGTGAAAATTGTCACTTTTCAAGGCTCTGCCAGATGGTGTAGCGAGGCGGTGACCACGAGGATGGCCTGATTCAGGGCTTCCTCACCTTGGCCCTGCTTTCGTGCCACGTCTGCAGGGCCTTTTTGTTTTCGGGACGTCTGGTCGGCATTGCGCGTTCGATGCCGTTTGTCCTTTCCCGATCTGCCATGCCCGAACCTTCCCAGATTCGACTTTGCCAGAAGAGCCTGTGCGTCTCGTGGCTGCGTGTCTTGCCGGCATTGGATTGAAACAAAGGCGTTTATTTTTCCATTTTCGTGAAGCACCTTCTGAACATTGCTTGGCTGCGAGGAGGTCGCATGTTGAGAATAATGTGTTGGTTGGGTTGGCATCGCCCCAGCCAGAGCAAGCTAAGATGGACGGCTGATCGCCAGACGACGCGGTGCAAGCGTTGCGATGTCCGCCTGGTGCGGAGCCCGCCAGGCGGTTGGCGACGTGCGTCATGACTGGGCCGTGACCAAATGCCGTCCCCTCAGTTTTGACAGCGTTATCGTTTCCCCGCTCAAGGCGGTGGTTCTCCAGTCAACCTGCATGCGATCGTCACGTGATCCTGCTGCAACCTTGTCATCCGCGGATCATGGCGCTTTTTGATGATACTGCATGGGAAGGGACTGCGCTTGCGCATTGCCGATTGCAAGGATCGGCGGCGGGACTTGACAAGTCTCACGCGCGCCGGCTGCGATACAGTGACGACGGTATTGGGCGACCTCGGCAAGGACGTGAATTCTATCCCTCAGACCTGACGGGTAGGGGGAGCAGGCGGATCGGGACGCTCGGCAGACCCAGGCCAGCAAATTGCCATTGAGGCTCCTCTCTATCACACCATTATGGCGTAATAAATTGTTAGTAGAAATACTGATATCGTTGAAAATTGTTGATGCTGCAGCATTTGTCGCGGTAGCATCACGACCGCTAGCCTAGGACGGTAAAATCATCCTCAAGAGGTGGACTGTCTGAAGCAAGACTTGGGAGAGTCGAGATGGGTCGTGCAGCGAATGCATTTGTGGTCCCGACAGCACGTCGGCATGCTGGGGCAGCAGGCCTGAGGCCTCTGTTCGAGAAAATATTCGCCCGGGCGTTTTCCAGCGTCGATATGTCGGGTCCCGACCGCATTATAGTTCGGCTTTCGGGACCTCGCGGCAAAGTCGCGGGCTGGATCCACATTGTCCTGCCAATCGGGCTTTCGCTTGCCCTGTGGGTGGGAATCATGCAGTTCGCAATCCTCTTGGGTTGAGCGGCCTCTTGGGTTGAGCGGCCTCTTGGGTTGAGCGGCCTCTTGGGTTGAGCGGGAAGCCGGCTCCGCCGAGGCCAGGTGTTTACGCTTGAACTGTGCGTGCCTTGAGTGAAATTGTGCTTTGCTCCGGCAAGCCGGCAGCGAACCACCCTGCGCTGACTTTCGGTAAGGCCGGGATGCTCGGGCCTATGCCTCATCTGGCACATGTCACCTTATGTCATCGAACTTTTGGCAAGAAATCCTAGATCGGCGCCTCTGACGTAAAGGCGGGCTAGGCTGGTTCAGAGCCAGGCAGGGGGCCGTGTGCTTCTTGCGGAAAGCCTCTTGGCGCTCTCCATGTGTCAACCATATGCAACAGTGCGTAGGGTCAGACACTGAGCTTGTTTTATGCTCAATTGGCCGCACAATTGCATCCGTTCGCCTTGCATATGACATTTTGCACATGCTCAGAGCGAGAGGCCGATGTGCGGCCGCGTCCTGCTCGGAAGCAGGCCGTGCGGCGGTAAGCGTTGAGCGGTGCATCTGGCAAGCACTTGTGCAGGCCATGCGGCTCAATATGAGCTGGCGGCACCCGGCGCAATGCGGGACCTCCAGCTTCACGAGCGTGAAATCATTGTGGTTTTTCAAAGACCTTGTGCGGGGGCCTGGGTTTCAGGCCATATCGTCTCGGGAACAGTCAATGATGCACATGCTGTCGGGCTCGTGCGGCCGTCCCATGGGGTAGGGTCACTGGCGTGCTGTGGATGTTCCAGGTTCGTAGTCACCCAGTCATAATCGTGCTGCACTGCAAAAAAATTGTGGCAGTATCAACCAAAGTGAATATATTCGGCTTGATTTCGGACGCTTACCGTCGCAATCGGACGGGAACGGGTCGCTCTGTTTTTAACTGATTCCCGGTCAGGGTTTCGGGGGAGTTTTTGAGTGAGTCCCAGCGGTGCACAGGAACGTTCGGCGCAGGCTGGTCATGTCGCCATGTGCGATACTGCAAGCCGTTACCGGTCTGAAGGCATTCCCCAAGCCCACCGCGCGCCAGGCGGTCCGGATACCGTGGTGGAACAAGGCGATACTGCGCATGCGCGTGCAGGAGACCGCTGGTTCGTGGTGCAGACCCATCCGCGGAAGGAGGCATTTGCTGCGATCCAGCTAGCCCGGCAAAAATTTACCAGCTTCTGGCCGAGGTTCAGGAAGACCGTCAGGCATGCACGCAAAAGCCGCGAAGTGCTTGCGCCGCTGTTCCCTGGCTACCTTTTTGTCAGGTTTGATCCGTTGACCGCACCCTGGCGCTGGGTAAACAGCACATTTGGCGTAAGAGGGCTGGTCGGTGGGCGCGATCACATGCCTCTATCGGTGCCGGAAGCGGTGATGGAGCATATCCTGTCCCGGTGCGACAATGGCATTGTCCGTTCGACGCTGGCAGATTTTCGGCCCGGCCAAACGGTGAAGGTCCTTGCAGGACCGTTTGCCGAACGTCTTGCGCGGATTGTCGAGTGCGATGAGCTTGGCAGGGTTGCGCTGCTCCTCGAACTTCTCGGCCAGGATCATGTAGTTTCGATGCAATCAACCAGTGTAGGCTTGGCCTGAGGAACAATGCTCCGGACGACAAGCGCGAGGGTGGTAGTGATTTCCCGTCGGCAGACGGGCTAGAAGTGTGGTGAAAGGCTGGCTCGGATAACGTGGCGCGAACAGGGCCATAAGGACCGGGCTGGATGAAGCGGCTGGCGCCGCAGGATAAGACATGGCGATATGGGTGAGTTTCACCCGTACTGCGGTAGCGTGCGCGCCGTCGTGGCAATTTGCAGGGTCAGTTTTCTAATTTTCGCAAGCATCAGATGACAATGACTTCATGGGATCCAGGTCAGCGCGATGAGCGCCCGAAAGACCGCTCGGCTGTTGCGGGCAGTAAGCGGCGGCGCATGGCAGGTGGTCGTAGATCCGGTAGCAAGGGGCGCCTTTGGCCTTTGCCGTCACGCTGGCCGTTCGCGATTTCTGCACGGCTGGTCTTTGTCAGCCTGTGGTTGCTGGCAATCTTCATGATGGGCGGGACCTCGCGGCCCGACACGCAGTCATTGCTGATACTTCGGCCTTTGTCGGTCCTGATTTTCGGTGCCGGGGCAATCACATTGCAGCGCGCACAATTTCGAGCGCACCGAACGGTATTCATTTTTGCAGCGCTGGTCTTGCTGTTGCCGGCTATACATCTCGTCCCTTTGCCGCCTGCTTGGTGGAGCGCCCTGCCTGGCCGCGGGCTTATCGTCGATATCGATGCTGCGGTCGGATTGACCGGGACCTGGCGCCCGATTTCGATGTCGCCACCCTGGACGTGGAATGCCTTGTGGTCGCTGTTCGTGCCGCTCTCGGTTGTCGTGCATGTGGCGCAGCTTGAAACGCGTGACATTCGCCGCCTTGGTGTGACCATGCTGGGGATCGGGCTTGCAAGTGCTGTGTTGGCAATTGCCCAGGTTTCCGGGGATCCCAGGGGGCCTTTGTATTTCTACCGCAAAATGCATTTTGGTGTGGCGGACGGATTCTTTGCCAATCGCAACCATCAAGCGGTTTTCCTGGCGGCCTTGTTCCCGATCGCGATGGCCTGCCTGCGCTACCACCCACTGAGAATCGTGCTCGACCAGCGCGGTAAGAAGCGGCTTGACCTGACCAGACCTGCGGCAGTTGTGCTGATATTCGTGCTCGTGCCGCTGGTTCTGACAACGGGTTCACGTTCGGGCATTGTGGCCATGGTGATTTCGGTGGTGGGCTCGCTGCTTGTACTCTCGCCATTTGGCGGCAGGCACGCTCCAGAGCGCGGCCTATCAGGCTTGGGGCCGAGTGTCGGCGAAGGCGCTGGTGCCGGTACTACTGGTGCTGCAGCGGCAGCAAAGCTGCATCGCAGACCGGCGGTCTTGTGGACTGTCCTGGTGGTTTGCGCAGGGCTGGCAATGACCGGGATCGCGCTGAGCAATGACCGCGCGCTTTCGATTGAGCGCTTGATCGAGGTCGACCCCCAGGAAGACATGCGCACGAAGATATTGCCTACAGTGTTCAGCATGATCAGGCTCTATGCGCCAGGCGGGAGCGGAGTGGGGACGTTTGAGCCGGTGTATCAGATTCACGAACCTGACGAATTGCTGATGCCGACCTATGCCAATCACATCCACAATGACTGGCTCGAGGTCGTCATGACGGCGGGGGTTCCTGGCGGTGCTTTGCTGGCATGGGCGGTACTGGCCTGGTTCGGGGGCGCAGCGATTTGCCTCGTGCCTGGCCAGCGCCGGGTGCGCCCCGGTAATGATATGGCGCGCGCTGCCCTGATCGTGATATTGCTCACAGGGCTGGCCTCGATCAGTGACTACCCGTTGCGGACCCCGGCGTTCAGTGCGTTGTTTGCGGTTATGCTGATCTGGCTTACGGAAGGTTTGCGCAAGACGCTGCCGGATCACGCTCGTCGTGATCGCTTGGCCGAATGACAGGATGCAGGAATTGAAAAGACAGGCAGATATGATCGAGCTTCCACAACAGTCGCGCATGCGGCACGTTCGCCAGCTTGCCAGCGTTTGCGGCCTTGTTCTTGTGCTTGGCCTTGGTGCCTGCGGCGGACGGCCGACGCTTGGTGGCGATGCCAATCTGACGGTGATGCCGGCGGGCGATTTGCCCTTGCCGACACAGCAGGATTTCCAGAAAGATACGACACCGTACTATGTGGGGCCGTTCGATCGGTTGATCATAGATGTCTACGGTATGGAAGAGCTGTCCAAGCGCGAGATCCAGGTCGACGCATCGGGGCGGATTTCTTTCCCGCTGGTCGGCCTGTTGCAGGTCAATGGCAAGACACCTGTCGAGATCGAACAGGAAATGGCTGCGCGGTTGCGGCAAGCCTATTTCCGCGACCCACAAGTGACGGTGAACCTCAAGGAAGTGCTGAGCCGCGTGGTGACAGTCGACGGCGAGGTCAAGAAACCCGGTCTCTATCCACTTATCGGTCGACTGTCCCTGATGGGCGCGGTGGCGCGCGCAGAGGGCACGACCGAGTTCTCACGGCTTGACGACGTGGTCGTGTTCCGGACGGTTGGTGGCAGACGCTAT
The DNA here is from genome assembly GCF_026672515.1 of Novosphingobium sp. SL115. Taxonomy (GTDB): domain Bacteria; phylum Pseudomonadota; class Alphaproteobacteria; order Sphingomonadales; family Sphingomonadaceae; genus Novosphingobium. The sequence continues at coordinate 99,409 of NZ_JAPPRG010000001.1, read as the reverse complement.
GCCGCCCTCTACAATCTCGAAGCGATCCGCCATGGCACATATGGCGACCCTGAAATCTACGCCGACGATGTGGTGATGGTCGGCTTCTCCGAAAGCCGCCGCTTCTTCAAGGACATGTCGGCGCTGGCCTCGCCACTCGTCATCGCCCTTGATCGTATCGCTCGCTAAAGCCTGCAAGAGAACCCATTTGATGTCCAACACACCCATTTCCGCGATGCAGGCGCCAGACGCCGTCGATCCTGTCGATGACGGCATGAACTGGAGCCTGCGCCCTTTGCTCACCCAGGTCTGGCAATCGATCGTACGGTGGCGCTGGCTTATTGCCGGTATTGTGGCAGCAGTTCTTACAATTGCATTGATTGGCACACTGCTGAAAGCTCCGGTCTATACGGCCAAAGCACAGATCGAGATCAGCCGCGAACAGAAGAACATTACGAGTGTCGAAGGGCTTGAATCCGCTGGTCAAGGCCGTGATCTCGAGTTCTACGAAACGCAATATGCGCTGCTCAAAGCGCAGTCGTTGGCCGAACGGATTGCCAAGAAGCTTGACCTCAAGAATTCTGAGGCATTCTTCGCCGCTTATGGCCAGAAGCTCTACGAGCCGCCAGAGGGGGCAAAGTCTGAAAGCAAGGCCGTCAACGAGGAGCGGCAACGCCGAGCAGTACAGTTGTTGCTGGACAATGTCGAGATCAGCCCGATCCGCTTATCGCGGCTGGTTGATATCAAGTTGCAAAGCCGTTCGCCTGCACTTTCAGCAAAGATAACCAATGTCTGGGTGCAGGAATTTATCGGTCTGAGCATGGACCGCCAATTTGCTTCAACGGCAGATGCACGAAAGTTTCTTGAAGAACGTCTCGGAGTGTTGAAGGCTCGCCTCGAGCAGTCCGAGCGCGAAGTCGTCACATTCGCATCCAGCCGGGACATCGTGACACTTGATACCGTGCGTGATGCGGATGGTCGTACGTTCACGCAGCGGACTTTGGCTTCAGCGGATCTTGAAGCTCTCAACCAGGCTTTGTCCGTTGCCAAGGCCGATCGTGTTACCGCACAATCGCGCGCTGGCGGCAGCGCTGATAACAGTACTGAGGCGCTCAACAATCCGGCGCTTACGCAATTGCGGGCAAAGCGTGCCGAAGTAGCCGCTCAATATGCCAAACTGTTGGTGAGGTTTGAGCCTGCTTATCCTGAAGCGGTAACCTTGAAACAGGAAATGGCAGCTCTTGATGCAGCCATAGGGCGCGAAACCTCGCGTATCGGCGGGAGCCGTCAGCAGGCCTTCCAGGAGGCCATGGCGCGCGAGCGGGATCTGACGACCAAAGTCAACGGGCTCAAAGCAGAACTTGATCGCCAGCGGCAGGACTCGATTCAGTTCAATATTTACCAGCGTGAAGCCGACACCAACCGTCAACTCTACGATGCACTGCTACAGCGCTACAAGGAAATTGGTGTTGCGGGCACTGTCGGGGTCAGCAACATCTCGATTGTCGATTTTGCAGATGTACCGCAAAAGCCATCTTCGCCGAACTTGCCGCTCAACATGGTTATAGCTTTTTTGATCGGCTTAGCAATTGCATGCGCTAGCGTGTTCGCTTTGGAGCAGATTGACGAAGGTATCCGTACGCCAGATGACGTACGCAACCATTTAGGTTTGCCGCTGCTCGGCAATTCTCCCAAGGTCGACGACCACAACCCCATCGATGATCTGGGCGATGCGAAGTCTGCGCTTTACGAAGCGATGTTCTCGTTGCGTTCGGTACTGGCGTTCTCGACCAGCCACGGTTTTCCAAAGTCGCTGGTGGTTACGAGTACCCAAGCATCTGAAGGCAAATCGACTACGGCACTCGCGCTGGCATTCGTGGTAGCACGAACCGGCAAAAGCGTCGTGTTGGTTGATGCCGACCTTCGCTCGCCATCGCAGCATGCCAATCTAGCGATCGATAACAGGGCCGGGCTTGCCAACGCACTCGCTGGCGAAGGCCAGGCAGTCAATTATGTGCAGCATATCCCGGTAGGCAATTTCTCTGCATTGACTACGGGCCCCGCTGTTCCCAACCCTGCAGAACTGTTTTCTACTGAACGACTTCGTGAAATCGTCTTGTCGCTAGGCGAAGTTTTTGACCACGTTATTGTGGATGCCCCTCCTGTGCTGGGTCTTGCAGACGCGCCACTGATCGGCACGTCTGCAGAGGGTATGGTTTTTGTAATTGAAGCGGAGCGTACCTCTCGGCGCGCAGCGCGCACTGCTATCCAGCGCCTTCAGGCGGTTGGCAACCGAGTGCTGGGCGTTGTCGTGACAAAGATTGATCTCAAGCGCCACAATTATGGTTATGGTTATGGTTATGGCTACGGATATTCGTACGGCTATGGTGAGAAAGCCGAAGTGTAGCACTGAAGCCTCCGTGCTGGCGGCTAAAAGGATAACATTCCGAGCATTGCTGGGCGGCCTGCTTTGCATAGCCGCATCATGGAGCAGTGTAACCGCAACGCAGGCTATGCTGACTCCGACCTACAATCCCGCCATAGCGGGCGGCGATAGGCACATACCCTTACCTGAGGGCAGTCTAACTTCGATCGCGGGTGTCAAGAAAGGCATCGCCAAGGAGATTGTCAGCGGCCTCGTGGGCGATCCACTAGATATTGGCACGCTCGCAATGCTGCAATTGAATGCTAAAACCAATGGCGATCCCAAACGCTCTGAAGCGATACTTGATATAGGAATTCGGAGCAGTCGACGGAATCCGGCCATACTGGTGGCCAAGCTTGAAGACGCCGTACACAAGCGGAATCTGGCCGAGGCTGTTGCCAGCCTCGACAGGCTTGCATCCGTTTCGCCGGGCATGCGGCAGCAAGTGTATCCCATTTTGTTTGCAGCATTGGACGAGGACGGTGGCGAGCAGTTGGTCGCCAGTAGGCAGTCGCGAGATTGGTTTCCAGAATTTGCGATAAGGTCTGCAGAGAGCAGACAAGACCTGCACCGATTGTCCGAATTCCTGATGCAAAACGTAAAAGGTGAGAGTCGCAGGCGTGACGCGGTGCTCAAGAGCGTTGTTGGCCGGCTGGTCTCGATCGGCGACGTGGCGCAAGCACAAAGGTTCGCCCAGATCTACGGGGATATGCCTATAACGGACTGGCTGAACCTTGATTTTCGGGCCTCGCAAACAGCGAAAGTGGAGCTCCCGCTGTTCTGGAATTTTCCGAACGAGGCATTTCAAGTTGAATACACGAAATACGGATCGCTGAAATTGAATTTCAACGGATCTATCGAGAATGCAAAACCTTTTGCTCAGCGCTTTATGGTTTTTCCAGTTGGCAATTTTCGTATGGAAACTCCAATTTCAAAAATTGGCCAAGAAAATAATAGAGTATTTTCCTGGAAAATACAATGCAACTCAAATGGGGAAATTTCTCAAGGTGAAGCTTTATTTTCTAAGGAAAAATCTAGTTTTATCGTGGATTTTCAAATAAAAAATCCGTGCAAATCTCATAGTTTGAAACTATACTATAGTGGAGAAGGCGGTGAAGGTGAATTGAATAGTATTTCAATGCAAGCGCCATCTATCCGTATTCGGAATATTCAGAATTACTCTCCTAAGCTCGAATTAGTACGATTTTAATTAAACCCAAGTCTGGATATGTTGTTGGTAGCGATGTACTCGAGAGCCTGATCGGGGGCAGGGCGCATCGGCGTAGCGCTGCGTACCGCCCGTCTCATGCCGGTCAAGACCATCGAAAGCTTCGACTTCTCCTTCCAGCCTTCGCTCGACCGGCATCGCATCACCGCGCTGGCCCAACTCGAGTTCATCAACCTGGCCGAGGTGTTACATTTTCTTGGACCGCCCGGCACCGGGAAATCCCATCTGCCCACCCATCGCAAGATAGCCCCGATCGGTCAGCGCTGTATCGAAGCGGGTGAAGGAGCTTGTTGATTGCCTTGGCCTGCACCAGACACTCACGGAACAACCACACCTTCTTCGTATCGGGCGCCGTGCCATCCAGCCCAAGACTCAGGAAACGCTGGAACGACAAGCGATCTTTGATCGGAAATTCCGTTGCGTCGTCCGACAGCGAGTACAACGCCTGCAACACCAGGATATCGGTACGCCTCCGATGGCAGCCGCATTGTCGAGTTGGCGTGGCCATCGCATTGCGCGGGCATGGATGAGGTAGACATTGATGTGTTTCTGGGTGTTCGCCGCCTGGACGTGGTGGAGACCGGCCGACGGAGGCGCTGGACCGGTGAAGCGAAGCAACGGATTGTCGAGGAGGCATTTCAGCGCGGCCTTCCGGTTTTGGCAGTAGCGCGGCGCCATGATGTCGACCCGTCGCAGATTTACGACTGGCGCAAAAGGCTGTTTCCGCACATTTCCAAAGGGGTTCGCGGATTTGCGCCGGTGGTTGTGACCCCCGATGTTCCGGTTTCGTCGTCACGCAACCAGATGGAGATTGTTTGTGGCAACGGCCGCCGGATCATCGTCGACCGTGACGTAGATGTCGCCGCGTTGCTTCGGGTGCTGGCGGCGATCGATCAGTGATCCCCGTTCCGAGCGATGCGAAGATCTGGATCGCATTGGGTCACACAGACATGCGCCGAGGGATGCGGAGTTTGGCGCTGCAGGTTCAGGAAAGCCTGAAGCGCGACCCTCATCAAGGCGATCTGTACATCTTCCGGGGGCGCAGCGGATCGCTCGTGAAGATATTATGGCACGACGATTTCGGCATGTCGTTATATGCAAAACGGCTCGAGAAGGGGCGTTTTGTCTGGTCCTCGGCCAAGGACGGCGCGACGCCGACTTTGGCCTCGGCATTGGCCTGCCTGCTGGAGGGCATAGACTGGCGTAATCCCCAGAAAGCCTGGCGTCCGAGCAAAGTTGGGTAGCATTTTTCTGGCGATTTTCCTTCGGGTTCAGGACCGATTCTGCTAGGAATTTCGGCAATGAAGACGCTCTCGGCCCGCGATATTCAAGACCTGCGCGAGGCTGTCTTCCAGGCAAGACTGCGCGCCACCGAGGCGGAAGCCAATGCCGCCCGGGTCATGGCTATCAACTCCGATCTGATCGCCCGCAATGCCCTTTTCGAGCTGCAAAACGAGAAGATGCGACGCGCGCTGCACGGGCCATCGTCGGAGCGTTCGCGCCGCCTGATCGATCAGATGGAACTCGAGTTCGAAGAGCTTGAGGCCACTGCGACCGAAGACGAGATCGCCGCGCAGCAGGTGGCCGCAAAGACGACCACCGTCGAAGCCTTCACCCGCAAGCGTCACACGCGCCGGGAGTTTCCGTCAGGTCTTCCCGTCGAGCGGGTCGTTATTCCCGCCGACAAGAACTGCCCCTGCTGCGGTTCAGACAACTTCAGCAAGCTTGGCGAGAGTGTCATTCGTGCGCTGGAGACGGTGCCTGCTCAGCACAAGATCATCGGGACCGTTCGCGAACGCTTTTCCTGCAGGTCGTGCCAGACCATCACTCAGCCACCAGCGCCGTTTCACGTTACGCCGCGAGCCATGTTTGGTCCGCATTTTCTGGCATGCCTCGCGTTCAACAAGTTCGGGTTGCACCAGCCCCTCAATAGCCAGCGTGATCGCCTGGAGAGCCAGGGCATACCGCTCAGCCTTTCAACGCTTGCCGATCAGATCGGTGCAATCGCAGTCGCTTTGAAGCCGGTGTATCTCCTGCTCGAAGCGCATACGCTCGGCGCCGGGCGTCTCCACGCCGACGACACCACCGTACCGCGTCTCGCAAAGTACAAGACCGATATCGCCCGGATGTGGACCTACGTTTGCGATGATGCGCCGTTTGCAGGCGGGCGGGCGCCGTCAGCGCTGTTCTATTATTCCAGGGACCGCAAGGGCGAGCACAGCCGGGGGCATCTCGCTGGCTATCTGGGTATCCTTCAAGCTGACAATTATGCTGGCTATAACGCGCTTTATGACCCCGGTCGGGCCGAAGGGACGATAACGCTCGCTGCCTGTTGGGCCCATGCGAGGCGATACTTCTTCGAACTTGCTGACATTGCCTCCCAGATGAAGCGAAAACCCGGCAAGCGTGTCGTCATCTCGCCGCTTGCGATCGAGGCCGTGCAACGCATCGACCGCATCTTCGCTATTGAGCGCGACATCAACGGCAGTCCTGCCGCCGAGCGGCTTGCCGTGCGTCAAATCCTGTCAGCCCCGCTCGTCACGCAACTCGGCAACTGGATGCGTGAACAGCGCGGGCTTCTCTCCGCCAACGACGCCGTCGGCAAGAAGATGGATTACATGCTCAACGCATGGCCCGCTTTTACCGCATTCCTTGACGATGGTCGGATATGTCTCACGAACAATGCCGCCGAACGCGCCCTGCGAGCCATTGCCCGGGGAAGAAAAGCCTGTCTATTCGTCGGGTCTGACCGTGGCGGCGAACGCGCCGCGATGATGTACACCCTCATCGCCACTTGCAAACTCAACGATGTAGACCCGCTCGTCTGGCTCACCGACGTGCTCACACGGATCGCCGACATATCCCAGAATCGCCTCCAGGAACTGCTGCCGTGGACTTGGAAACAGATGCGCGCGCAGATCGATACCGCTCAGGCCGCCTGATCCGCAAACAGCGAAAACCCGAGATCACACGAGTATGGGTAGCGATACTCCTGTGAGATCTTACCCAAAAAAATGCCTCGTGCCTGCCGTCCACAGCGGAGGCGTACGGATATCGAACATCATAACCGGTTCAAACGGCGGCCAGGCGCCTTTGCCGCGTACACTACGACGCAGAGCGGCAATCAATCGCCCAGGATACCTCAAAGTCGACCACCCCAGCCAATCGCTCCAGCGGATCAACCACTGCACGCAAGGCCTCGTACCGATCCGAAAGATCAGAGAAACCGGGCTGTCCCGCCATCATCGCCTCCGCTCATCCGCGAACGCAGTAAATCAGTTCAGTCCGCCAAGCGCCAGAGTTTTTAGAACCTTCCAGCTACGACCTGATCCATAGAATTCGGCCCCTTGATGCACGTATAGGATCAGGCGCGGACTTGGCGGCCTATGCATCGCGGGGTATATCACCGCCAAATGGGCGTGGTTTGCGCGGAAGATAAATCTTCACAGACAATGTTCGAACAGAGTTTGATAATCGCTTAGGATACGTTGCCAAGTGAATGCGGACCGCCAGCGCTCAAGCGCTGCTTGACGCATCGCAGCTGCAATTTGATTGGATTGGATGAGCAGTTCCATATGTTGCTCGCACTCATCCTCACAGGAAAAGTACGCTCCAGCCTCTCCTGCAACCCATCGGTTGAAAGGGTTATCATGTGCAATGACTGCATTACCGGCTCCCAAAGCCTCGACGAGCGATGGATTGGTTCCGCCAACTTGATGGCCGTGAACATAGGCCAGGCTGAACAGGCGCAGGGCATGCAATGTAGGTTTGTCGTAGATTGCGCCAGGGAAAAGCACTTCGCTACTAGCCGCACCTAACACTGCATTCTGGTAGGCATGTCCCTGGCTATATTTTCCCAATACGACCAGCTTGACGCCACGCTGTTCGCGCGAAAATGATCTCACAATCTCGAGGAGTGAATTTTCTGGCTCAGGTCGTGCGATAACGGTCAGAAATTTATCGCGCTCCAGGCCGAAGGGCGCAAGCAGTCCCTCATCGGCTGTGGTGATACTATCACTGCCATAAGGGATCATGGCGATTTTGCTCGCAGGAGCATGCTCAGCGTGGTGCCTTGCGATTTCAGGGTGGTCTGCGATCAAGACGTTGCCGGAGGCTGCGGCAAGACGTTCATTGATCCAGAGATAGATCTTTTGTGGAAGTGAGTATTTGGCTCGTTTCCACTCGATGCCATCCATGTTGATGAGATTATGGCAACCACGAAGCCGGGCATAGGCGGATAGAAATCCAGTGTTGTAGCCAAGTGTCAGCAGTAGTCCGTTTTGACGAACTGCGTCGAATGTGGACTTAATGTCAAATTCAATTGTGCCGACCGCACCGTCTCGCTTCACAGGAATGTGAATTCTGCGACACCCTTCCCATGTATCTTCGAATCGCTGTCCGGTTTCACTACCCTGGCAGTAGACTGTTACCTGCCATCCTGCCTTCACCATCCAAGGCGCAAGGCGTTCGGCGAAACTTTCAAATCCGCCATGGGCTGCCGGCACGCCGCGAATGCCAAGAATGATCAGGTGCTTCTGTGCCACTTTAGCTGCCGCTCACTATTTATGATGAAAGATGAGGGGGTGGAAAACCCCTGTTCACTTTAGCAGCGGCTGCCACCACGCTTCATTGTCGAGATACCAGCGCAGGGTGTTGCGCAGGCCATTCTCGAAATCGTGCTGCGGGACATAGCCCAGTTCGGCGCGCGCCTTGGTTTCGTCGATGGCATAGCGGCGGTCGTGGCCCTTGCGGTCTTCAACGAAGGTTTTCAGTTCCGACGTGGCGCGGCCCTGTGCCGCCGGGGCATCGGGGTAACGCTCGGCCAGACCTTCGATTTCGGTAAAGGCGCGGTCCACTTCGGCGCAGATCCGGTCGATCACCGCCATGTTCGGCAGTTCTTCACCGCCACCGATGTTGTATGTTTCGCCGGCCTTGCCGTTCTTCAGCGCCGCTTCGATGCCGCGGCAGTGGTCTTCGACATAGAGCCAGTCACGCACGTTCATGCCATCGCCATAGATCGGCAGCGGCTTGCCCGACAGCGCGTTGAGCATGAACAACGGGATCAGCTTTTCCGGGTAGTGATACGGCCCGTAGTTGTTCGAGCAATTGGTCGTGGTGACGTTCAGCCCATAGGTATGGTGATAGGCGCGCACCAGGTGGTCAGACGCGGCCTTCGACGCCGAATAGGGCGAATTGGGCTGATACTGCGTGGTTTCGGCAAAGGCCGGATCGTTCGGCCCCAGTGAGCCGTAAACCTCGTCAGTCGAAATGTGGTGGAAGCGGTGGTCGCGCCCGCTGCCACCATCCAGCCACACCGCACGCGCGGCCTTCAGCAGGCTGTTGGTGCCAAGGATGTTCGTGTCGATGAAAGCGTCCGGCCCGGTGATCGACCGGTCGACATGGCTTTCCGCCGCAAAGTGGACGACCGTAGCGATATCGCGGTCGCGCAGCAGGCTTTCGACCAGATCGGTATCGCGAATGTCGCCCACCACCAGTTCGGCCTGTTCGACATCGGCAATGGTCGACCGGTTGCCGGCATAGGTCAGGCAATCGAGCACAATGATGTTGTCGTCCGGGTGCGTCTTGCCCCAGTAGTGGACGAAATTGCCGCCGATGAAACCGGCGCCGCCGGTGACGAGCAGATTAGCCAAGTGCTTTTTCCTCTTCGAGCATTGTCCGCAGGTTCGCGCGCCAGTGCACAGCCTCGTCGCCCAGCAGAGCGCGCGTGGCCGAGACATCCAGCACCGAGAACGCAGGCCGTGTGGCAGGCGTCGGATAATCGGTGGTTGCAATGGGGATGATGCGCGGAATGCGGGCCAGCAGACCCAGCGCGGCAGCCTCTTCGGCAATCGCCACGGCAAAGTCATACCAACTTGCCACGCCCGCATCGCGGTGGTGCCAGATGCCGGGTTTTTCTGCCAGGGCAAGGCCCCACAGCGTGTGCGCGAGACCTGTTGCCCATGTGGGCGAACCGATCTGGTCGGCCACCACGCGCAGTTCGTCACGTTCCCGCATCAGCCGCAGCATGGTGCGCACAAAATTCGCGCCGCCCGCCGCATAGACCCAGCTTGTGCGCACGATGATAGCATCATCGCCTGCCGCCATCTCACCCTCGGCTTTGCTGGCACCATAGGTCGATTGCGGATTGCGCGCATCGCCCGGCTGATAGCCGCGTCCGCTGGTGCCATCGAACACGAAATCGGTCGACACGGTGACCAGACGCCCGCCGGTTTTTGCCAGCGCCTTGGCAAACGCACCGGGCGCACGGGCATTGATGGCATAGGCCAGATCCTGCTCGCTCTCCGCCCGGTCCACCGCGGTATAGGCCGCAGGGTTGAGCACCAGATCGGGGCGCTCGGCCTCGACGATCCGCGCAATCGCGTCGGTATCGGTCAGGTCCAGCGCTGCGCGGTCCAGCGCCACGCAGGTCCAGCCTTCAGGACAAGTGCGTAGCAGTGCGCTGCCGACCTGCCCGTTCACGCCTGTAACCAGCGCCTTCATGGGAAGGTCTTCACCTGATCCAGCGGAATACCCGCTGCATCCTTGCCCGACAGCAGCGGGGTGATGCCGTCCAGCGGCCATTCGATGCCCACCGTCGGATCATCCCAGGCAAGGCTGCCTTCGTTCTGCGGCGCATAGGGCGTGGTACATTTATAGAGGAAGTCGGTATCGTCCTCCAGCGTCAGGAAGCCGTGGGCAAAGCCTTCGGGCACCCAGAACATGCGCTTGTTCTCAGCCGAAAGCGTCACCCCGGTCCACTTGCCGAAGGTGGGCGAAGACCGACGCAGATCGACCACCGCGTCGAACACCGCGCCGCGCACCACGCGCACCAGCTTACCCTGCGGGCCGGGGTTCTGGAAATGCATCCCCCGCAGCACGCCCTTTTGCGAACGGCTGTGGTTGTCCTGCACAAAGGTCAGGTCCAGCCCGGCCTTGGCGAAACCTTCGGCGTTCCAGGATTCCATGAAGAAGCCGCGATCATCCCCGAACACTTTGGGTTCGATCACCAGCGGCCCCGGAATGTCACATTCGATAATATTCACGCCACGCCCTTCTGGTTGAGCATTTGCAGAAGATATTCGCCGTAACCCGATTTGCGCAGCGGCTGGGCAATTTCCTGCAGCCGGGCATCGTCAATAAAGCCCTGACGCCAGGCAATTTCTTCGGGGCAGCAGATCTTCAGGCCCTGCCGCTCTTCGGTGATCCGCACATAGGCAGCCGCATCTAGCAGCGATCCGTGCGTGCCGGTATCAAGCCAGGCATAACCGCGCCCCATGATTTCCACCGAAAGCGCGCCGTCATCCATGTAAAGACGGTTAAGATCGGTGATCTCAAGCTCGCCACGCGGCGAAGGCTTCAGGTCGCGCGCGCGGTCCACCACGGTTTCGTCGTAGAAATACAGACCGGTGACCGCATAGTTGGAACGCGGGGCGACCGGCTTTTCCTCAATCGAAACCGCGCGGCCATCGGAGTCAAAATCCACCACGCCGTAGGCTTCGGGATTGTTCACGCGATAGGCGAACACGCTTGCCCCGGTGGTGCGCGCATCGGCATTGCCCAGCAGTTCGGGCAACCCGTGGCCATAAAAAATGTTGTCACCCAGAACCAGCGCGCTGGGATGCCCGGCCACAAAGTCCGCGCCGATATGGAAAGCCTGCGCCAGACCATCCGGCGTCGGCTGAACAGCATAAGACAGCGAAACGCCGAAATCCGATCCATCTCCCAGCACACGACGGAACTGGTCCGCATCGTCAGGCGTGGTGATAATCAGGATGTCGCGAATCCCGGCCAGCATCAGCGTGCTCAACGGGTAATAAATCATCGGCTTGTCGAAAACCGGCATCAACTGCTTCGATACGCCGCGCGTCAGCGGGTAGAGTCGCGTGCCGGAACCACCGGCCAGAATGATACCTTTTCGTGCCGGACGGGCCGTCAATACAGTCACTGCTCGCGATACTCCTGCTGAACAATATAAAGAAGCCTGACAGATCAGCCTTCCATCAACATCAAACGCGACCTTAATATTGCACTTTTTTCTGCAGCGCATCCGCTACAAGCTGCCAACCCGGCCCACCTGAATCGAATGACAGCCGACGCTGCATTGCAACATAAAATCCTAAGGTCAACTACGAAGCTTGCCTGTCAGAGGCTTCGCCTGTGCAAAACGATCCGTGCCGCGCGAAGCTTCTGCTTTCAAACGAGAGAATAGAGCGCACAAGGCAGCGGAAGGGGGTCTTGGCTTGAGCTGTCAGCAGCAATCTGAATGTGGAATGCACGTCAGAAATTTCGAATTTTTGCCTCACGGCGGGTTACGATCGGCGTCCAGAGGATTATAAGCTGATGCAGCATCTGTAAAAGCACCTATGCTGCTACTGCGAAATGACGCGAAGGAATATGGTGCTTGGTTTGCCGATCTCAGCTATGTCTATGCCGTGGCTGAAGAACTGGCTGCCAATATCAAGACGCCCACCGTGGTCGTCACCAAATCCACCGTGCCGGTGGGCACTGGCGACGAAGTGGAGCGCATCATCCGCGACAGCGGGACCAGCGTTCAGTTCGCGGTCGTGTCCAACCCCGAATTCCTGCGCGAAGGCGCGGCCATTGGCGATTTCAAGCGCCCTGATCGCATCGTGCTGGGCGCCGAAGACGAATGGGCGCGGGGCGTCATGAAGGAAGTCTACCGCCCGCTGTTCCTGAACAAGGCACCGATCCTGTTCACTTCGCGCCGCAGCAGCGAACTTATCAAGTATGCAGCAAACGCCTTCCTTGCGACCAAGATCACCTTCATCAACGAAATGGCCGACCTTTGCGAAAAGGTGGGGGGCGATGTGCAGGATGTGGCGCGTGGTATCGGGCTTGATAACCGCATCGGGTCCAAGTTCCTGCACGCGGGGCCGGGCTACGGCGGTTCATGCTTCCCCAAGGACACGCTGGCGCTGCTGAAAACGGCAGAAGATTACAACAGCCCGGTCCGGCTGGTCGAAGCGGTGGTCAAGGTCAACGACAGCCGCAAGCGGGCGATGGGCCGCAAGGTTATCGAAGCGCTGGGCGGCGAAGCGCGCGGCAAGCGTGTGGCGCTGTTGGGCCTTACGTTCAAACCCAACACCGATGACATGCGCGATGCGCCATCCATCGCCGTGGTGCAGACCCTGATCGATGCCGGGGCCGAAGTCGTCGCTTATGATCCTGAAGGCATGGAACCGGCTGCGGCCATCCTGCCCGAAGTGCAGATGGTGCAAAGCGCCTATGCCGCCATCGAAGGGGCCGATGCGATCGTGCTGGTGACGGAATGGGATGCGTTCCGCGCGCTCGATTTCGACCGGGTGAAGCAGCTTGCCAAGGCACCGATCATGGTTGATCTGCGCAATGTCTATGACCCGGCGGAAATGCGCGCCGCTGGCTTTGAATACAGCAGCGTAAGTCGTATATCTAATATCTAAGAGTCCTTTCCGCTCAGTGGCTGTAAACACCACTATTCTGGCACATCGCGATGCCGTCGAAGGAGGGCGGCAACCACCCCATCTGTTTCAAAAGGAGTTGAGCGGCTGAGGTTCGTGTAATTCCGGGAGTTTGCAGACATCTCGGAGGCAGGCATGTGGCCCCCAGCTGGTCGCGCGCAGCATACGCACTTGGCGAAGCGATACCAGACGGATTTGAGCGATGCGTAGTGGCGGCTGATTGCCAGGCGGTTGGTGCCGAAGGACTTCCCACCCTGGCCGACGGTGCATCGCTGGTTATGGCCGATCGCGAACGGACAGGGCGCGAAGCCAGTCCGAGTGCCGCCATCATTGACAGCCAGAGCGTCAAGACCACAGACGATAGTGTTGAAAAACTCGGCCTTGCAGTAATCGCACAGTCCTGATTCACTGACCCTGTCGTTGGGAGACAGGCTGATGATGGGTGCTCGGACTGTGGTGCAGGAGGCGCTGTTTTACAGCTTCAGCTTGGAGGACCATGTGCCGCAAAGCCATCTGCTGCGGGCGGTTGACCACTTTGTGGACCTGAGCGGCATTCGGGAGAAACTGCGGCCATTCTATAGCGAGACGGGCCGCCCTTCGATCGATCCCGAACTCATGATCCGGATGCTGCTCATCGGCTATTGCCTTGGCATCCGGTCAGAGCGGCGCCTATGCGAGGAAGTACATCTTAATCTGGCCTATCGCTGGTTCTGCCGCCTTGGCCTTGACGGGGCTGTTCCGGATCATTCGACCTTCTCCAAGAACCGGCACGGCCGGTTCCGTGACAGCGAGCTGTTGAGGGACGTGTTCGAGATGACCGTCACGCGCTGCATTGAGGAGGGATTGGTCGGTGGTGAGGGCTTCGCCGTCGATGCCAGCCTGATCAAGGCCGATGCGAACCGGCAGCGAGGCGTGCCCGGCGAGGACGGCTTGCCCCCGGCGATCGCCAACCATGCTGCCCGCGAGTATCTTGAGGTACTCGATGAAGCAGCGTTTGGCGCGGCATCGCCCGCCACGCCGAAATATCTGTCGCCCGCCGATCCTGCGGCGCGCTTGACAAGCGCCCATGGCGGGCAAGCCTTCTTCGCTTACAGCACCAACTATCTCATCGATTTGGCGAAAGCCGTGATTGTCGATGTTGAAGCTACCACGGCCATTCGCCCTGCGGAGGTGACAGCGCAGCGAACGATGATCGACCGGACACAGGAACGTTTTGGCATCTGGCCCCAGCGTCTGGCCGCCGATACTGGTTATGGCGATGCAGCCAATATCGCCTGGCTTGTCCATGAGCGCGGCATCGAACCGCACATCCCTATTTTCGATCACGCGAGGCGCCGGACCGGAAGTTTCCAACGCGACGAATTCCGCTACGATCACCAACATGATCTCTATGTATGTCCCGGCAGCAAAGAGCTGCTCCCGCGCTGCAGGAACTTCGCGGCGCTGCGAGGCGACGTCGATCAAGACGGGCTTATCCGCTACCGCGCCAGCAAACATGACTGCGGTGCCTGCGCTCTCAAGCCGCAATGCTGCCCCGGACAGCCCAACCGCATAGTGCCCCGGTCAATCCACGAGGGTGCACGGGATCTGGCAAGAGATCTGGCCAAAACAGACGCCTATGTCACATCCCGACGCGAGCGGAAAAAGGTTGAGATGCTGTTTGCCCACCTCAAGCGCATTCTCAAGCTCGACCGCTTGCGCCTGCGAGGGCCGAACGGGGCAAAGGACGAGTTCCTCCTTGCCGCCACCGCTCAAAACCTCCGCAAGCTGGCAAAGCTGATCCCGATGCCCGCCACCCCGGCGCTCGCATAACCGGGCAGGCCTTCCAGACCGTTGCCAAGCTGGCATCACTTCGATCCAAGCGGTGAGTTTTTCAACACTATCCAGACAGCGGCGGCCCTTGGGGCTATGATGCGGGCAAGAAGATCAAGGGACGCAAGCGCCATGCCCTGGTCGATACCGATGGCAGGGCGCTGCTGGTCGAACCCCACACCGCCGATGTTCAGGATCGTGATGGCGGCAGCGCAATGCTGCAATTATCGCGCAGCCTGTTCCCGTTCATCGAGAAAGTCGGTGCCGATGGCGGCTACAAGCACGAGCACGTCAGCAAGATCACCGGCCAATCAGGCTTCGCCGTCTCGCCAAGGACATCGAGGCAACCCTCAAGTCCGCCGCCGCACTTCTTCACGCAGCCGCCGCCATGCTCATAATCTGCCGATTGGCTCGATCCGCCTGAGTTTCGAAATCAACTCTAAGGTCGGAAGGACGTTATAAGGTATTGAAATAATGTAACTCCAACGAATCGCTTGCGCTCTTCGCGCCTGCAGCATAGGGTTAGAAATAAGTAGCAATATTAAGATCTATTCCGGTACGGTCGCGCCGACAGTTGGAGCATTTTAGCATGAACCAGCAGGTAGGAATCGCGCTGTCAGCGTCAGATTTTTCGCGCAGCAGCGGGCGTCCGGTGGCAAAGCACAAGCTGAGAGCCAGCTTGGTTGCCAGCTTGGTGACATGCGATATCCTGGCCTTGATTGCCGGCATGGCCTTCGCCAACATTTTGCGGCTGGGTGAGACTTGGGCGGTTCTTTTATCGCCTCGCATTATCGCACTCATACCGATTTACTTGCTTAGCGCGGTTGCCTTGCGGGCGTGCACGGGCGATGCTCTGGTCAGCCTGTCCGAAACATTGAAGCGCGGTATTCTTGCTTTGCTGACTGCGGCAGGGATCTTAGTGTTTCTGCTGTTCGCATTGCAGGAGGCTCAAGCGGTTTCGCGCATCGTTATAGTAGTTGGTCTTGTCTGCTCGGGTATCTTTCTGACAGCGCTGCGTCTACTTCATCTAATTTATGCCAAAAAACGCCTCCATGGCCAGCTCTACTCTGTGCTGGTGTTGCATGACGGCCAGTATGCCTCATCGATCGGTACCGGCCTGTCGGTCAATATTGGGAAGACATTCGATCCCAAAAATGCCACCGCAGAAGATTATCATCGCCTTGCCGGCCTTATGTCATCAGTAGACCGCGTGGTTGTACGCTGCAATGCGGACCGTCGCGATGTCTGGGCTCATGTGCTGCAGGGGATGAATGTTCACGCAGAAATCATTGCTCCAGAAATCGCGCAAACTCATGCACTGGCAATTGGGGATTATGCGGGGCGCCCCACGTATGTCGTTGCGCGAGGCCCGCTTAACTTGCGTGATCGCCTGATCAAGCGCGGTTTTGACATTTTCATTGCTGGTTCAGCCATTGCCTTCCTTGCGCCTCTGCTGGCCGTTGTCGCACTCGCGATCATGCTGGAAAGTCGAGGTCCAGTGTTGTTTCGTCAGAAACGCATTGGGCGCCAGAATGGCCTGTTTTCGATCTACAAGTTCCGGTCAATGCGTGTTGAACTTTGTGATGCGAACGGGGTGAGATCGGCGTCACGGGATGATGACCGGATTACGCGAGTAGGGCGGTTTATTCGCAGCACGAGCATTGATGAACTGCCTCAATTGTTTAATGTCCTCAAGGGCGACATGTCGATTGTCGGGCCACGGCCTCACGCTGTGCACTCAACAGCCAGTTCTAAATTGTTCTGGGAAGTCGATAAGCGTTATTGGTATCGGCATGCCTGCAAGCCGGGGATTACTGGGCTTGCGCAAGTGCGCGGTTTTCGAGGCGCTACGCATGAGGAGCGCGATTTGACTGATCGGCTCGAGGCAGATCTTGAATATTTGGCACAGTGGTCGTTCTGGAATGATATCGCCATTATTGTGAAAACTGCAGCCGTGCTAGTTCACAAAAATGCGTACTGATTAGAGCGGTTTTCGACCGCTTTGAATTGCTGGGGGATTCCCGCCGGGCGTGATTTCTGATTCAGAATCCGTGCTGGTGAAGGAGGCTGGCATGTTTGGGTCACCCGCTTTCGATGGATTTGCGTTCTCGACTTCTGGCGGCGATTGACGACGGGCTGAGTTGCCGCGCGGCGGCAGCGCGGTTTGGCGTTGCGCCTTCGACAGCGATCCGCTGGGAAACGCAGCGCCGGGAGACGGGCAGCTTTGCGTCCAAGCCTCAAGGCGGTGACGTCCGGTCGCGCCGGGTTGATGAGCGAGCGGCGGATATTCTGGCTCTTTGGGAGGTGCGCAAGGACATCTCGCTTGAAGAACTGCGCGCTGCTCTGGCCGAGATGGGTCTGACCGTCTCGGTGGCCGGGCTTCACCGCTTCTTCGCGCGTCGGGGCATGACGCGCAAAAAACGTATGGCCCGCCCCGTTTGCAAGGGTGATTTTGAAGTGCTCTGATCAGTCTGCGTCAACGTATACAGTCTCATGGGTGACCCCATGGCCAAGATGGACATCCGCACGTCTGGAGCCACAATAAAGACATCGGCAACGAGTGCCATTTTTTTGGCCGGGCTTTCCAGACGCCGATCGACTGTCAGGCCATCTTCACGATCCTTCCTGCAAACATCGTTGGCCTATGTGCTCAGATGCACGCGGCCGATCCGGTTATGCCGCGACTGGGTAGCCGCGTTCGAACGTCGCGTCCTTGCGCAAGGCCGCCCATGCGATCCGCGCCAGCTTGTTGGCCAGCGCGACGACGATGGCATTGCGGTGGACTCCTCGCTCGATCATTCCTGTTAGCCAGCGCCCCAGTGGCGTCTCGCTGCGAGCTAGCGATGGCAGCGCTGCCCTGGCTCCGTGGATGAGCAAGGTGCGCAAGTAGGTATTCCCGCGTTTGGAGATGCCGAGCAACCGTGGCTTGCCGCCGGTGGTATGTTGTCGGGGTACCAGTCCGAGCCAGGCACCCAGATCCCGTGCCTTGGCAAAGCTGCTGGCATTGCCCACGGCCGCGATCAGAGCGGTTGCGTTCAGCACGCCAACACCGGGTATGGATGTCAGCCTTCGTGCGGCGGCATCATTGCGTGCCAGTTCGACGAACTCGCCGTTCAGGGTTTCGATCCTGCCATCGAGTTCGCGCCATTCGGCACGCAGTTCGCCCACCAACTGGCGCAGACGCGGTGACAACGTCGTATCCTCATCGGCCAGCAGGGCATCGATGCCGAGCTCCAGCTTGCGGCGCCCGACCGGGAAGATCGTGCCACGCTCCAGCAAAATCGCCCGCAACTGGTTGGTCAAGCTCCTGCGCCCTGCCACCAGGCGCGAGCGAACCCGGTGGAGCGTCTGGATGTCCAATTGCTCCTGGTTCTTGAGGTCGACGAACCGCATCGTGGGACGCGAGGCTGCCTCTGCGATCCCCTCGGCATCACGATCATCGTTCTTCTGCGCTTTGACATAGGGCCGAACGTATTCCGGCGACATCAACCTGATCTCGTGCCCGTGCGAGGCAAACAAGCGTCCCAGATGATGCGCGCCGCAGCATGCCTCCATCGCAACCACGCACGCCGGAAGCTTGGCGACATAATCGATCAGCGTCTGGCCGCATCGACCTGCGCATGATGACAGCGCCTGTCGCATCCACGCCCACCACACTGCAGGCATTCTTGCCCAAATCAACGCCAAGGATCACAATAGACATCGGTCCGCTCCTTTCCTTCTCAAGCACCGACATCATATCCGATGCCGGGGAAAAGGGGCGGGCCATCCCATAAAGACTGGGCACGCCATCGAGCAAGACCGGCCCGACGTCCTGAGCCAGCGCCGTGATTGGTTCGATGCCCAGACCGATCTCGAACCGGAACGCCTGGTCTTTATCGACGAAACCTGGACCGCCACCAACATGACCCGCAGCCACGGTCGTTGTGCCAAGGGCGAGCGCTTACGGATGGTGTTCCCGCACGGCCACCGCAAGACGACCACGCTGGTAGCGGGCCTGCGCATGACCGGCATGGTCGCGCCCATGGTGCTGGACGGTCCGATCAACGGCGACTGGTTCGAAGCCTACGTGGCGCAGGTCCTCGTGCCCGAACTGCGGCCCGGCGACGTTGTCATCATGGACAATCTGTCGAGCCACAAGCGCCTTGCAGTCCGTGACAGGATCGAGGCAGCAGGGGCAACACTGCGCTTCCTGCCGCCCTACAGCCCCGACTTCAATCCGATCGAGAAGGCCTTCTCCCGCCTCAAGGCCATGCTTCGAAAAGCGGGCGAGCGCACCGTGAATGGCTTGTGGGGCCTTATCGGCAAGCTCATCGACATCTTCCAGCCCAACTACTTCAGCTCGTGCGGCTATGATCCAGACTGATCGAAAACCGCTTTAGAGCAGAATTCATTCACTCAGCTTCATATCTTGCGGCGATGGAATAGTGCGTGGATCAGTTGAGTAGCGCTGAGATTTGACCCGGGTGGGTGTTGGATAAGTGCTGCCCACGAGGGGCATGGTCAAGAGCTGGGTTTGTCCCTTTCTGGATTTGGGTGCGGCGGAGCTGGCCCTGAAGCGGAAGCTGTCATTGCCTGTCTCGAGGATGTGGCAATGATGGGTGAGGCGATCGAGCAAGGCAGTGGTCATCTTGGCATCGCCGAAGACGCCAGACCATTCGCTGAAGCTGAGGTTGGTTGTGATCACGACGTTGGTACGCTCGTAGAGTTTGCTGAGCAGATGGAACAGCAGGGCGCCACCGGACGGACTAAACGGCAGATATCCCAGTTCATCCAGGATGATGAGATCGAGCTTGAGCAGCCGTTCGGCAATCTGGCCAGCCCTGTTGCCCGCCTTTTCCTGTTCGAGTGCAATGACCAGATCGACAGTGGCAAAAAAGCGCACCTTCCGGCGATGGTGCTCGACGGCCTGGACGCCAAGGGCGGTGGCCATGTGACTCTTGCCCGTGCCGGGGCCGCCAATCAGCACCACGTTGTCGGCACTGTCCATGAAGTCGCTGCGGTAGAGCTGACGTACCAATGCCTCATTGACCTTGCTGGCGGCAAAGTCGAAGCCGGCCAAGTCCTTGTATGCCGGGAAGCGAGCAGCCTTGATCTGATAGGCGATCGAGCGGACCTCGCGCTCGGCCATTTCTGCCTTGAGCAACTGGGACAGCGTCGGCACGGCCGCCTCGAACGCCGGGGCCCCTTGCTCAATCAGGTCGCTGACGGCTTGGGCCATGCCATACATCTTGAGACCGCGGAGCATTACGACCACAGCAGCACTGGCAGGATCATGACGCATGGCGCAGCTCGCTCAACGTGTCGTAGCGGCCGACATCGGCTTTGGGCTCCTTGCCGAGGCGCAAGGCTTGTGGGGCATCTATCGGGGGAGCTGGTGGAGCCTTCCCATCGATTAGGCGATGCAGGATCTTGAGAACATGGGTTTTGGTTGCCACCCCGTCCTCGAAGGCGAGTTCAAAAGCGCGCAGGACAGCCTGTTCGTCATGGTGCAGGACAAGGGACAGGATCTCGACCATTTCCTTGTCTCCGCCAAGCCGCTTGAGCAGCCTTACCTGTAGTTGTCGGAAGGCTTCGAGCATCTCCAGGAAGGGGGCGCCATTGCGCAAGGCGCCCGGCTTGCGCTGAACAACGGCCAGATAGTGCCGTCAGTCACAGATCGTACGCCCGGACCTGTGATGGGACCGATCAATGATCCGCTCGTGCTCACACAGAAACTGCCCTTCCGCGACAATGACAAGCCGTTCGGGATACACACGCACACTGACGGGCCGATTGGTGTAGCGCGACAAACTGGATGAGGATTCGTGTTGCCTCACGTAATATGTTCCCTACAAGACATTGCCAAGCAACGCCGACCCCGGCCGATGCGGCTGCCATTCCCTCATTGGGCGATGAAGGTATGACTCTGAACACGAGCGCTCGTGTATGTGCAGTGCGCCAAACTTTAAGCCGTCGCTGGACTGTCCGCAGGAGTCCCTCCGGGTAATTTCCCGGCACCCCGGTCTGGAGCTTTTTCAGCAGCTCGCGTCCAGTGCGCCAGGGATCCAGATCGCTGTAGGGTCGCTGGTGGTGCATTTGCAGTTCGCACCTCGCGGCCCGCCGTCTCGATTCCGGCTAAAGTTCAGGAACTTGGCCAGCCAGCGCCGCGCTCAGCGCCGGAACGGCGAGGCTGGCGCCGTACCGGGTAACGTGATTGTCGTCGGCGTAAAGTGCCTTGTTGTCGAGAACGCCTACGCAAATGCCCGAAGTGCACCATTTGGAACCAGTGTCGATCGCCATCACGTTCGGATGCGAGGCCATCGCGGAGCGCATTACGGTGCGAAGGAAGGCCTGTCGAGCATCATAGGCCTCCTTGGTCACTTCCCAATGGGTCGTGCGGTGGAAACGCGCATCGAGCGTGGCTTCACGCGAGACGATGTATTCCTGTTCAGGTGTTCCGTAGACAATGATAATGCGCTTGCCGGGCAAGGCGTTGATCATGCGCTCCAGCCCGGCCGCAAAGACGCGGTGGGCCTCGGTAGCGCTTTCCGCTTTCGACTGGTCGTCTGTGATGAAGCGCGACCAGGTATTGACCCCGACACGACTCGATTCAGCCGCGGAAGCCCAGCGACTGACCAGAACGACAGTTTTCACGTCAGGCATGGCCATCGCCTCGCGTGCCGCGCGCCTCATGAACTCGCGGCATTTGGGATTCTCCTGATTGATTTCCAGCAGCGCAAAGCACCCCTCGCGCATGAATATCCGGCCGCGAAGTCCGTCCTTCTCTGCCGCTTCGGCGATCCCCGTCATCATGGCATCAGCGAAACTGTCACCGATAACCGTGAAGGTGACAGGCTGTCCCGCTACCCCAAAATCACACCCACGGCCCTCGGCAATCTCTGACCCGGACCTCTGGAGGCACTCACTACGTCGCGGATTGATGTCACGCCCGCCGTTTGCGATGCCCAGCATCTCGGGCGAATAGCGGTCGGGAAGTCCTTGAGTCTTGTGCACGACTAGCGCGAAGATACAGAGTGGCAGAAAGACTGCTCCGGCCACAGCAAAGACTTTCTTGGGAGCGTTGAAATTCGACGACCGGAACGGATTTTCTACATATTTCCAGCTTAACGTACCCAGTGCTATCGAAACAGCAATTGCGACGAAACTCATAACCGGCGTTATCTCGCCGTATGAAACATAGCGCATGTAGGCCATGACAGGCCAGTGCCACAGGTAGAGCGAGTAGGAAATCCAACCGAACCAGACCAGCACGGTGTTTTCCAGTAGGCGGCTTGCTAGGTTCGCATCCCGGCCGACATGGATCAGTGCAGCCGTACCGAGCACTGGTAGCGCGGCGGTCGGACCAGGAAATGGCATCGTGGTGGTATATACGAAAGTCGGGAAGGTGATCGCGGCAAGCGCCGCAATGCCAATGATCTCGCGGGCAAGCACCGACCGCACTTGCGGAACCATGCCCATCGCTAGCATCGAGCCGATCAGGAACTCCCAAGCGCGGCCTATCGGGGAATAGAACGCGCTCGTTGGCGCCGTTTGCACTTGGTAGCAAGACCAAATGAACGACAGTAATGCGATTACTATCACCAGCGCATTTCGAACCAATGCAGGCGCTCTCCACATCAGGGAGAGAACTACTGGAAAGAAAATGTAGAACTGCTCTTCAACCCCGAGTGACCACATGTGGAGCAGTGGTTTGGTCTCGGACGCCGAGTCGAAATATCCCGCGATCTGCCAGAAGTATATGTTGGCGGCGAAAATGGACGTTGCGAAGAGGCTCTGCCCATACTCACGAAATTCGTGCGTGGTTAGGAGAAAATACCCGACCGCGCTTGTAAATATTAGGAGCGCGGCAAGAGCCGGCATGATGCGTCGTACACGTCGGACGTAAAACCTTACAAGGCTGAAATTTCCACCATCGAGTTCGCGACACATGATCCCGGTGATCAAGTAACCGGAAATCACGAAAAAGATATCGACGCCTGTGTAACCGCCTGAAAAGACTGTGAATCCTGCGTGAAATAGGAGAATGGGAAGGATCGCGAGCGATCGCAGACCATCAATGTCACGCCTGTAGGTGGCTCCGCTGTGCTTCATGATTGTCGTTTACTCGCTACAACGCTGACTATTTCCATCCCGCTTCAACCAGCCAAGGCCAGACCGGCTATTTTGCTGCCTTCGTCACGATCTTGCGCACGTTGTGGATCATGTCGTCGGCGACCTTCCGCTCGAAAATGTAGATGCCTGCCAAGTACATTATGCTGTAGATTAGGAGGCTGAGGATTGTGCCCGGAATGCCAGGAATTCCATGATCCACCAGCAGGCCCGAGCCCCAAGCGATCACGAAGATGCCGATGACGGGCATGATCGCCTTGAGCAGATGGCCAGCTCGCAATGATGAAAACTTGAACAAGAGGTATTGCATGGAGATGATTTTGAAGACGATGAACACACCGGTCATCACCGCCACTGCCGTTACGCCATAGAATGATGCGAGGTAGATAACCCCCATGCGGGGCAGTACCGAGATGACCTCGCTCATGAGGATGATATTCGCTTTGCCGCGCGCGGTGAGCGCGGCGGTGATCAGATTGTTTCCGACGATCTGGATGATCGAGGTAAGCGCGAAGACCTGAACGACGCTGACCGCCGCTGTCCATTCAGCGCCGAAAATCACCGCGAGCCATTTCTGGGTGAGGATCGAAATCACGCCGATGATCGGCAAACCGAAGATGAGTGCGGCGCGGACAGCACCCACGTAGACAAGGCGAAAGGCGCGCTCCCGGCTTGCTGCGCGCGTGATGCGGCTGATCCTTGAGAACAACGGAAACGTGAATTTGAAGACCACTGTGCCAATGAGATTTCGCGGCTGAGCGACGAGGCGCCGACCGAAATCATAAAGGCCGATACCTGCGATTCCCAGCTTTGGGCTAGCAGCGAGGATCTCCGCATTCATCGAAAGATAGTTAACGATATTCTTTAATGTTATGTCACGTGCCGTATTGTCCTTCGGATGCTCCTCTGATTCGGTATTAAGTGGCAGATTGCGCATGAGAAGTACTATAGCGACAACCGAGCCGACGATTCGCGCGATGATCGCACCGATGACATCATGCCAAACCAGCAGCAATCCGATACTCAATATCGCAAAGAGCGAATAGCGGATGATATTGCTTATTTCGATCTCTTTGTACTTCAGATCCCGCTGCTTGACCGCCACGATGATGAGTACAACGCTTTCGGAAAGTCCTGAAATAATCGAGATAATTGCCGTAGATTCCCGAAAGCCTTGCGTCGCGCTGGGCACGAATGCGTAAATTCCTACGCAGATTAACAAGGCCAGCACCGTAAGCGCGACCGCACGCACGATGATCCCTGTAAGCTCAGGGCGTGAGATCGAGCGCCGCATCACGATTGCGAAGTCATTGCCTAGGGGCAGCATCACGCTAAGGAAGCCGATGAGGAAGAGCGCGATCGCGAATTCGCCCGAAGCCAGCGGATCTAGGAAGAATGCTACCGAACCGACTGCGGCGAACTGCGCACCGGCACCGACGAGCGCGCCGATAGAGGTCCATATGCCGCCGCCTTTGACGCCGCCGAGCTGCTTTTCAGCCATGGGCGGTTAATCCCTTACGCGCGAGTAGAGGGGCCATGATGTCGTGGAGAGAATCTTCCCAGTACATCTCGTTGGTGGAATTGCAGATGGCCACGATCTTCCTGCTCACGTCGGAAAAATCGGCAATGATCTGGCGGCTGAATTCGGCCGCATCCTCTACGTTACGGGGATCGTAATAGTGCACGTAATCGGCAAAACGGCCCTCGATATCATTGAAATGACGGCTCATCATGACCGCGCGACCATTGGTGACATAATGGAAGAACTTAATTGGTGATTCATCGTGAAGCCGGTCGATCCGGTAAGGGATAAGACCTATTCGAAAGCGCCGTACGAGTTGATTGACTTGTTGGGCGTTGTACGGCCCACCGTAGGTGACATTGGGGTGCGCCTCGAGATTGTCGGTTACCGTCTTGTCGTACGCCTTTCCGCAGACAAGGACCTTAAGCCCCCGATCGGCAAGACCTAGTACAAATTCATGATCGAACTTGTCGGTGATAAAACCTACGAAGCCGAGGTCGAATTCTGGGTAACTTGCGTCTGCAACACCGCTTGCTGCGGCGGCATCCGGGCGCAGGATGCGATTGGCTAGGACCACCCCCTTGTCGAAGGACCGGATGGAATCGGAACTGACGCCCGTAATTAGGTCCGCGTGCTCGTTCACCCACGCATACTTGGCGGCAACATGGTTCCGGTCAGCCTCCGTGTAGCGGTTGTGCTTCACGAAGTTGTCGATGAGGTCGTACCAGTAGAAATGACCCTCCAGTGCCTCGGCCGGGGGGATGAAGAATGGATTGAAGTCGAGGATGACGTTGATCGCATCGTCCGCCGGAGCGGAGCAGAGCGCTGTGTTGTGCAGGCCGATCGACTTGCGAGCCCATGAGCGCCTCTCGCGCAGCGGCCCCAGGAGAGAAAAATCCAGCTTGCGGTGATAAGTCACGCCTTCCATCGTCGGCGGGCCGCGGAACCCGCCGAGTATCCGCTCAGGGATGGTGTCGGGCCGTTCAAGCCAATCGATCGAGAGTACCCCGGGCATGCGGGCAAGCGCCTGCAGCATCATGAGATCGCGTACCGAAAAGCCGAACTGGGCGGCAAACTGCAGCTTGCGATAAGGGATGATCTTGAAGCGTATATGCATCATCGTGCAGGTCCTCCATCCGCGACTATCCGTTCGAACGCAGAGAAATTCTCATTCGAAAGCAAGGCCAGCGGATAGAGACGTGCCTCTGCCGTTTCGGGGTCCGCGATACCAATAAAAGCGCCGCCGTCTGTGTATGTCATGTCGAGTTGCGTGCGATAATGCTCCGCCACCGCAGCACGTTCGAGAGCGCTGCCATCGCCAAACTGCCGGAATACTTCCATCACCTCGAAACCGGGGGGATTGTAACCGTATGACCAAGTGTTCCGCTTGAGAGCAGCCATGAAATCAGGCTTGACGGACCGGGCGAAGGCCTCGCGCGATACCGCATCGACGCGACCGAGATCCCACCCCAGCGCCTTGATGCGCGCAAGGCCATGAAGCGTGAAAATGATATATCCCGCCTCCTTGGCGGCATGGTATTTCGCAAGGGAATGGAGGCGCTTGTAGATTGGCGCCTTGCGCAACAACTGGTTGCCAATCCACGGGTCGATGATACGTACGATTGATTCCGCACGGGAGATCAGCCCCAGTTTGGTGGTTAGCGGGAAGGAGAGCATGTGGGTGACCATCTGCTCTCCATTGAGGCGGCAGTGCCTGTCTAGAGTGGCAAGGAACTGTCGCAGTTCGTCCGCGAGGTAGGGCGCATGCGGAACGCACATGGCGCGAGCCATAGCATACCATATCTGGTGATTGAGCGTGGAATCAATACCGCGCAGCGTGCCGTCGTGCTCACGCACGTTCCAAGCTCCGAGTTCCGCATTATAGGGGAAATATTTGCAGAGCTTCACCGCCGCATCAAGCGGTTCGCTCCAGCCCAGTTTGTTGCCGGCTTCCACGAGTCCTTCGACGATCCATGCAACGCCGATCACGCCGTTGACCGTATCCTTCGACAACTTCTGCCGCGCGACTGGAACTCGCCCTTCGGCGAACGAAGAATCCGAGAGTATTCTTTCCGTGAGCGTTCTTGCTGCCTCGCGAAACCAGGAGTCGCCTGAAAGCTCTGCTGCGCGCAACAGAATGATCACCCAATGCGCCGAATTGCGCAGAGGCGTCTGCGGATCATGATGCGGTCCGTTCCACCCGGCGGGCACGCCGTTTTCAAGGTAACTGAGACTCTTGAAGCGGCTTGCGGCGCGCAGGATCAACTCACTTGGCGTGGGGCATGCTGTCATCGAAATGATCACTACCTAGTTGCGTGTCTGGGGTAATTACGTTGATGCCATGCCTTGTCCGATACAGCCTGCGGGCAATACCATATCAGGCTCCGGACACTTCGACATATGCAGCAACCGCCGGACCATAAGACGATGATACTTGCTGCATGTGCGAGAATGATGCTTGCTGCATGTGCGAGAAATAGCCATCGAATGGCGGACCAGTCAAACGCATTCGTAGCGGTGTCGAGGACAAAAGTTCCAAAGCGTTTCGAGCCGGTGGCCTTGGCAACGGAAATCTTGTGCCAACCGCGGAACGGCCTTTGGTCAAAACCACACCAATTATTGAATTATTGGGGGCTGGCGCTCAGAATGCGGCATCGGTTCCTCCGGGCGCCCCCCCGGGGCTTTGGCAGCCACGATCGCAAGAAATCCAAACCCCTGCGCGATCTCGGAACATGGCGCATGCCTTGCGATCGCAGGCAGGCAGAGGGATTGGTAGGGGTCTTCATCCTGTTCTGTGGGCCCTTTCTTCGTAACAGGATCCTATTACTACGCATCAATATTTGTTTAATTTTGTCGTTGAAACCCGATGGCTGGTCCTTCCCCGAACCTCGGCAAGTTCCGACCGACCGGATATGCGCAGTGTCGGAAGACGAGGGTGGGCGGATCTGGTATTACCGCCGTCTCGGCTGGCGGTATCAACCGCAGTTCATGATCAATAGGGGAAATCGGCGAGCGCCACGGATTCCGCTTCCGTAGCCGCCAATCGAATGCAAGCGATCGGCGGCCTTTCCGGTTGATAAATACCAGACGGCAATGTCATGTGCAGATGCAGCATAATGTCGTTGACTGCGCTAACCGGAAAGTTGAATAGGCGGGGCGGGCAGATATTCTGGAGACGAGGGATTATGGTGCTTTGATGAAGCGGTCCGGCAGGATACCGGGGTGCCGTTGCTAGAGTACCGTCTGATGTTCTTTGCGCCTGTCATCGTTCCTGGCCAAATGTCTCTCGCGGATGGCCTCATGAAACACCGAGTGGGAATTCCTTGATGAAAATTGCCGTTTTCGGGTTGGGTTATGTCGGACTTTCCAATGCTGTTTTGTTGGCCCAGTACAACGAGGTCGCTGCGGTTGACATTTCGGCCGATCGCGTGACCATGCTCAATGCCCGCCAGTCGCCGATCGACGATGCTGAGCTGGAAGAATTTCTCGCGACGCGCCCGTTGAACCTGACTGCGACGCTAGATCCGGCAGAGGCACTGGCGGGGGCGACCTACGTCATCGTGGCCACGCCCACCAACTACGACGTCGAGACTAACAAGTTCGACACGTCCTCGGTTGAGCTGGTGATCGCCACGGCGAGGGACTTAAACCCGGACGCCACGATCGTCATCAAGTCGACGATCCCGGTTGGCTTCGTCGAGGACGTACGCGCTCGGCTTGGCACGCCCAACGTGATCTTCAGTCCGGAATTCCTGCGCGAGGGCAGGGCGCTTTACGACAACCTGCACCCTTCGCGCATCATTGTGGGCGAGCAGTCGGAACGGGCAAAGGTGTTCGCCGATTTGCTACTCGGAGGCGCGGAGAAGAAAGACGTGTCGATCCTTTTCACCCATGCGGGCGAGGCCGAGGCTATCAAGCTTTTCGCCAACACTTACCTCGCGATGCGCGTCGCCTTTTTCAACGAGCTGGATAGCTACGCGATCGCAGGCGGCATGGACACGCGCCAGATCATCGACGGGGTAGGCCTCGACCCGCGCATTGGCACACACTACAACAACCCTAGCTTCGGCTACGGCGGCTATTGCCTGCCCAAGGACACCAAGCAGCTGCTTGCGAACTATTCCGACGTCCCCCAGAACCTGATCCGCGCGATCGTGGACGCCAACAGCACGCGCAAGGACTTCCTCGCCGAGCAGGTCATCGCCGGCAAGCCGCGCAATGTCGGCATCTTTCGCCTTGCGATGAAGGCCGGATCCGATAATTTCCGGCAATCGTCCATCCAGGGCATCATGAAGCGGATCAAGGCCAAGGGCATTGAAGTGGTTGTGTTCGAACCCGCTATAGCCGAAGACGAGTTCTTCGGCTCGAAAGTGATCCGCGATCTCGACCAATTCAAAGCGGAATGCGACGTGATCATCGCCAATCGCATGACTGAGGCAATCAGCGATGTTAAAGCAAAGGTGTTCACCCGTGATCTCTTCGGATCAGACTGAGCGGATCGAATGAGCAGATCTGATACCCGTGCGCCAGAAACAGGCAACGCGAAAGGGCGAAATGTGTCGCAGACCGTCAAAGTCTTCGTCGGGGTTCCAACCTGCCGCAATCCGGTTGGTTTACGAAAGACGCTGGACAGCATTTTTGCGTTGGAGACCGAGCACAGCGTGCAGGTTGCAGTGATTGACAACGATGCTGGTCAGCAAGGTCGTTCGGTGGTGGAATCCTATCCAGCCCCAATCTCCTATGTACCTGAAGCGCGGGCGGGGATTCCGTTCGCCCGCAACGCCATCATCGCAACTTTCTTGGAATCCAGTTGTGATCACCTGCTCATGATCGACGATGACGAGATGGCATCGAGAAGCTGGATCGATGCGCTTGTTGTGGCGCTCCAGCAAGGGGCCGACGTCGTCGCCGGACCGGTCGTGCCGGTCATTCTAGGCACACTGCCGCCTGGGCTTCTGGAGGAAGATTACACCAAATCCCAACTCCCCGTGCTAGAAGGGGTGGAGCGCGTGGACAGTACAGCCAATATCGGGATGAGCCGTGCCTTCCTGCTCAGATGTGAGGGCCATTTCTTCAACGAGAGCTATGCTATGTCGGGCGGATCCGACAGTGAGTTCTTGCGGCGCACCGCCCGCTTGGGGACTTTGCATGCCTTTGCCGCGAAAGGCCTTGTCTACGAAGATATTGGCCCTTCGCGTTTGTCCCAGGACTGGCTGCTCAAGCGTCATTTTCGCAACGGCACTGTTTACGGTCGGGTCACGGCAGAGCAGAAGGGCCGGATCAAGGCGATGCTATCGCTCGGCTTTCGGTCCCTCGCACTCATCTTTCGTAGCAACATTCGGCGCTTGCAATCGCGCGGTAATCCCCGGATAGAGTTTCTGAGCATGCGCGACCGTGCGCGTGGCAGCGGAATTTGGAGCGGTCTCAACAACCGAATTTACGACGAGTATGATCCCAAGAACTACCGGTAACGGACAATCCGGTCGGATCATGGATTCACCATGAGACAATCTGTACAATGTCCCAGGAACAAAGCTTTGGCCTCGCAGAGATTTTTCCACCGCTGGTTTACGTTCGTCATCTGCATCGTCCTTGCATATTACACGGTTGGCCTCGATCCATTCCCAGCTCCCCTGGTCTACAGCGTCCGTATAGTTAACCCCTACGACGACGTTGTCCGCATGGCGCTGATGACTGTGCTGTTCAGCGTGAGCGTACTGGTCTATTTCTGGCACGCCCGCGGCAAATCATTACATGTCTTCCCGCTATCACTTTGGATCCTTCTCGGTTGGATCATCGCCTCAACTGCTTGGTCGGTCGGGCCAGGGGATACGTTCAAGCGCGGCATACTAACCGTTTTAACCACCTTTCTAGCCTACACCAGCGCGCAAGCCCTTGGTGTCGAGCGAACGATCAAAGTTAGCACCAAGGTTCTAATTTTCCTATGCATTGTTAGTTTTTTGTCGTGCCTAGTGGTCAAGAACGCCATCCACCAGCCCGGTGATGCTGCTGAAGTCGTTGGCGACTGGCGCGGCCTTTTCCCTCACAAGAACAATACCGGGGCCTACTGCGTAATCGCGCTTCTCGCGCTTGTCTCGCCCTCCCGTCCTACACGCCCCCTCTATGCGCTGCTTTTGGCCCTGCCAATTTTCGGCCTTCTCGTTATGACCGGTTCGAAGACTTCGCTCTTCCTCTTTATACCCGCATTGCTCGTGCTCCTTGCAGTGAACAAGGCGTTGAAACTCAGCGATGGCAAAATCACCCTGATGAAGACATTGCTTGTCATGATCGCATTCTCACTCATATCGGGCACCCTGCTTTCAAGCTACCTCATTGAAATACTGAACGACCCTACTACCCTTACGAACCGTGCGATGATCTGGCAGGTCCTGTTCGCTGCAATCGGGGATCGACCGCTCCAAGGTGTCGGCTTTTCGGCATTCTGGAATACTCCCTCCAATCCCTACGTTACGGGGCAGTTCGTATACATCGCCGAACTCACGCAGGGCCACAACGGCTACATCGACGTGACAGCTGCGATCGGTTTGGTCGGCTTGATCCTTGCACTATTCGCGTTGTTCGTGGTTCCGGTGCGCGACGGTATTTTTGTGTGGCGCGCTGAATCGGCTTCGATCCCATTTCTCTTTTCGGTAATTTCTTTCTTCTTCATGCACAACTTTACCGAGTCCTCTCTTCTTCGCACAAGCATTGGAACATGGTTGATCTTTTGCCTGATTATCGGCTGCACCTACACCGCCAGGCTCGCGATTCCTGGCAAATTACCAAGGCAGGCCAGAATGCCGTTTTCATGATCGCATCTGCACTAGCGCTGGTGGCGGTGGCAGCGACAGCGACAGCAAGCCATGCACCAGACCGCGAAGCAAGGCACAACGCCTGCGGAATTCCTGTCGCGGTTATCAAAGATCTTACTTTGCCGAGCCTCTATGGCGGCAACCCCCTTCCCGATCCAAAAGCAGTCGCGGTAACGATCAATAAGGGTAAACCGCTTAAGGATTTTCTCCGACTGATTGAAAGCAATGCTGTATCATTAGCTCCCGACAAGCGCGCGTGCGCACTTGCCGAGATGGACCGCTGGGCGAGGTCTGACGGACTTCTCGGTAAGTTCAACCATCAGGGCAACTTCGAAAGACACTGGACGGTGGCTGGCGCAGCTACTGCCTTTGACGCGATAAATTGTCAGCCCGCACTCGATGCCGCATCGAAGGCTCGGGTGGCACACTGGTTCAATCGCCTTGGCCGCGCGATGATCGACGCCTCCGGCCGCATGAACGTGATCACCGAACAGGTCGGCACCATGAACAACCACGGCTACTGGTTAAACTACGCCGTATTCATGGCCGGCAAGGTGTCCGGTGACGAAGGACTGATGAAATGGGGGCGGGATCGCACGCAAGATGCCATAATCGCTGAAGTCAAGGCCGACCGGTACGCTACAGGCATTCTGCCCCGTGAAAAGGCCCGGGGGGCGCTCGCGCTGCATTACCAGCTATTCGCAGTGCAACCGCTCGCCGCGCTTGAGGCAGCCGCCAAAGGAACCTCAATGCCTCTCAACAACGATGCGAGCGAAGGGCTGGCTCGCATCGTGAAGGCAACGGCGCGCGCCGCCAGCCATCCGACCTACGCTGACAACGTTATGGGAACAAAGCAGCTCGACAGTTTCCACCCAGGACGCAGTCTGGAGGAAGACGGTCAGGGTCTGATGATCTGGCAGCTGTTTCATAACGATCGAAGTGTGGGTGCAATGATAGAAAAAGCGAGGATAAAGCCCTCATCACGGCTGGGCGGGAGCACGATACCTATCTGGAGCCAGAGTTGCATAATCCGCGCACATCGGAACTGAAACGTAGCCCTTGCAGATGCTTTGCATGAAGGCGGGCTCGGCGAAACAAGGCTTCGTGCATAGACAGCATCGCGGAAATCTGCATGTTCTTCGTGCGTAAGCGGTAATAATCTCCCACATTTTCAGATGGCACGAGGTTGGTAGTTTTGCCACAATGAACGGCTAGCCCGTCCTATTCATAAGCCTGCCGTTCTGTGGCGTTCCGGGCTCGATGTGACGTTGTCCGCGTGACCTGGGCGAGCGCCTTCGCCGGCGTTTGTCACCATGTCAGGAGCGATGGGCTTTCCAGGGTTGAAGGACGAGGGCTCGGGCTTTCGGCGGCACCGCCGCACTGGCTATGTTGGTGCTGGCCGGAGACGGGTGGCGATTGCTTTGAACACGCCGATATCGGGGCAGGCTGAGGCGAAGGCCACACGGATACGCGATGCGGTTTCGATGACGCGGGCGGCGACCTTGAGCAAGCGCAGGCGTCGCGTCGCGAACTCGGCTGCGGCGAGCGCCGTGGCCCGGGGTGTTTCCTGCTGGATGCGCCACAGCAGCCAGTATGAGGCGGTATGCAGGATGAGGCGCATCTGGTTGGCATTGGCCGAACGGCACGAGGTGCGATCGCTGGCGAGCTGGGTCTTGTGGCGCTTGATCAGGTTCTCGGCCTGGCCGCGCGCGCAGTAGAGCGTGTCGTAGATGTGCTCGGCTGAGCCTTCGGCCAGCGAGGTGACGACATAGCGGATGTCCATGCCCAGCGTGCTGACCTCGATCCGTGCGACGACGCGGCGCTGACAGTTCCAGCTCTTGGCGCCGTAGCGGGTCTCGGCATAATTGCGCAGCACCGGATACTGGGCCTTGGCACGCTTGACCGCGCAGGCATCGGCGACGGCAACGATGACCGGATCGGCACGCAGCGCGGCGTTGGTCGGCAAGCCGAACACGTAATCGACGCCTGCTGCTTCGCAGAAGGCCATGACCTCGGGCCGGCCGTAGTGGCCATCGCCACGGATGGTGATGAGAGTATCGGGCCATTGCCGGCGGATATGGCGCACCAGGCGCCGGATGTGGCCGGCCGCTTCGGCGCCCGACGGTGTCTTGCCGGTGCGCAGCAGCATCGCCACCGGGCGGCCAGTCGCAGTGTCGTAGACATGGATCGGCAGGAAGCAGCGCTCTCCATGATGCCCGTTCCAGAACGACAACTGCTGGTAGCCGTGGACGACATCGCAGGTATCATCGATGTCCAGCGTCACCGCCGCCGGTGGGGCCGGATAGCTGGCACAGTAGACGCCGATCATCTCGGCCATCATCCTGGCCAACACACGCGTGTTCGGTGCATTCTCCCAGCGGCTCACCGTCGGTTGGCCGGCCAGCCCCGCGCCCGGTCCTGGCAACTTGCCCAGCGCCAGGCGGAACCCCGGATCGTCGCGCAGGGCGTCGAGATCATCGGCATCCTCATAGCCGCAGGCGATCGCGAACACACGGGCCCGCAAGATGTCATCAAGCCGATGGACCACCCGCGTCGGATCACGTCGGTCGGCGATACAAGCCGTAAGTCGCCGACAAATCCCCATCGCCCGCTCGGCCTGAGCCAGCAACAACACACCGCCGTCCGAGGTCAGGCGGCCACCGTCAAACGCAGCTGTGGTCTTCTTCCCGCCAACAGCTGGGAATCGGAATGAGGTTGCGTTATCTTCATTCACGGCGGGGGTGGCCTGTGGCATTTTCTGCCATGCGGCAGGTTCGGACTAGACACCCAGATCCTAATTCAGATCAGAGGCTTATGTCACTCCCGCCAACCCTTCAGGCCACCTTCCGTGAATAAGAGCGGCTAGGTGACCCATGAGTGTTGGTTGTCATTTATCATGTGCTCCCGTCGCTACGCCAACGGCTCCGTGTAGCACGAAGCCGACAAGCGGTGCTATCAAGAGGGAACAGGTTACGTCTCTGCCGAGGCAAGCTGTAACATATTTACATAAGGCAACCCGTCACTTCGATGATAAGGCAATGCGACAACGGTGACCACCCTCGCTATTGGCCGGACGCTACAGCGCAATATTGAAAGCGCGCGTTCGGCCAGCAGCGCTACCGTCAGAACCTACGCCACCACTCGGGATGCGACCGGAGCGTTCAATCAGATTATATGCTGGTTCGGGCTACGGAATCGTTAAACGCTGTGAACCCGAGCCGAAAGTTGCTGAGCGACACCAGCACACCGTGCTTAGTTTCACTGGCCTTCGGCTCACGCCTCTTTGCGAAGAGATGACTTGCATGGTGATATGGACTGGAATTGCCCGGCACAAGCATAGCCGGGAGGGATTGCGATATCCATCGGATTGCCGACGCTGAGTGGACATTTGCAGCCCATTCGTGCCTCGAACAAGGCGTGGAGGCCGCCTCTTGATGGCCAACATGCGCGACGCCCTATAGTTCGCCAATGATGCGCCGGAACCAGACAGTTCTTCTGGTGCGTGACGGCATGTTCGACGCAGGTGCCGGATCGAGGGGTTGGCAGCCCTGGCTGGCTCAACGGTCGCCTTGGGCATGAGCTCGCCCGTGGGTTTGCCCCTGCAAATTCGGTATATGCACATCCGATCAAACAGCCACTGGCCGCAATGTTCATTCCCGACACATGGGGAGCAGGCAGGCAATTGCATGGGGTGGTGAGGAGAAGTGGGCGCTCGGTAGAACCGTAGCGAATAGCTCGTTCGGTAGAACCGAAGCGCCCAACAGTCGAGGAGCGGCGAGCCGCGCCTTACTCGAACACACTCGGCCTTGACCGGAAAAGCAGAAGCTCGATCGGCCGGGTCGCAATGTGTTCTGGCAAACATGGATCAACCGTGCTGCCTGACCGGAAATCTGAGACGACAGTCAGAAAGATGGGATTCTCCTGTCATCACGGAGCCTTGATTTCGCGTTGCCCTTAAGCATTACTACTTACCGCGGCCCGGTAGGATTACCGTTAGGGCTTATTTGGTTAACGCGGGGTTACCAAGCCGCAATTTTTATTACGAAAAGTTCCGTATGGTCAGGCTGAGTGGTAGCGCTGATATGATTTTTACATGTTCAACGCTGTTGCGAATGGCGCAAGGGAAGATGTCCAAGCCAGGATGCAAGGCGCAGACCAAGCGAATGAAGGGGCGCTATCCGAGACCGGGCCTAGGCGTCTCAGCGCCATGCCTTCAGAACGGCTTCCATCCCGAACTCATGTAATCCCGGATGGTTGAGAGCGATCACAATGAGCCATTGTGCAGGAAAGTGTGGCCGCTCATCTCGCCATAACGGTCTTCGGAAATTTTCAGCAGTAAGTCGCACCTGGGCTGTCAGGCATGTTGGCGACAGCGTGACAGCAGGGATGCTGTGTCCAGACCTATTTCAGGCGGCAGAAAGGTGCAGTTAAAGGTGTCCACGTGCTCAGTGACGACGTTCAAGCTTATTCAAAGCTTCACAAATGTGAATTGCAACGAATGGCAAATTTAGATTGTCCGCCATGCACAAGGCTTCGTCGAGACGATCCTGCAGGATTGTGAGTGCGTCGGGAACTGTCTGAGCATGGGCAGATCCGATAGAATGGATCAATGCTGGCGATTTGCGCATTCCCTCGTCCTTCGTTGTTATGGTTAATAGGCGCCTCCTTTTGTCGTGAAAATTTCAAGACGCAAGGATGAAAATGTAAAATTCTTTCGCACGCGCTAAGGCTGCGTTTGCCGCAGTTTATCGGGCTTCGCCGGATAAAAGCGATTGCCGTTTTCGCGTTTGCGTGATCGACGATGCCACTTGCGCAAGGATGGCGCTTGAAATCAATGCATTACGATAGCGCGGGGTTCCGGCCGTCCCATTCACCATGCGCAGATGCCCTGGCGTTGCGAAGGTACTCCCAACGAATGGAGGATCGCACGAAACGCTTCAGTGGCTATCGTCAGCACCGGCATCGGTGCTGTGAAACATGCCAGCAGCGACGCGCTTGGGGCAATGCGAAAGCAATTGTCGGCAAATTGAGGCCCAACCATTGAGCGGGTGAGATCGTGCGATGCTGCACAAGATGCGTTTGCGGATCACATATTTGCGACCAGTTGAGGCGCTTCGCCTAGGGTCATTGCCTACCTGTTGCCAAGCCGGTCCTGGCGCATTGCTCCTGCAGTGCGATAATCCGTTCTGCACATACAGCATGAACCACCCGGCCCAGTTCCTCGATCTGCTCGCCAAGCCAGGCCAATTCTTCCAAGGTGATGCTATAGTGCCGCGAGTAGCGTGCCTTGACGTAAGCTTCCTTGAGCTTCTCGAACATTGCGCGCTGTTTCCGATTGTCGGTTGGCCAGACATAAGTCAGGCGGCGATCTATGCGCTCGGCCTGGGTACGAAGAAATGCCAGATTATGAACGTGTGGTGTGTAGAAGGTGACGACCAGCAGAGCGCAGTGGTACAAAAACTCAGCTGATTGGTGAAGGTCAAACGCGGCTTCTCTCATTCGACCTTGTTTTAATGTGTAGCGCGCAGTGTCGAGTCTTCCCGCTGCAGCAGGATACCACTCCTCAAAATATTCCTTTGCCATCGCCAAGGCCTGCTCGGGCGTCTTGGGTTTGGGCGTGTGGAGTTCGGTGTCGTCACTTTCGTAGAGTGCGATGCCATCCCTGGCGACGTCCATGAAGAAGTAGCGCCCATGGGCTAGCCCATCGTTCACTTCGCCCAGCGTGTGGACGATGAAATTGACCGGCGTCTTCAATGTGCCGGAGATGCCGTATTCCCGCATCAGGTGCTCATCGAGCCGTGACCAGTATTTGACCCTGTCAGTCAGATCCTTGTGATTGACGATGATCAGCAGATCGAAATCGGATTTGTAGCCCTTAGCGGTGTGAGGCTCGTCGATCCAACCCCCGCGCGCGTAGCTGCCGTAGAGAACGACCTTGAGAATGCGCCCGGCCTTCTTGCGCTGTTCGCTTGCGCAAGCGGTAACGTCCTCGAATTCCGCGAAGATCAGCTGAAGCACGCGCGCAAGTTCGCGTTGCTTGCCTGCCGGGAGGTGGTCGAGATCGTGTCGCATCAAGAAGTTACCCTGTCGCCCCAGGCATAGAAAGGCAAGTGGTGAGCTAGTCGCCATTTGACGCGGATGCTCGATTCCTGCGCCGCTCTTCACGCACCTGCTCCTCTCCCTTTCTCTGCTGACGAGCGCGGCATTTTCACAGACCAGCTGTCGCAAAGAGACAGCTGGTCGGTCCACCGACAATTATCATGTCCGGGCGTGTCGGCTCATAAAGCGATGTGCCCGTACGGTGTAGCCGCTGTCCCGCGTAAATGCTCCCTGGAGATCGCCATGCGGGACTATTCCTTGCTCGCCAGCATGCAATGCGCCCTTTCAGCGTGCGCGGATGCCGCTCTCCAATGACCGACCGGGCACTGGTCAGGCATGACCTGCCGTAGGCTCGTCCGTTCATGCCCGCCTGCACCGCAGCTAGAACCCGACTTGGCTTTCCGCAACGGGGCTCCCCGGCATAGGCATCGCCCCCTGCGATGGCAGGGAGCGATGCTGACAGGCCCATCACGAACCGGCCATCCTAAATGACGGCGCGCACTGC
This sequence comes from Novosphingobium sp. SL115, assembly GCF_026672515.1. Taxonomy (GTDB): domain Bacteria; phylum Pseudomonadota; class Alphaproteobacteria; order Sphingomonadales; family Sphingomonadaceae; genus Novosphingobium. The sequence continues at coordinate 61,457 of NZ_JAPPRG010000001.1, read as the reverse complement.
TCTTTCAGATGGATGCGCAACCCCTGTTGCGCAGGAGAAATTTCGGGTCGCAGACCGCAAGGTGTGACGCATTTCACACGACGATACGACAATCGCGCCCATGCCGAAAAAGGAAAAGGTTCCGGCTGCAATGTTCGCCGCATCATGGAGGGGTGAGATCGGCCTGGATTGGTGACCGCCCTGAATAGGCGTCGCGGTGGCGTTCAGGCAGTTGCAGCGGGAGATAGCGCCGTCTAGGAGGCTGGCAGCATGTTGCAGATTGCCATCAAGAACTACCGAGTTGGGGGTTTCCCGGACAATCCGGATCAAAGCAACCGCAACGTGTGGGCAAGGATGTCCTGTTCGCCACATCGCAATTGCCCGCAAAGCTGCTGCACAGCCATTTTCCAGCGATCCTTGCGCCCTTTTGCTGGAACCGCAGGGGAAGATACTCGTTGTAGCGGGAGCCGCGGCAGGGATGAGTGGCAAGCACTCGTCGTGCATATAAATCCCATTCGATACCGGGCAGTGAGGAGATCATCGCGCAGGCCAGGATTGTCATCTGAAATCATACTGGCATGAGCGCGACAGGATAGATATCAAGCATGCTTCAAAAACTCAGGGCGCTGTTTGCGACCGACACTCAACAAATCAGTTTGCCATCGGTGCCGCACGGCGAACGCGTCTATGCGATAGGCGACGTTCACGGCCGGCGAGATCTGTTGTGCTCGCTGGTTCAGAAAATCGAGCTGGATGATGCCGCGCGAGGGGCTGCAAGAACCACAATCGTATTTCTTGGCGATCTGATTGATCGAGGACCGGACAGCGCTGGCGTGATCGCCGATATCCTCGATTTGTCCCATCGCCGAGCCGTGCGCGTCCTTGCTGGAAATCACGAAGAAATGCTGCTCGCCGCGCTCGAGTCCGAAGCTGTTTTACGGCGCTTCCTGGAATATGGCGGCCGAGAAACGGTTGTTAGCTATATGGGCGATCTTGAAGCCTATCGGCTTCTCACCATGACAGAACTGACACAGCTCCTGCCGGCATTGCTGCCAGTTGCGCATCTTGCCTTCCTCAGGAACCTCGAGGACCAGATCCGGATCGGGGACTATCTGTTCGTTCACGCCGGCATCCGGCCAGGCGTACGGCTGCCCGATCAACGTCCTGCAGACTTGCGCTGGATACGGGGAGGTTTCCTCGACAGCGACGAAAATTTCGGAGCGATGGTAATTCACGGACATACGATCAGTGAACACGTCGAAATGCGGAGCAACCGGATCGGGATCGACACTGGCGCGTATTTGCATGGCAAGCTGACCGCGATCGGGCTCGATGGCACAGAGCGCTGGTTTCTGGAAGCGCAAGGCTGAAAGGCAGAGCCGCATCAGGCAGGAAGAAAAACTCTCTGCACAAGCCGAACCTTGCCAAATTCAAATGAAAAATCTTAAAATTACTTCCAGAAATCCATTGTGCGGCCGTCAAAAATCAAATTAACCCCGATCAATCTGGTGAATTTATCTTATATCCCAACCAGGCATGGCAGCGTGTATTGCAATACCATTCATGGAATTCGCAAATTCCTACAAAACTATCTTTTTTCGTGGCATTTTATGGAATTTCCCAGGCTGTCTCGGGCTAAGCTTACTTGCGCTGCCACATAGTGGTGGCCCAATCTTTCGAGGCGCACAATGACGAGATCGAGGGTGGCCAGGATCTCGCGCTCTACTGTTGTCCGGGCTACTTCGTCCACAGTCTTTGCGTCTCTGGCCCAGTTCGTATCATGTCAGGCGGCTTGGTGAATGCGCAAATTCGTGCCTTGATCTCGAAAGATCTGTGCACCGAGGAAGTGTTCGATTTTCTCGATCGCTGCCTTGGTCAGACTGATCCAGGTTCGCCGTCCATCGTTGGGATCGGCAGCGCGCGCCACCATCTGGCTATTGGCAAGGACCGCAAGCCAGCGAACGACTGTCGCCGTCGCAATGCCGGTTTCATGCGCGAGGTCGGTGACACTGATGCGGCTACCTTGTGACCATGCAACATAAAGAGTCAGCATGATTTCCCAAGAATGCTCGCTGGCCAGTTCTGCGCCAAAGATGTCACGACGAAGCTGGTGCAAGGACAATGTTGTCTGGGCAGTCTGCGAGAACAGGCCGCGGCGCCTGGTCACAGAAGTTGAAGCGGGACAGGCAGGCTCGCCGATCAGCAGGCCCTGGAGAATGCTCAACGCCTCAAGCGCTCTGGTGCGATCTTCGTGTTCCACGACTAGTCCCAACGTGAATGATTGGAAATGCCCCCAATCACATTGCGCATCCATAGCAGAACGCAACCTAAATGACAGCGCAATCTACAAACGATTGTATTTTAGAACAAATGCATTGATTATATTATAAAATTTAATCGTGCCTTTCGGTTGTCTGGTCAGAATGTGGCGCCACTTCACGGATATTCGTGGCCCAATTCATGGAGGCTTCGTCATGTCCAACGTCCTGAGAGAGCCTGATTCGCTCCGGTAACGCGCAAGCCAGCGACGGCATTCCGGGGCGGGGCGGGGCGATCTCATTGCTTGGTGTATGGAGGCGCAAGACTGTGTTGCGAAAGACTACTGTGCGGAAGGTGGAGCGCTACGCGTCTTGCAAAATTGCACTGCAATATCGCATTGCAACACAATCCAGCGCGGCAGCTTCCGCTAGTTGCCATCCGTTCAAGGCGCTTGGTCTGCAGCGAACGAGTCTTATGACCAACATTGCGCGCGTTATATTTTATGGTCTTAGCGGCGCACCTGTGTGACCAAGCAGCCGGGCGACTAAAGCCATGCCGCGTTTCGTCCGTCCGGGCCGGGCCCTGTGCATCGCGACTATGCCGGCACACCTTCTTGCCATGGTTTGCAGTTGACAAAGGCGGCAGGCGCTCCGTTGCCCGAGTAGCGTATGGCGCCAGCACTGCAATGGCTCAAGATTGCCTGTGATTTTACAAATTTCCAATACCCGATGTAAGCCTGCTTGTTTCGGGATATGTGATGATGGTCACCCAATTTTTACTTGCTAATGAGCATAATATATTGATATTTTTCGCATTCAATATAGCTGCCGACCAGCAAGTTTATCTTGCCGTCACGGGAGAGGGGGATGGAAGAGCAAATCTCAAACCTCGCTGGAGCACTTGTCCAACTCGAGGCGAAGCGCTGCCGTCTCTTCGGAGAGTCCTTTTCCGGCTCAACCGGATGGGACATTTTGTTGACGATCGCCAGCGTGGGCGGAACGATCGGAAGGACGGATCTTGAACAGCGGTTTTCAGGCAACCCTGTCGTATTTGAACGCTGGCTGACCCTTTTGACCGACCGCGGGCTTGTAGTGGAGGGCTCCCTCGCGCCAAGCAGCAATGGATCGCAACGCGGGCTGACCTGTCACCCCACCGTCATCCATCTTGCCGGATGGGCCGAAGAGGCATTGGCAATGCATCTTTTGGAAGTCCGTGATGCCATGGCCAAATTCGCCGACTTGGTGAGTCCGCAAACGGCAGGATTGTCATTTGCACCGGATTGATGTTGCTTTGACGTCCTACCGTCCAAAATCGGCGGGAAAAGCCGCAAGGTCAGCGTCATCGCCACAAATGCGTGAAAATTGTAATTGCAAGGCTAGCAAGACAAAACGCCAGCAACACTCCAAATTCCAGGCGTAAACGCATGAACCCGCGCCTTTCAGGCCAGCAGGGCGCCGGAGGACGCATTCCTGGTGCACGATGGCTTCGCTGCTCCAGCGCCGCAGGCTGAAACCCACTTCAGCGATTTTGCCGTGCCGAAAGGCCCGAAGTGATGGGTGTGCAAGGAGCGTTTCCGAACCTCTCGAGCACGGCGTGGAGCCTCATAGCGAATATTCCACTACGGCACATACGAAATTATGCCATTTTGGGGTCATTATTGAAATTTCAGATTTTCCATACGCCTGTAACTCTGCGCAAAATTGTTATTTCATTGTTTTCATTAGAAATCAATACAGAGAGTGTCGGGAAAAGTGATCCTTGACCGACCAATTGCCGTGGATATTCCGGCGCAGGAATAGTATTGTTCACTACCCGAGAATTTCTATTGAAAACAATGGCTCGGACGAGCCGAGCGGTGCGTCCCTGAAATGCGGCATTGCGGATGTTTGGTCGAGGTCGTTCACGCACCATGTCTCGCGAGACAGAGGATGCGGGTGCCGCCAGATCGACAGGAACGCCAAAACGGAGCTTGGAATCGGCCATCGGCGGAACCGGCTTGAACACGTTGGCTTACCCGGGGCTGCTTGCCAGCCCATCAGAGGCCGCGCGAAATGGCGTAGTGCCCGGCACAAGCGAGCGGTCAGACAGTCCAGCAGGACGGCGGCAGACATGGGGCCATGCACAGGTGGCGGGCACGTATTCGCCTAGCTATTCCCAGGACCTGGGACGCGCGGCGATCATATTTCATGGTGGCGATTGGAGCCCGCAATGCTGGCTACGTTATCACAAACAGTGCCGGAGGTGGACCCCATGCCAGCGTGGACCGTGCCGGAACAAGCCTGTGAGCCTGACCACGGGGCAGGGTCCGGTAGCCGCAATCGCACCATTATTGGGCATTATTAATAATTTACAATCAATGCCTTATGGAAAATTGCCAGGTTGTTTCTCCCAATAGCTGTGCGATCTTTTCACCATTTTGCCAACTGCCATGACAGACATGGACTATGGCTACGAAACGATATCTCCATATCATCGATTCCCATGCAGGGCGCCGCGCGCAGATTTATCATGATGGCACTAGCCTTGGGTACCATTGTGAAATCCACGACGGTGCAGCCGAGTTCCTGAAATCGAAAATGCATGATGGTCTGGTGCTGCTGTACGACGGTGGACCCGCCAGCGCCGTCCATGCCTTCTTATCCCGAACGGCTGCCCTTGGGGCGTGGTTTGGCATTGTCGCTTATTGCGAGAATCCGGCGATCGCACAGGTGATTGCTGCGATCAAAGGCGGTGCCCTTTCGTTCATTGGCACTCCGGAAAATCCCGACGTGCTTGACAGCGCGCTTCAGGCAGCTGCCGAGGAGGCAGACCGCCAGTACGATGCCCGCAGCAATTGTGCCAAGGCTTGCGCCAATCTTGCGCGGCTCAGCAGGCGTGAAAACCAGGTACTCGAATTGCTGGTCCACGGTGACAGCAACAAGACCATCGCTCGTCATCTCGACATCAGTCCGCGAACCGTTGAGATCCACAGGATGAAGTTGCTGGGGAAGCTCGGTGCCAAAAACTCAGCCGATGCGATAAGGCTTCACGTGACCGCCTCATGCGCTCTGATGGTCGCGGCCTGAACCGGCCGGTTTCCAGGATAATTTCTCGATGGCGGGGCTGATCAAGGCACCTGCCACCCGGAGACGGACAAGGGCCGAGATAAAGCCATTGGCGTTGGTAGCCAGCGCCTTGGACAAAGTCTTCAGAATGTTTGGGATTGAAGCCGTCGTGCATCCCGCCATGAATCGGCGTGGCGGCTTGGGAGTCGGCAGCTTGGCCTCGAAGCTCTCGACATCAATGACATACGTGCCGATCCGTCGACATTGCGCCAGGACCGGTCCGGTGCAGTCAGCGGCTTGCGGGACGTCGGACACGACCCGAAAAATCCTGCCGTCTGGCGCAACCAGATAGAGCGCATCGGGAGCTTGCTGGAAAGTGCCTTCCAGGACGCAAGCGATGTCACAAGCATTCTCGCCAAGCAGTAGCTCGCGAAAGGTTGTGGGTTCCGCAAGATCCTTTTCAGTTTTGATCAAAGTCCGCCTCAAGTTCTGCCTGCGCTTCAACAAGGGATAAACGTCACCCCCCCCCCCACGCTCGGTGTGAATCAAAAGCTAAACTAAAGTGATAAATAATATCTATATTCCCGACGCTGTTCGGTAGTGGGTGCGCAGTATTTATCGCGTGCCTGCCTCACGCTCCGCTAAGGGACGCCAGCCAGCGGGTCGGTTAGGGCGGTCGATATCGTTCGGCGTCAGCTCGCGAGCGAATGCCAGCCTCCCTTGATACGCATGCCTCCCTTGATCCATATAATTGTTTGATAATAATAGATTTATAATTTCAAGCGGCACGATCATCCCACTGTGAGGGGATGCAAATGTCAAAGGCAGTGCCTCATAGGTCGATAACAGCAGGCCTGGCGCGTGGTACAATCCGCACCTTGAGAACGGCGACGTCGGCTGAATGGAGATTCTTAACAGGATCTGGCCGGAAGCCCGAAAATACAAGCCTGTGTCCCGTGCGCACACGCCATGTTCGTGAAAGATGGTGGTGGGCCGCCGATTGTCCCGGGATCACCTGCTGCCCGTCCATGCTGTGCATATGCAACTTCACCTTCCTGCCCTTGGCTGAGGTCGGGTTTGGCCCATGACTGGTTCGATGGGCTCGGGCTTGCTGTCGATGATTTCCTGGACTGGCGGCAACTTGCAGGAGTGCAACATTGCCAACGTGAGCAATCCTTGAAGCCCCATTTCGATGTCGATCTGCCTCCCGGCGATCCTGGATAGCGGTTGTACCTGCGCAAAGGATTGCAGCGTTCCACTAAGGAGACATGCGCATCGTGGCAGGCGCCAGGATTTAAGGCCGACGGAATAGTACAGCGAGCAGTGATAATTCCGGAGCGCCAGGATGGTGAGTGGGAACGCAGTACCGCCGAACGCGGAAACGATCAGGGATCTCCTCAAGCGTGTCGTGAAAGACCTGGACACATTGGGTCTGGTCCAGCCGGCCCTTCATGTCAGCCTGGCCATTGCATCGCTCGAAGCCATCACCAACCGAGGGCCTGCCAGCGCATAATCGATGGGTGACCACGCCAGGGCAAAAAGGCTGAACCCGTTCGCAGTCATCGCCAAGGTGAACAGCCACAATGCGGCAAGATCGCGGCGGACGTTCCGCCAAAAGTCAGACTCGCACTGCGGGTCACAATGGCTCTCTCGCCATTTCAAGGTCATGCCGGGCTTGGTGACGAGCCGCTCAAGGGACAGGTACGTTTCCAATTTTGTCGCAGGTTCTGCATAGGGGCAACTGCAAAGCCGGGCCCATGAGCCTGACCAAGAGAGCACAGCAAGGTTGACCTTGATGTGAGCAGGGCTAGAAAATGCTTTGAGAACGCTGCGCGACGAGCGGCGCTTCAGGGGCGCATAGTGATAAGTTTTTGGGACGGCCTGGTCGATCGGGGCAAAGCGGGCATTGCGGACTTGGCGGTTGGACACACCGCCTCTCGAACCAGCAGGCACGCTCATGCCAGCAAACACCTTCGTGCCAGCAAACACCTTCGGGAATGTGCGCGCAAGGAGCTCAACGCGCTGGCCCGGCTTTTAGCAACGTCTGGAAGCTTCAATCTTGCCAACGATGGCTGGCGCATATTGCTGACGCTGCTTGTCACCAATTGCGCAGGCACCAAAGCAGATACGCTGTCTGTTGCTGGTAGTCTGTCACTGTGTCCCGATATTGTCCTGCGATACTATCAGGTGCTGGAGGCTGACCGACTTGTGGTCTTGTCCTGTAACAGCCACAGTGATCGCACGGCCTGTCTATCCGCTCACGGGCTGGTGACGATATTGCGATATTTCTCTCCAGAACCTGCGAATGACTGAGCTGGTGAGATTCTGCCCGATTTTTTTGCCAATATTGCCGCATGCTCGGATAAGCTTGGCTTCGTGACCGGCCCAGGCCGGCATTCCGGCCTGGGCGTCAAGCCTCTAGCGATGCTTGTCAGCCGGGCCCCGACTTTCAGCAAAGGGCATTGTCAGTGAATCGCACCGCCCTTGCGCATCTTTGGTGCAGACTGATGAGCCAGGCTCGCGTTCAAGATGGCGATGGCGTTGGCCACATGGATGCCAGCCAGGGGAACATCATGACGGTCGATGATCTCGAGAACCTCGGTCAATTTCACGATGACCTCCGGTAACAAATTGCTGTTTTTGTCCATCCCGATCTCTGTCTGCGACCGCGCGCGCTTTGGGCCATCTACAACGATGGTCGTGATAATGAAATTGAATAGTCCGATTGATCCTGGTTTGATCCGCAAATGTCTTTTTTAAGGACATGGGTGAGAAAGGGGGCGAAATGCGGGAAGCTGCACCCGGTTTGCCCCAGAACCGCAAGTCCTTCCAGAATGAGAGAAATTTAACTATATTTCTTGACCATCGTTTGCGGATCGTCAAATCTTGCGCGGGGATGGGCGGATCGTTCTGTCCATGTTGGAGGATGGGGTTATCCAATGCAGGCATTTGACCAGACCCAACTGGCAGACCTTACCGTGCTGTTGCGCCGTCTTTCCGACACCATGCCACCAGGGGATTTCGCCGCGATTCGTCACGAGTCGGAGGCACGATCTCCGCTCCTGCTCGATCTGGTCCGGGCAGAACAGGCCAATCGCAAGCGTCGTGCACAATTGCTCGGCATAGACCATGACATTTTCAGTGATCCGGCCTGGGATATCCTGCTGGAGTTGTTCGAAGCAGACCTAGGGGGCCAGAAGATAAACGCATCGGTGGTCGGACTGGATGCCAATATTCCCCAGTCAACGGCCCTGCGTTGGCTTAACATGCTCGAAAAGGTGGGCTTGGTACGTCGGCGCAAGGATGAATTCGACAAAAGGCGTCAGTGGATCGGCCTGACGGTAACTGCCCGGGCAGCATTGCAAAAATACTTTCAGCGATAGACTGCAGACCAGGGCGCAAATGGCCAAGGCCAGACTGCGCCAGGGCAATATATACGCGGGGCAGGGTGAGAGGTCTCGGCACCTGTCCTGGCCTGTACCGTTTGTTGCAGCCGCTTTGCCACATGCCAGATCCATCATCCGACAACAGATGCGTGTCCGTCACCTGTGCAGCGCTGGAGGCGAGGCCATGCATCCAGCTGGACCGCCAAAAGAGCACTCAGGACGATGATCGCGGCGCTTGCAATAGCGCCGCTCCATGTGCCGGTCGGCACGGCCTGCAACAGATGGTGCCGCGTCACGGACCAGGGATGGCAACGCATGGCACCGACAACAGCCCCAGGGAGCTGGGGCATGCCGGGATCGGTATGTCTGTCGCTGTGTTTCGCAGGCACGGTCGGTCGGTCAGGGGCCAGTGGTGTGTGAAACGATGGTTGCTGTGCTGCCCCTTCCAGGCAGGGATGGCCTGGCAAGCCTTGCTCACGAATATCCCAGGTCAGGTCGATGCTGGAGACCGCATGTGCCAAGTGTCGCTCGACAACGTGCCGATCCATCCTCAGCATTATAGCCAGCGCATTGCTGGTGCGATTGCGTGCCAGCAAGCGACCCATCACCTGCCGTGTCGTCATGCCAGCGGCATCGACCGGATGATTTTCGCAAATCGAGGCGCGCGGGCCTGCACATCGTATCGGCATCGGTACTAGGTTAGACCTCGTGCGGTTTGGTAGAACAAGAGATGATGCGGCCAGGAGGTTACGCCACTGTAAATGCGATTGCAGGGCTCGCGGGGCCCTGTCCCGGATTTCTTGTGCTTGCCCGAGCTGGCACCGGGCCACGGCACAGGCGCAAAAGCGCGATCATGCGGCCAAGGAGCGCTGAGCCAGGCACTTGCGGCAGGACCGGGTGTGACGGATCGAGCCGAGGACCCTGCTTCAGGAAGGCCTTATGATATAATACTTAGGGGCTTCCCGCATTTAACCTCCCTCCATGCCGTTAACCATGATCTGCGAAATTTCCCTAGTCGATCCACTAAGGTCGAGAAACAGGGGTTACCTATATGACAGTGCATGCAGTTCTGGACGTGGCATCGGCGAGACCCTTGGCCTCGCGCGCTTTGGACGACGTGATCGGCGCAGTGCGTGCAAGCTACGATCAAGACAGTTCGGGTGATCTGCGCACCACCGTCCACATCGTTTCCGAAAGCGCAGGCGATCGGGCCATGGCTGCCAGAATGATCTTCGCATTGGGGCATCATGCAGAAGTCTACAGCAGTGCAGAAGAGTTCATCGAACACGCCCCTGCCAGAGGCCTTGCCCTGGTGCGGGAGGACAATTCTGGCTGCGCACAACGCCTGGTCGCACTGATGTGCAATGCGGGGTTCTGGCTGCCGGCTGTGGCTTGGAGCGATACATTTGAATGTGACGTCGTAGTCAGTGGCGTGAAGGCGGGTGTGCTTGACTATATTTCGGGCCAAAACCTTGCCGAGGTGTTGCGCACCAAAATTCGTGGTGTCCTGCTCGAAGCAAATCGTTTGCGCAGCCAGCAGGAACGTCGGGCAGCCGCATTGCGCATTATCGCACGGCTCAGCCAGCGAGAAAGCGAGGTGCTGAACTCTCTGGCGGAGGGGCACTCCAACAAGGAGATGGCGCGCCTGCTCGACATAAGTCCACGGACAGTAGAGATCCACCGGATGAAGATGATGGGCAAACTGGGCGCAAAATCATCGGCCGAAGCGATTCGCATCAAGCTCGACGCGGACCGTTACTGACAGCCCAATTGCCAGGCAGATCGGCTCACGGCAGATTGAATTGCTTCAAGTCTGGACGCAGCAGATCGGGATATCGCAGATTGGTCAGGACAGCCCGCGGCGCAGCCCTCACGTTCGTCCAGGCAGCTTTCATTCGCCATGGGACAAGCGCGATGACATCATCCGGAGTCGCCGGAACAGGCAAAGGTGCCGAAAAAGGTTCAGGCGGGCCTGCGTTCCGCTCGCAGAACGGCTTCACGCGGCAAAGCGCGAGCGCGGACACCACCAGGCCGTAGACTCATAAACGCGGAGCCACAGCCGCATTGAGGCGAGCTGGACCATCGCGAGGACGTTCTCGGCCAGCTTTTCGTAGCGAGTGGCGACACGGCGGAAGTGCTTCAGCTTGGCGCAGAAGCGCTCGATCAAGTTCCTCTCGCGGTAGAGCCAGGTGCTGAAGTAGGGTTTCGACCGACGGTTGGACTTGGGCGGGATATTGGCGGACGCGCCCTTCTCGCGCATAGACACCCGGGTGCGGTCGGCATCGTATGCCTTGCCAGCCAGCACTATTGTTCCGGCACCGACATGATTGAGCAGGTCGTCGGCAACTTGGCCGTCGTGGCTTTGTCCAGCAGTCAGGCTCAACCGGATCGGAAGGCCTCTCCCGTCGACGACCGCATGGATTTTGGTCGTGAGCCCGCCTCGGGAACGACCGAGACAATGATCTCGATCCCCCTTTTTGCCGTCGCGGCCTGTTGGTGGGCCCGGATGGAAGTGCTGTCGATCATCTGTATGTCACCGTCGTGCGCGGCAGCGATTGCGTCCATCATCCTATCCCACACGCCCGCTTTCCGCCATCGCACAAAGCGGTTGTAGCAGGTGGTGCGCGGTCCGTAGCGTTCTGGCAGGTCCTGCCACGGGGCACCAGATCGTAGCAGCCAGAATATGCCGTTCAGCACGCGCCGATCATCGACGCGAGGCACGCCTCTGGGCTTGTTTGGCAGTAACGGCTCCTGCGGAGCCTGAATCAGCGTTCCACCCGGCGGTAAAGCCCAAAGTTGCCACGAGCCCGTCCAGATGGCAGCTTGAACACATGGACCCTACGGCTATCATTGCCCGCATTCGCGACCATTACGTCGATCAATTTCGGGCATTTGCCGAGCAGCAGCAGGCGCGCTGCACTCAAGGTGCCCCGGAGGTGAAATTTCAGTTGAACGAACAGAGCGAACTGTTCGATCGATTGTATTGCGTTGATTTTATAATAAACGATGGTGCTGTCGAAATTGTGGAGCTTCAGCCAGAGAATATTCTCACGTTCGAACCGATCACTGGCTCGCTCGGCCATGCTTCCTTGGCGATCAAGCATCTGCGGTGGGACGACGTGCTTGTTCGTCATGATCTTGACGAATTGCCGTCCGATCAATTGTCCAAATGGTTTCATCTTTGGTTCGATCCGGAGGATGCCCGTAAGGACCCCCACGCCGAGCTTTCCGAGATCATCCATTCCCTGTTGATCCAGCCCCACTGCATTAGCATCGACTTCGGCACCGCCAAGCCAGACGCCTTCTGGAATATCCTGCAATTGCTTGATGATGCCGGAGCCACCCACATCGAAGTCAGCAGTTCGCGAGCAGATGCCGAGAACGAAGACTAATGGGTTCATGGCCTAGGAGCGATGAGACCGGTACAAACCTGCCGGTAGATGGTCCGACCAGGATATTTCCCGGATCGCACGGCGCCGCCGGTCCTTGGGACACGACGTATCAGGAGCTGGTTGAGGCCATGGATTGCCTGCTAGAGGCTGGAGGATGCAACCGCATCTCACTGGCAGATCGCGCTCATCATGGCCTGGTTGAATCGCTGACGAAGATCACCGCGGCCGCATCTGCCTTTCGCATTCGGCCAGGCCTTGCATTGCGCGAAACTCTTTGGACAAGTCCTCGCCACGTCCGCGACGGAACCATGGTCGCGCAATTGAAGGCACTGACCTCCCGCTTCGAGCCTTCGCATCCTTGCGGATATGCGTTGCTCTGGTGCACCGACGCCAGCGCGCGATCACTGTTCTGGATGAACGCTGGCCCCATGTCGGTTCCTTGCGGGATCGATGGCGACAAGAGTGCGGGCGGGCCCTATCTTGTGCTGGTCGTGTGTGAGCTCGATCCGACCGGCAAGATTGTCTTCCGGCGCAGCCTCGCCCAAGCAGTTGCAAGCTCTGCGCAGTTGATGCCAGTCATGTGGCCATCGGAACGGACGTTGATCGAAACCTTGCTTGGCGTTCAGGACCGGATCGACAATCACGGATGGGAGATGGTCATCGAGCGCTTGGCGCGCGGCAGCGGCACGGCGCCGAGATATATGCTCACCGCAACAGCGTTCGACGGTCGTGTACGTCACTGCGCGGTGGATTGGCACGACGTGAGTGACGGGCACGATGTTGCATCATCACAGGGCACTATGGCCTCTACGCTATTGCCGAAAGGCGACAGCATGAGCCATTTTGTCGGGGGTTTGCGTGATCTTGCATCCGGCCGTCTGGTCAAGTGGCTGCACGATGCAATCGCCAGGTGAGGCGGCAGAAGCCAAGCTTGGGCCTTGCATCGCCAGCTCGTTCCTGTCCGACCACGCACATGCCTATCGGGACTGCCGGCACGCGCTGATTATGCAGCTTTGATATTGTGATCGGGCGGAAAGCAAATTCTGCAATGCAAGCCATCGTTTGAAAGATCGTAGTCCAACTCGCCTCCCAACGTCCTGATAACAGCAGACTGCAGCAACTTGCTGCCAAAACCCTTGCGATCTGATTGGGCATGGGCCTTAGAGCCGTGCTCTTTCCAGTCGAGGACGACCATGGCTTGTGGAGCTGTTACCACGGTACATCTCACGACAATTCGGCTCTGTATCGACAGAGCGCCATACTTGGTGGAATTTGTCAGAAGCTCGTGAAAGATCATGCTGATCGCCTGAGCCGCGACCGGGGACAGGGGAATGGCCTGATCGACCATGTCCAGTTCCACGCTTCCTGCAAACGGGGCAATTTCCTGATTCAGAATCTCGCCGAGCATGACGCCATCCCAGCGCTTGTCCGACAAAAGCGCATGAACCCGGCCAAGAGCCTGTATCCTTCCGGTAATAGACGCCTTGAACGCCACCGGGTCACCACTAAAACGTGTCAGCTGCACAACCGACTGGATCACTGCCAGCAGGTTTTTCGCACGATGGTCAACCTCGTGTGACAGGAGCGTTTCACGCTCCCTTGCGTGCTTGGCCTCCGTGATATCCTCGCACATTATCCCCAGGCCGACTGTTGCCCCTTGGTCGCTGATCACAGGATAGAACAGTTCTCGCCAATGCCGCACGTCCCCGGGCATCGCAGCGGTTTCGCCGCTCAGTTCGACATGGTGGGCCGGCTTTCCGCTGAGTAGCACATCACGCAAGATATGCTCTGCCTTTGCCTGAAGATCAGGGACCACATCCCAGGCACTACGCCCAAGATGATGTTCGACGCTATAGCCATTGATGTTGGCCAATGCGGGATTTATGCGGACGAAACGAAACTGCCGATCAAGCATGGCGAGGCCGATCGGGGCTTGTTGATATATTGCCTCCAGTTCTGCAAGTTTGGCCGCAGTTTCGATCTCCCGCTGCGCAAGCTGACGAGCATGGCCGATCAGAAGCAACTCGCGCGCCCGCAACCGATCTGCAAGGTCGGTAAGCCGCACTAGAATTTCGATCACGGTCAGCGCAACCACCAGAAAAAGCAGGAGCGCAACCGGAACATTGGCCGGCGCCCCTGCGCCATCAAGATCGAGAAAGAGATATCCGGAACTGGCCAGCGAGGCGCCAAGTGCACAATAGCCGATCCAGCGTCCACCAATCAGCGTGCTGATGAGGATCGCCGGGTAGAAGGGTATGAAAGGGGCAGGATAGCGCGCGCCCATCAGGTAGCGTATCGCGATGGCAATGCCGACCAGGCCTGCTGAAATAATCCAGACCAGCAAGGCCTGCTTGCGAAACTGCTCCCTAAGCCAGAACCAGTGCGAGGCAGTGGGCGATTCGACGCTGATCTTCCATTCCGCGTCCAAATGGCTTGCCTTTCCGAAACAGACGCCGTGCGTGGGGCCAATATGCCCTTGGCCAGAAAAAGAGACAAGACGAGCGATCAGCAAAAACGCTGAGTGCCCAACATATTGGACGGGTGTACTGCCATGACCGGTGGCCGGCGCGCCAATGGTCCGATCCTGCCAGTGGGAACCGTTTGAGGTTAGGCTGGGTTCGCGTATCAGAATCTTTGGAAACCGGTATAACCTTTTTTTACATGGGGTTTTGCGTTTTCCCTATGCAAACAATCCCAACCGCCACGAGGATGCAGATGCCAAAATCAATCCACCGGCGGCACTGCATCACGGTCGGATAATAGGAACCGACCGGTTTGCCGCATGGCCCGACGTGATGCGAGCGTACAAGAGACGTCTATCCGGACGTCGTCATGAAAGCCCCGATCCAGAACGAGGGACGACAGTGGAGATAGTGGGCGGGGAACGGAGCCGTCAGTGGAGCAACGCGTGTCCGCTTCATGGTCGGAAATCCTGCGGTCTTCACCGCAGATGGCTATGCCATCTGCATGACAATTTCCGACACGATCGACATTACCCTTGGTGCACCGACGGGTGCGGCGCCGAAGAAGCGGGCTTCAGTCGTAACGGCGTTTCGGCTCAGACTTTCGTGACGGCAAGTTCTGCGCGGGCTGCCCGAAGGCATCGATGCTAGCCGGGCAGTGAGCTTGAACCGAAAGTTGTTGAGCGCTGCCAGCATGCTGTGATTAGCTTCACTGGCCTTCGGCTCGCGCTTCTTTGCGACGAGATGGCGTGCCTGGTGACATGGACTGGTATTGCCCGGCGCGAGCATGGCCGGGAGGGGTTGCGATATCCATCGGATATGACCGATGTTGCGTGGGCGCTGGCAGAGCCATTCGTGCCTCGGGCAACCCGTGGGTGTGCGTGGCGACCTTTGCCCACATGCTTTCCTCTGGTGTCGACGGTGCAGCGCTGTTTCTAAGCCTGGTGCGATGCTGATTTGTTCGACGCCATCAAGCCTTCCGTCAAAGCCCAGGGCTTCGAGGTGCTACCTCGCCGATGGGGTGTCGCGCGAACCTGCGCATGGCTGGGCTGCTGCCGACGGCTCGCCAAAGATTGGAAAAAGTCCATCGCCAGGTCGACGGCCTGAGCGCTCATCGCTTCAATCCGCATGTGCAAGACCGCAAGACCGCAAGACATTGCCGAAATTGAAAACCTCCAAATCAAGGTCTTAAGCACTTCGAAAATGCATTGATTGGCGGAGCGGCAAAAGTCTGCTAGATGCCGATCAAGGTCGCAATGCAGAATCGCACAAGGCCAAGGTCAGCCATAAGTTTCTAATTTGGTTGACTGCTGCAGTGCAACACACTACGTATTATCACGACTCAAATGTCATGAGGTAAACAATGCGCGGAAAAATAGCTCTTATCGGCGCCATGGCCGTGCTGCTTTCGTCCACTTCGGTGAACGCAGCCGGAAAGAAGGCGCCTCAGGACAGCGCGGGCCAGGGTACCGAGCAACCGCAGGGTAATGCTCCAGCCCCAGCTCAGCCCAAGGTAAAGCGCTCCAATGCGCTGCTCCCGGCCGCTGGTGCTCTTCTTGCTGCCGGTCTTGGTGGTGCTGCTGGTGCCGGCGCTCTGGACGACGAGCCTAACAGCCCCTGAATTTTCTCCATATGGAGATAACAAAGACCCGCTGCCCTTCTCGGTGCAGCGGGTTTTTTGTTGGTCGAAACTCGCTATGGTCTTGCCATGAGGGCCGTTCCAAAAGTTTGTGCGAGCGCTTGCTCTTGTCCCGATGTGAAGCTGACATTTGCCAGCGTATTTCCACCGCCATCAGTGGCTTCGGGCAGTGCAAGGACCTCAGTTCGAGTGGATTTGCCCACTTCTGCAAGCTGGCTCTCCGGCATTTCAGCCAGAGCAGGAAGAGGCGGCACAGCCAATGCGCCGCGGATAACCACAGATCGCGCCATGTAAGCGAGATCCCTGAGCCCTGCAGCTAGCGCCGGCTGTTCGCGTTCTGCGCGGACAGCAAGCGCGGTTTCCTCCACGCGTGCCGCGGCCTCGGTCACGATGCCCAGCCGGCGCTTGATTCCTGGATGGGTCGTCGCAAGGTTGAGCGGAATTTTTGGTCCAACCCGCTGCAGCAACGTGAGCGCTCCTTCCACCGAAAAACCAGCCGTAACAAGAATCTCAGCGCCAATCTGGTCGGCTTCTATTTCGGTATTCTTGATCTTGCTGCTGCCAATCCCCAGGGAGGCCAAGAGCATTGACTTGCCGCGAAGCTTCAGCGCGTGATCGAGAATATTGTGGGCCATCTCGTGAGATACCACAAAAGCCAGCTCACTGTCGTCCCGAGCAAATTTCATCATGGTATTGGTGACGGCAACATATTTCCCATCGGACCAGGCGTTGAGGCCCCCCTTGGCATAGAGCACAGGCTTGCCGCCGCAGCCGGGCTGGCCAGGCAATGTGAGCGTGGCGGTGGTGCGCCCGCGCCGGATGGTTACTTGTGCAGGACCGCTGATCAGGGTGTCGTTCAGGAACGATTCAAACCGAGCGGTGCGATTGTAACTTGCGCTGCGGCCGATCAAGTGCGTCTCAAAGCTGGCAAGGTCACGGCCGTTGATATGGGTGATCACGTCCCCGGCCAGAAAGCCTGAGCGCGCTGCGGCGCTCTGTGTGACGATATGGCGGACGCCAATGTCACGGCCGAACCGGTATGTGCGCTCGACCAGCGCCCTTTGTGCAGCATCATAGGCGCCCGTTTCGTGAAGCGCGAATCCGGTAAGCATCTCAGGGTTCGTGCAGCGACCAGCACTGGCTGCGCGAAGATAGTAGGATACCCGGTCGAGCCGTTCCTCGGGCGTCTCGGGCCGGATTTCAGGGGCAAGCAGCGTCACGATTGGTCTGGCGCTATGCTGAATTCGCGCAGATGGCGTCGCCACGACGACAATATCCTGGTAGGGCACTGTTGCATCTGCTTCGAACTGCGCAACATCGCGGGATGCAAAGTTGTCCTGTGCCATGGCACTGGTCGGCAGAATGACACCGACAAGAGCGGCAGTTGCTGCAATCTTGGCGCGTCCGAGCGAGCCATGGAACCGACGGTTTTTCATAAACAATTTCCACTGGTTGGAGTGGCATCAGTTTATGAAAAGGGTGTCGCTGAAGCTTTCAGCAGGTGCTCCGCAAAGGCTCTTAGACCAACCAGCATTTGCATGTATGAATGTAGTAAATGGCTCAGAAAGAAGTATGGACTAATCCCTTAGAAAGGTGGTTAAAATTTACTAAATTACTATAATTTACATCAAAATGGAATTTTCAATGAAATAGTTGAACACTGTAAAAATTACAACTCAAACGTTTGCAAGAATATGTAAAATATAACATATGTTAAAGATGGATTATTATGATAAATATCAGCTTTATGTAAATCTATCATCATTGCTATTATTTAAATGGGCAATAATTTTTTGAATTTAACAAAATTAAATCGATCAAATTGCTTTTAGCGCCGATTTTTATCGGCAGAGCTCGCCGCACAATTCATTGTCTACCTTGCTGCGGCAGTTCGTGCAAAACCAGGTCAGAAGTCACGCTGGAGACTCGCGAAAACCGCTGGTGCTTCGGGGACTAGGGTGATTCATTGATTGGTGGCGTTCATGGAAAGCCATGGTGGAGACGAAGTCTCTGTTCAGTTTCAGCGATCATCTTGAGGCCTTGAGCAAAGACGGCGACCCGCTCGAGATTTTGCAGCAGACGGTGGCCTTAGGGTATTTCCGGAGCTGGCTGGTTGAGGGGCTGGGGTACGGCAACGGCGCCACGGCCTTGATTTGGAGGTTTTTCAATTCCGGCAATATCTTGCGGTCTTGCGCATGCGCAAGCGGACTGAAGCGATGAGCGCCCAGGCCGTGGACCTGGCGATGGACTTTTTCCAATCTTTGGCGAGCCGTCGGCAGCAGCCCAGCCATGCGCAGGTTCGCGCGACACCCCATCGGCGAGGTAGCACCTCGAAGCCCTGGGCTTTGACGGATGGCTTGATGGTCTCGAACAAATCAGCATCGCGCCAGGCTTAGAAGCAGCGCTGCACCGTCGACACCGGAGGAAAGCATGTGGGCAAAGGTCGCCACGCACACCCACGCGTTGCCCGAGGCACGAATGGCTCTGCCAGCGCCCCCGCAACATCGGTCATATCCGATGGATATCGCAACCCCTCCCGGCCATGCTCGCGCCGGGCAATACCAGTCCATGTCACCAGGCACGCCATCTCGTCGCAAAGAAGCGTGAGCCGATGGCCAGTGAAGCTAATCACAGCATGCTGGCAGCGCTCAACAACTTTCGGTTCAAGCTCTTCAACAAGGTAATGCTTTCAAAGGTGCTGAACAAAGTCTTCAAAAAACAAAAAGCACAACATTGGCACATGAGCCATGAAGAGATCATCGGATCTCCTCATCGTTGTCGTTCGGATCGCCGCCCGGCTTCAACGGGCGACGAAGCAAGTTTCTGCAGGCAACGAGTGTTACGCTGCACAAGTCCCTCCTGCCCAAACCGTATGCAAAGCTCATGGGATGCTGGCGCAACTTTCTTAACAACGAAATCGACAGCGCCGGTTGGCCTCGAAGGGATCGAAACGGCGCCGGCGCTGCCAACCCGAATGTGGTGAATAGACTTTCCCACCACTATCGGCGATTCCTACCCTGTATTTCGCATCATCGGGCGCCGGGCAAGTGCTCTTGCGCACCCTTTTTCTGCTGACCAGCTTCGGTTTCTGGCTGTAGCCCGCCCAGAAGCGAATGGGCACAGGGTCTCAGCATGATCACGTTGATTTGTGAGCTGGGCAGGCGTGGCGGCTGGCGAAGGCATTTGGGGCATTGCGGCTGGTTCACAGAACCCCACGCTGCATCGCCACGCCCGCCGATGGGAATTCGGCGACCGTCCGGCAGCAGGCCCCAGCCAAAGGCACCCTGCCGCCAGGGAGAGCGGGACGGCGAAAGTTCGTGGTCATTGTACAGGCGGGAATGCCCGCCACCTGCGCTATGCGCCAAGCCGCCCATCCCCACCCTGGAAAACACGCAGTGCGAGCGGTCATGGGCACTATCCTGCCGAGACACAGAGTGCATCAGCGCCTCAGGCCAGGGAATCAACACAGTGTCGCGGGAGAGAGCCTCAACGCCGAGGCACACGGTCATGCAGCATCGGCGCCCGACAGCGAAGGCATTGAAATAAAGGGATCGATCCATTATGGAGAAAATATGTCACCGCGCGGCGCCCAGAGTACAAGCGATGCTCGCCTGTACGAACTTGCAGAGATTTTGCGAACGGCATTTTCGTTGACGGCCGATCTGGACACGGGTTTGGCCGATATTCTGTTTGCCCTGGACAACCCGGAAATGCGGGAGATCTACGTGGAGATACGCGCCCTGCAGGAAGAACAGCTCGTTCGGATCGAGCGATTGCTCGGGCGCCATATCGCCAATGACAGGTAGTTTGGTACAAATTCAGACGTTCAAGGCTGACATGTTCAACGTTCACCACGGATAAGAAGGATGTCACCGGGCTCGGTCGCGCCGCGGCGAGAGCTGGAACCGGCCAATCGGAGCAACGGGATCGAACGCGGCACTCGCGGAAGTCAGCATTCCCTAATCAAGAGCTCGATATAATTCCTGTTTCCCAGGGCTTCTAGAGCGTCGCCCTATCGCAAGGGTGGGAAACACAAGCCTTGCGTGCGCGTCCTTTACGGTGATGGTGGGGACAGATCGGAACACGGGGCTGACGTGATGTGGTGGACGACCTCCCCTGGCGCCAGAAGGTCTATCTGGCAGACGTGCAACCAATCTTCCCAGCCGCAGGCCGCGGCAGACCACGGGGCATCATGCGCCGGACGGCAAATCTATGGCCGTCCGCGTCATGCTCGATGGAGCAAAGTGGCTGCAGGTCAGTTGGCTTGAACGCAGGAAGGGGCGTTTGACTGCCCCCTCTGACGCCAGGGCGTGTCGATTGCAGGTAGCGCACCCACAAGCGATCGGTTGGTCTCCACTGCCATGCCCTGATGACGACGATGGCCTACGCCTTCCTGCATTCTCGAAGGCTCGCTCAGGCGGGACGGGAAAACGTCTGCCCCGCCTCACTCCAACCGCTTCAGATGTCGAGCTCGATGTTTTAGGGCTGAGACTCAATCACAGCCAGAAGGCGATGGCAGTGACGAGCGCGACGCCTGACAGGAAATTGGCGGCGAGCTTGTCGTAACGAGTGGCGACGCGGCGGAAATCCTTGATCCGGCAGAAGGCATTCTCGATGAGGTGGCGCCCGCGGTAGCGCTGCTGGTCGTAACGGATGGCTCGCTTGCGGTTGCGCCTGCCGGGAATGACGGGGCTGGTTCCCTTCTCGCGCAGGGTCTTGCGCAAGCTGTTGGCATCATAGCCTTTGTCGCCAAGCAGGTAACGCATGTGGCCCGCACGTTCGAGCAGCGCCGGTGCGACCTTCACGTCGCTGACATTGCCGGCGGTCAGCATCAGCGCGTATGGTCGGCCCAGCACGTCAGTCAGGGCATGGACCTTGGTTTGTTGAGTAGCGCTGAGAATTGGCTCTGACTCACTTTTGCTGGTGGGTGTCATCAGTTGGCACCGATTAGTCGGGCTTGCAGCAGATCGAGCTTGGCACGGCCATACATCTGCCGTTTGATGAGCTTCAGTCGCGTGATCTGCCCCTCGGTCTGGCCGTTGGACCACGGTGATACGATGGCATTGCGGACAGCTGAGAAGTCGCGCTCCACACCATTTGCGAAGGAACTTACGAGGCTTCCTTTCGCAGTATCCAGCCACTGTCCAAGCTGCGCCACTGATTTGGAGCGGATCATGGATTGGAATTCTCCGATCACCTGGCGAGCTGCGACCAGATCGGGCACGTGGTCTTCGATTACGGCGACAAGAATTGCCTCCGACCTTGCAAGCCCGTCTCAAGCCGATGTCATCAGGCGGGCTAGCACTCGTGCCGATGGCGTGCGGGCGAGCCCGCTTTGGTTAGACTTCTCGGCCAGGCGCCGCCGCTGGGCCCATTGAGATACGACACCGCTTTGTCCCGTGAAGCCTTCGCTGCGCATTTCCCGCCAGAGTGCCAGTGCATTGCGAGCACCAGCATCCCATCTATCGTTCAACCAAGGCAGCCAAGGGTCGAGAAAGCTCGGCCGGGTGCGGAACACGTCGAGGCGCTGGCCGCGCAGCACATCTCGAACCAACTTTCGGCTATGCCCGGTTTGCCGGACGATCTGGCGGATGGACGTCCCGGCCTTCGCCAGGCGCTGAATGGCGTCGTTAGTTTCTTGCCGGCGTAGATAGCCTTCATATTGAAGTTTCTCGGCGCAAGTCAGAAGCTTGGGATCGATGACATTGCATCCGAGAGCATGCCGGATCTGGCGCATGGATTTGCCGACCGCATCGAGGAATGCTCGGCTCGAATTCTCTATCAGATGCCACCTATCTGCGATTTGCTCAGCATTTGGCAGCCCTCTGGCAATAGCCTCGCCGTACCCACCGCCGCAGTCGCGTGCGACGACTGCAATCGATGGGTGTGCTGCAAGCCAGGTGCGTGAGGTCTCAAGGGCGCGATCCGGTAGCAGGGTGACCGGCTTGCGCCGTTCCAGATCGCAGACAATCGTTCCGTAAGTCTGGCCTCATCGGAAGGCTAAGTCGTCAATTCCGATCACAGTGAGCTCGCCGGACTGCTTGGAGACACGCCTGCGTACGACCCGCAACAACGTATCCTTGCTCACAGGCATCATTAGCCGCCTGGAAAAGGCTGCTCCTGGCCTTCCACCCAGCGCCAGCCCAAGTTGATGAACGATTGTCTCAAGTCGTGCAGTTCGCCGAGCGTAACGCGCCAAAACATCTCGATCGAACGGTTCGCAGAAAATGCGTCGCGAGCACACGACGCTTTCGCACCAGAACCGGCGCGCCTCGATCACAAGCGAGACGCGCTTGCCGCCGATGGGAAGGTCCGAGGGACGACGCAAATACCGGCTTTGTACGCGCTGACAGGGTCGCGCACAGTCCGGGCAAAACGTCATCGCGCATCGCGCGCGCAGCAATATCTGGAGATGCTCTCCAACGGTATGAACCGATACGACCGCAAAACCCTCCGGTGCAAGGTCCGCGCGCTGAAATCGACCATGCATGGCTGATCCCTTCGATTGAGGGACCAAACTCTATCATACCACCAGCAAAAGTGAGTCAGAGCCAATTCTCAGTGATAACCCCGGGTCAATTCTCAGCGCTACTCAACAGTCCGGTAATGCGGTTCCTCACCACCACGGCAATCGACATCGACGAGGAACTGATGAACCGCTGCTTGGTGCTTACCGTCGATGAAAGCCGCGAACAGACCCGCGCGATCCATGCGCTCCAGCGCAGTCGCCAGACGCTCGAAGGCCTGCTCGCCGAAACCGATCGCGCCGCCGTCATGGCGCTGCATCGCCATGCCCAGGAACTGCTCGAACCGGTCGCCGTGGTGAACCCGTTCGCGCAACGTCTGACGTTCCTCGACGACAAGACCCGCACCCGGCGCGACCATATGAAATACCTGACCCTGATCCGCGCCATTGCCCTGCTGCACCAGCATCAGCGGCAGGTGCGGACCATCGAACATCGCGGGCGGCAGCTGCGCTATATCGAGGTCACCGAGTCCGACATTACGCTTGCCAATGGCCTCGCCCATGAGGTGCTCGGCCGCACGCTCGACGAGCTGCCGCCGCAGACCAGAAACCTGCTCAGCCGTATCCATCGCTGGGTCACCGACGAGTGTGAAAGGCTCGCCCTGCGGCGTGCCGATCTGCGGTTCACCCGGCGCCAGATGCGTAGCGTTACCGGGTGGGGTGACACCCAGCTCAAGGTCCACCTCAGCCGCCTTGCCGAGATGGAATATGTGCTCGCCCACCGCATGAAGGCGGGTCAGGGAAACGAGTATGAACTGCTCTACGATGGCGAGGGTGAAAACGGCGGTCGGTTCGTCATGGGGCTAGCCGCGCCCGGCGCGCAAACGCATGATTATGATGCGCAGCGGTCGGGGCAAAATGGGGCGCGGTCGGTCCCCGGTCGGGGTGCAGTCGGTGCGCGGTCGGCGGGTGGTCGCGAGGGGCAATCCGGTGCAAAACCGCGCCCCGTCTTGCGTTCCGGCGATGATCGTCCTGACGCCCCGGAAACGCACCTCTTGGGGCTCAATGGCGGGGGTGCATCATACCCTCATCCTGCCGCCGCCTGATCCCCTGAAATGCCGCGCAAGGGCCAGACCAAACGCAAGGCCAGTATCGGCGATGTGCGCGATGGCGACAGCCTGGAGGCGCACATGTTGCGGTTCAGCCAGTGGGCGCGCGAGAAGGCTTACTCGCAAGCCACGATCGAGAACCGCGAGGCGGCGCTGCGCCCGTTCATCGCCTGGTGCGCGGAGCGCGGGCTGACCTCTCCCCGCGAGATCACCAAGCCGATCCTGGAGCGGTATCAGCGTCATCTGTTCCTCTACCGCAAGGCCGATGGCGAGCCGCTCTCGGTGCGCAGCCAGCACGTCCGCACGACGCCGATCAAGGCGCTGTTCAAGTGGCTCTCGCGCCACAATCACATCCTCTACAATCCCGCGTCCGAGCTGGAGCTGCCGCGCATGGAAAAGCGCCTGCCGCGTCATGTGCTGTCTGCGCGCGAGGTGGAAAAGGTGCTCTCCCTGCCCGATACCGCCACGGCCATCGGACTGCGCGACCGGGCGATGCTGGAGGTGTTCTACTCGACCGGCATCCGCCGCATGGAGCTGATCCACCTCTCCCTCACCGACATCGATGCGGAACGCGGCACGCTGCTGGTGCGCCAGGGCAAGGGGAAGAAGGACCGCATGGTGCCGATCGGCGAACGCGCGCTGCACTGGGTCCAGCGATACCGCGAGGAGGTGCGCCCTGACTTCGCCTGTGGCAGTGATGAGGGCGCGCTGTTCCTGACCACGCTTGGCGAGGCGTTCGCAGCCGGGCGGATGACCCAGTTCGTGCGCGGCTACGTCACAGCCGCCGATCTGGGCAAGCGCGGCTCGTGCCACCTGTTCCGGCACAGCATGGCGACCCAGATGCTGGAGAACGGGGCCGACATCCGGTTCATCCAGGCCATGCTCGGCCATGCCGAGCTCTCCACCACGCAGATCTACACCCAGGTCTCCATCCGCATGCTCAAGCAGATCCACAGCGCCACCCATCCGGGGCGGCCGGTTGCCGCGCGCCGCGACCGCCACGAGGCCAGCGATACCCGCGTCGCCTTCCTCGCCGCCCTCGACGCCGAGGGGATGAGGAGGAGGCGTGGGAAGGCGACGCCTGAGGGGCTGGGTACAGATGGATGACACGGAATAATGAGATAAATCGGTATGATAAGCACGAAGCGAGGCGCGAATATGGCCGTGGGGTACAATTGGACCCCACCGACCCAAGCCATATTATCGTCCTATATCATCACCTTACGCCTTACGGGCACCGTGTTAGGTGTACTGATTTACAGGAACTTCCAACCATCCTTCACACCAGCGCCGCCATCGCCCGATCCGCGCCGCATGAGGATGCTATCCGCACCCTCGGCCAGCGGCTGAAGCGGTGCCCGCCAATAACGAACTTTGCTAAATCTTGTTATTGAGCTATTATGACGGCAGGCCGCACCAGGAGCTTTGCCATGAACGTCAGCCTGACACCGGAACTGGAATCGCTGATCCACCACAAGGTGAGTGCGGGGCGCTACACGTCCGCCAGCGAGGTCGTGCGCGAGGCGCTGCGGTTGATGGACGAACGCGACCAGATGCAGGAATTATACAAGGCCTCGATGCGCGAGAAGATCGCGGCGGGAATGGCCTCGCTGCGCGCAGGGCGCGGTCGTGATGGCGAAGCCTTCATGGCGCGGCTCGATGCCGATCTTGCGGCAACCGAGACGAGAGGGCCGGAGTGACCAGTCGCTATATCCTCTCGCCCGAAGCTGAGCGGGATATTGAGCAGATCAGGGATTACTACCTCGATGAAGCCGGAGCGCAGGTTGCGCGCCATGTGCTGGCCCAGATCGCCAAGGCGCTCCACTTCCTCGCGGCAACACCGGGTGCCGGGCATCGACGCGATGACCTCACCGACGAAAATGTACGGTTCTGGGCGGTGCTGTCCTATCTGATCGCCTATGATCCAGCGATGCGGCCCATCGGGATCGCCCGTGTGCTGCACGCCGGGCGCGATCTTGAGGCGCTGTTCCACCGATCATCGCCGCGCATGTAGGCAAGGCCCAGCGCCAGCCTCCGCCCCAAACCACACATAGACGCAAGCACTGGGGTAAACCGCCTTGTCTCAGCCGCTGGCCACGTCGGCCCGCAAAACCGCCTCTGGGGGTCTCAGCGCCATCCCCCGGCTCCGCTTCAGCCGCCGAGCCTCGCAAGCCCATGATGCGTCAGGGAAAATCGCGCCGGGCTACCGCTGGCCGCGTCGGTGTTCTCACTTGCCGCAAAAGGAACAGAAGGGGCGGCCGGATTATTGCTTTAGCTTGGCGTACAAGACAGGATAGCTTTTACAGGATGTAGGCGAGACAACTACATATGCTGGACTTAGTGCTTCAATTATGGCTGGTCCGGAGTTTCTTCCCATTGCGGTACTTGGTGGTGGAATGCAGCTAGCTGGGCAAGCTTTCGAAGCATATTCATCCCGCAATATTGGGATGAAGTTTGCAATGAATGCCGGAACAACTGCTTTGACTACGGCCATCCCAGTCGCAAAGGGCGGAGCACTCGGGGCGGCTATAGTAAGTGAGGGGTTGGGAAAGATTCGGGATTCGGCGGCCACTGCAGTAGATGGAGCAAATCCTTGTGAGTGAAGATCCTGAATGGTGGTGGACGAAGGGCCGACGATATATTACTTTTTTGTATTGTCAGCATTTGCACTTGCTTGGATTTTGCGATGGGTATTTGAAACATAGGATGTTTTAGGGCTGAGACTCAATCACAGCCAGAAGGCGATGGCAGTGACGAGCACGACGCCTGACAGGAAATTGGCGGCGAGCTTGTCGTAACGAGTGGCGACGCGGCGGAAATCCTTGATCCGGCAGAAGGCATTCTCGATGAGGTGGCGCCCGCGGTAGCGCTACTGGTCGTAACGGATGGCTCGCTTGCGGTTGCGCCTGCCGGGAATGACGGGGCTGGTTCCCTTCTCGCGCAGGGTCTTGCGCAAGCTGTTGGCATCATAGCCTTTGTCGCCAAGCAGGTAACGCATGCGGCCCGCACGTTCGAGCAGCGCCGGTGCGGCCTTCACGTCGCTGACATTGCCGGCGGTCAGCATCAGCGCGTATGGTCGGCCCAGCACGTCAGTCAGGGCATGGACCTTGGTTGTCCAGCCGCCTCGAGAACGGCCGATCGCCTGCGTCTGACGCCCCCTTTTCCGCCAAACGCCGAGCGCTGGGCTTTGATGTAGGTGCTGTCGATCGCGGTGCTCTTTGTCACTGCGCCAGCTTCGGCCAGGGCATCGAGCAACTTCGTCCAGAAGCCCCTCCGCGACCAGCGGTTGAAGCGATTGTAGATCGTCGTGGAAGGCCCGTAATCTGCCGGGCAGTCGCACCAACGGCAGCCAGACTTCAGCACATGCAGGATACCAGAGATCACCCGCCGATCATCGACGCGCCGGGCTCCGGGCTGGTTCTTCGGCAGGTGCGGCTCGATCGCCAGCCAAGCTTCATCCGACAACCAGAACAACGAGCGCGACATCGACAACGGCCTCCATCCAGATCGGAAATCCGTTGAATCAATCTATGCACGCATTTCCAAGAGGCTGATTGGGTTTTAACCCTAGTGGCTCGCCCCTTCCGGAGAGCTGAGCTCCGGACAACTTGCGCGAAAGGCATCAACAGCATGGCTGATATAGATGGCCGGCAGTTGGTAACCTGCAAGATCGAGAGTCTCCTGCAGAAACAGGAGTTGCTCGAGCAGTTCCGATAGGGACAGGTTATCTTTATCCAAGGTGTGCCATAACATCAGCAGGTCCAAGACGGACAGACATATCGTTCATGATCCGCATGACGGACGTGCGCGCTTGCGCCGTCAGGTGAAGCCAGCATCGCCGTCTGTCATAAAGATCAGGATGCCGGGTCACAAGCTTATGTGTCTCAAGTAGCTTCAGCCAGCGGAGCGTGGTTGCTCCTGCGATATCAGCTGTATGCCCGATATCGGAAACGCTGATTGGCCTTTGATCGCCGTCAGCGATGTATATCTCGAGCAGGATGCGCCAACCCGGATTGCACGAAGGCAGGAACGGGAGTTCCTTCTCCATCTCGATGATGTTTGCCCGGACTGCCTTTGCGACGGCCAAAGCCGAACATGCGCCTGCCCGACCTGATTTTTGCTGTGTTGCTGTCGGGTTGAGAAGATTGTTGAGCAAGCGGCTCACGCTCACAATCTGCATTCGCTCAAGATGGTCCATCTTCTTCACGTCCCTGGGAGAACATGCTCCGATTATGGCGTTAGGGATCTCCCGCCGAGAAACATTGCGCTGGATCAAAATGGGCATCGGTTGATGCTGCTGAACTGCGCGGAAAAGCGGCAGTCTATCGATGCGCTGCCCAGTGACGTGCGGGCCAGTGACGTGCGGGCCAGTGAAATGCGGGCCAGCCGCATGCTGGCGAACTGCGAACTCTGGTCCGAATGGGTCGGCACCCCGTGGGACACGACCATGCCCTGCGCTGGCTGGTGCCATCTTGGTTCGCTCGGAGCACGTTGTCAGCGAGTTCAGGCAGAGGCAGTAGACTTGTAAACTTGTCGGTTGCTGCTTGCAAAATGTGACATCGCGCACAGACTTTATCTCATAATGACAGTTACTTATTTGAATATGATATATTCATGATAGGTGGGTTGAGTGGGCGCGATGGGCTTTTGGCAGGCACTGCTATCGGGGCTGAACAGCAAGGCCGTCGAGGGTGAAGAACCACAGGTGCGCGAGCGCTTGCGCGGGCCACGTTCGAACCTGGTGGCAGGCCCGCGAGACTCCCTCCTGGAACTGCCGAGTGTCGCGCTGCCCAGCACGTATCGGGTGGAATTGGTGGGCGGGCAGAATTACCAGAGCGCGATAGGGTCGCTTTGTGTGGGCGAGCCGGTCAAATTGCTTTCCGAGCCTGACAATCCGCGCGACAAAAGGGCGATTGTGGCTGTGACGTTCCTGGGGCGCAGGCTTGGGTATGTGCCAAGGAGCCACCCGCTGTACTTTGCGCTCAATTTCGAGGGGCGGGGCGCCATCGCCAAAGTGATGTCCGTCGGCAGAGGGCAAGATGGCTTCCACAATGTGGTTCTTGAGATTGCCGCAAATGGCGATCGCATCCCACAGCGAAGGTTCACGCGCTGAGGGCTGGCGCCAGGGTTACCCATGTCGAGCAGGAGCGCTGCCGCAGCGAGCGCAGCACTTTGCTGCCCGCAGGCTGGATGCTGATCGCGTTGGGCGTGGTTGCGACGACTCATACCTGGTCGGTGGACATAAGGCCGCATGGCGAAGCGAGCATCGATGCCGTTGCCCAACGCAGCATGTTGCACGCCGGGACGTTGGCAACGCTGGCGATTGCCACGGGGCTGGCCTGCACGGGGCTGGCCTGCACGGGGCATGTGTTCCATGAGATGCGGCGAGGGGATGAGGACTGTATCGAGCTGACAACCTATTCATCTGGATTTGAGGCTCGCCGCATAATGCGTGATCTGCGGTTTGGCAGAAGCACTTTACGGAGGTGAGTATCTGATCGCTCGATTGAAGGGCGAAGTTGAGGTGTGAGCAGGAGCTGAAGCCAAGCCAAACGACCCAACGGGCATGACAATCCCGCTTCGCGCTGAGGCTTTCGGGTTCGCCTGGACAACGACCGTGCGCGTTCTGGCGGGATCCTTCAAGGCCGGCAGCGGTGAATGGAATGACCCGACCGGAGGACACGCGATTGCACGGAATGTGACGACGCATTCAGTCTAGCCTGTCAACGGCGGTGGGCCGATTGCTTGAGGCGGTAGCTGTCGCCGGTGAAGACGAGGATGCTGACGTGGTGAGGAAACCGGCCGAGCAGCGCTCCTATGAGCCGCTCGGACCTCAGGACTTGCGTCCAGTCCTCCAACGGCAGGTTGGAGGTGACGATCATCATTCCCGCGCGTAACGCTGCGAGAAGGTTTCGAACAATTGCGGCAGGTCCATGCAGAAGAAATGCACTTTCTGCCGCACCCAGCCGATCACGCCCACCGCTTCACCAAAATCCGCCTGCGCATGTCCTGGCGGGTGCGCCAGCGGCACGAACGTCCCGCGTTCGCGCGCGCGGTACGGCCGAACGTGATCCTTCACCACCGTCTAGCCACCGCTATAGCCACGCGCGACGCGCAGGCGCTCGAATATTCGCTTGGACGTGTGCCGCAGCTTCACCGGCGCTATCCGATCCTCCGCCAGGATCCGGTCAATCACCGGCAGCAACGGCCCCAGCTTCGGCTTCATGCGCATGTAGTCCGGCGGCAGCGAGAACCGGCACACCTTGGCAATCGTATCACGGTTCAGGACAAAGACCTTCGGAACCTTGCCCTGACTGTTCCTTTCCACAAACACAAAATGGTGAACCGCGGCCCAGACCTCCACGGCAAACATCCCTGGCCGCTCCAAAAGGAGCAACCTTGTCCAATAGCTGGCATCTACGCCGCCGCACTCAGCAAAACGCCGGCGCTCCATTGGCCTGGTTTGTCACCGCCATGCACAGTCCAGACCTTGCATCGCAACGCGGGAGCCATCCACGCGCAATGCCAAGGCAGGCATGGCGAGCCCAGGCAGACATTGATCTGCGCACGCCCCTGGCGCATAATAAGGCGGGCAAAACGGCAATACAGCCGGGCCCATTTGTGGAAACAGCCAAATGCGCTGTCGTGGAAGCAGCGCCTAGGTATTGCAGGGCGGTTGATCCTTGGCGGGTTGGGATACGTCTTGGATGCCGATTGTCTGGCATGCCATTGACGCTTGTCCGCGAATATGCACCCCACCTGATTGACGCAAGGTCGTCCGCCTTGTTGTCGGATTGCCTGTCGCACGTGGCGCGAGAGCTTGGCTTCGATCATTTTGCTCTGACTTATGAGCCTCGCATTCGATTTGAGCAGCGCCAGTCGATCCTGATGCACAATTATCCCGCAGAGTGGGCTGAGGTTTATGTGTCCTTTGGCCTGGCTGGACAGGACCCGGTGCGCCGTGCCTGCGATCGGACAGTCATGGGCTTCGAATGGCGCAACCTTGAGAACCTGATCCCGATGACGGTTGGGGACCGTCGCATGCTGTCGGTTGGCCGACAGGTCGGTGTGGCAGATGGCTACACCGTACCACGCCATCTGGCGGGTGAGGGCAGCGGCTCGTGTTCATTTGTTGTCGGGCCGCAATCGGATCTCCCGCGAGAGCGGCTCGAGGCGGCAGAGCTGCTGGGCGCATTTGCGATCGAGGCCGCACGCGGACTTGCAGGATTGGGCACTTACGATTGCAGGCCCGTTCTGTCCGACAGGCAAAGGGAGTGCGTGCTGTGGTCAGCAAGAGGAAAGACCGCTGCAGAGGCGGCCATTATCATGGGGGTCACCGAGTCGACCGTGCGCAAGCACCTGCGAGACGCTCGGGAGCGGTACAACGTACACTGCGGCCATACGCTGATTCTGTGCGCCCTCTATGACGGGCTGATCAGCTTTCCGGACCTCCTGCGCTGGTGGAACAATCTGCTGCCCTAAGCTGCCGCCCAAGCGAAAATTCACGTTTCCGCCATTCCCAGATCTGGGAATACCGCACCGGTCGTCCGGCTGATTGGATGGGCCATCCCAACCTGGAGATGGCCCGATGCCCGACCTGACAGAAACCGCGCCAAATGAGGCGCATGCCTTTCGTGCGATGTTTGCGGCGCGAAAGCGTGTATTTATCGATCTTCTGCGATGGGACTTGCCGGTCCTTGCCGACAAATACGAGGTCGATCAGTTCGACAATCGTCAGGCCGACTACCTGATCCTGCTGGATGAGAACGGCGATCATCGCGCCTCCACACGGCTCTTGCCCACTGACGCGCCACATCTATTGCGCGACATCTTTCCGGTCCTGTGTCCCGGACCAATTCCGTCGGGCCCGAGCACACGGGAAATCACGCGATTTTGCCTCGATCCGCGGCTAACTGCCGCTGAGCGCAGGACAGCCCGAAACGAACTCGTGACCGCGCTGGTCCAGTTCGCCCTGAAGAACGGCGTGACGGATTATACAGGTGTCGCAAATCTCGCCTGGTTTCGCCAGGTCCGGACCTTTGGATGGCAGTGCAGGGCACTGGGCGATGCGGTCATGCACGACGGTCAGATGCTCATCGGTCTGCATATCAGCATCGACGAGCATACTCTTGAAGGCCTCAGCGAAGCTGGATGCTTTGCAGAACCTACCATCGCGATGCCCATTGCGGCAGGAGGACTGGCATGACCGTTGCCCCGATCGAACCATGGCTCACGGAACTGCTGGTGCAGGGCTATTGTGTGATCCCGGCGCTGCAGCCAGCCGAGGTTCTGGCTGATCTGCGCCAGGACCTCGATGTAGCCTTTGAAACCACCCCGTTCGGGCAGGGCGACTTCTATGGCTATCGGACCAAGCGTTTCGGGAGCCTATTGCGCCGTTCATCCAGGGCCGCCCACATCGTGATGGAACCGACCGTCCTGGCACTGGCCGAGGCCGTGCTGGGGTCCGCCTGCGACAGGATTCAGCTCAACGTGGCCCAAGCCATTGCCATCCATCCTGGCGAGGTGGAACAATTTCCCCACTGCGACCAGGACATGTGGGCAGGCGTGAAGGGGGCACACGAATATCTCCTCAATGTCATCTGGCCGCTTGATCCCTTCACCAGCAAGAACGGCGCAACCCGGATCTACCCCGGGACGCATCGCGATTCCTGTACGGATCTCTCGGAACTTCCCGAACCGGTCATCGCGACCTGTGAACCTGGTTCCGCTATCTGCTTCCTGGGATCAACCTTGCACGGCGCAGGTTCGAACAGCTCTACAAGCGTGCGGCGCGCGATTGTCGTGGGATATAGTCTGGGCTGGCTCAAGCCCTACGAGAACCTTTGGCTGGCCTATCCGCCCCAAGTGGCAAAGGCATTCTCGCCCGAGCTTGCCGCCCTTGTCGGCTACGCGCAACACCGTCCCAATCTCGGGAACTATGAAGGCCAGTGCCCATCTGTGCTGTTGAGTCCCGACCTTGATGGCCCGCTCGGCGCGATCGATGCATTGCGGCCAGACCAGGCGGCGATAGTCGCCGGGTTCGCACGTCGTCGCACGGTGCAGCCATGAGTCCGGCGCATGTTCACGAACCAACTTACGCGGCCATAAAAAAGCGATTGCTAGAAGGTGGGTGGCCGCCCGGCAGCCGGCTTGAAGGTGCAAGGATCGCGGACGAGATTGGCGTCAGCATGACGCCCGTGCGGGACAGTCTCAATCGCCTGGTGGGTGAGAGGCTGGTCGCGCTGCGGCCCGGTTTCGGCTTTCATGTACCCCATCTTGGCGTGATCGACTTGTGCGAACTGCTTGATCTCAATCTTGCGCTGCTGCGTGCCGCACTTCGAGCGGGCGGTCGATCTGTCTTGCCACAAGAGGAGGAGAACGCGTGTGCAGGCGCAATGACTGTTGAAAAGGCTGCACAGCTGTTCCGCTCGATCGCGCGCAGATCGGGCAATCAGATCCTTGAGGATGCCCTCGAAGCACAGAACGATCGGTTGCATGCCGTGCGTTGCCGCGAAGAACATGTCTTGTCAGACGCAGCCAGTGAGTTGCTGCTTCTCGAGCAGCTTTGTTCGACAGGTACGCGACGCGAGCTTGAGCAGGCGCTGCGTCAATATCATCTGCGCCGCCGTCGCTTTGCGCCTCAGTTGCTGGCACTCCTGGAATAGAGCGACCGGTGAGCAAGCAGCAGGCCCGATCCTCCGCGATTTCCAGACCCTTGCAAAACCACTGCACTCAGGACATTGTTCGGCCAGGCAGCGCAGTGGCTGGCGTCAGCTGCCCGGATTTTCATCCGCCAGGCATCATGCACGCATGTCCCTATAGGACCTGCGGCCGGGTCATGCTGAAAGGCATGGATCGGCACAGACCTGATTTCCATGCAAACCGGTGTTACCGCCGGTCGCTTCGGATCGTGCCCGCTTCGGTGCCGACGTGTCTTCTTCCCGATACCCTTCGCTGCTCAAGCCGGCGAACGACGGCGTTTTCGATCAGGTGTACCGTTCAGAGCAGCCACGGTTGAAGCGATACTTCGACTGGAAGGCGGGGCCCGAGGCCTCGCAGGATCTGGTGCAGGACGTCTTTGCCAAAGCACTCGCTGGCCGCCAGGCTGATCGCCTGGAGAATCCCGCAGGCTATCTGTGGCGGATTGCGCAAAACCTCGTGGTCGACACAATTCGCAAACGCCGTCGCCAACCGGCGCAAGTCGAATTCGACGAAACCCTGCATTCGCAGGTGATCTTCGATCAGAGTATCCTGCTTGAAGCCTGCGAACTGCAAGGCCTTTATGAACGCGCCCTTGCCTCCCTACCGGCAAGGACCCGTGAGATTTTCCTGATGCACCGCGTCGATGAATGTACCTATCAGGAGATTGCGCAGGCGGTTGGCATCACATGTGCAGGGGTGGAATATCATATGTCCAAGGCGCTTGTGCATCTCGCGACGCGGCTTGGCGTGGAGCGGTGAGCGGGCAGGGGGGGATGGACAAGCAAGACCTTGCCAAGATCGAGGAGCAGGCCGCCGAGTGGTTTGCGACCATGCGCGGGCCGCAGTCAGGGCAGCAGAAGGTACACTTCGAGGCCTGGCGGGATCGGGATGTCCGCCACCGGGAGGCATATGCCTACATTCGCGAAATTTTCGACAAGGGCATCGTCCTGCGTGGATCTGCGCAGTACGGGCCGACACGCAAGCGCAAGTCTTTCATCAACCCACGCAAGGTCTTCGCTCCAGCGGCAATCGCAGCAAGCCTCGCAGTTGCCGTCGTGATTGGGCTTGCAGATTCTCCCATCTCGCCGTGGTCTTCAAAGGACGAGCGACTGGAGGACATGACGCTCGAGACACCGCCTCGTGCGATACGCACCTTCGCGCTGCCCGGCGGCGGTGCGCTTGTCTTGGATCAGGCGAGCAAGGCGATAGTCAGTCGGGGTGAGCAGGGGCCTCGGATCGAACTCGTAGCAGGCCGGATGCAATTGCAGGCCTTGGGAAGCAAGGAGGGCTACACCATTGCTGCTGGTCCCAACGCCATTATCGCTCGATCAGGGGTGCTGGATGTGAATCTTGGCGTCCACGAGGACCCCGTCGTACGCCTGTACAGCGGTCATGCCGAAGCACGGCCCCTGTTGCAAAATGCCGCCTATGTCGTCGAAGGCCGGTCTCTTCCCCGCGGTCGCCCGTTGCGCCTGAGCCACGGAACCCTATTCGAAGCGCGCGAGAACTTCGTGGCGAACGAACGGGATTGGCCGTCGGGATGGGCCCAGTACCGAACCATTCCGCTTTCCCGGTTGATAGGCATTGCGAACCGCTATGCAGCAAAGCCCATCGTGCTGGACGATCCCGTGCTCGGAACCCAGGCCGTATCGGGCCGCTTTCGCTTCAACGATGCCTCTGCCGTGGCACGCAGTCTGGCTGCTGTCTTCGATCTAAAGGTCACCGAGAAAAACGACGGCCTTCACCTGCAGCAACGATAAAAATATTTGCAAGTGTAACTAGGGTTCACTGTTCGGCCGACGTCAATGCCCTCGTCCACCGCACCGCCAAATGCGTGCGGAACGCACATGAGGGATTGAGCCATGACTATCATCGCCCGCCATCTCGCAGCCTTGCTGGGAGCCGCCACAGTTCTTCTGCCGCAGGCTGTCGTTGCGCAAGAGGCCCGCTACACATTCGATCTGGCCGAACAGGATCTCGGTAGTGCCTTGATGGCTGTCGCGACAAAGGCCGGCTGGCAGGTCTACGTCCCGTCTGAGGCAATTGCGGGCCTGCGCTCGCCCGCCTTGCGCGGGACGATGACCGTCGAGCAGGCTACCACCGCCCTGCTGGCGGGTTCGGGCCTGCAGGCAAGCTTTGCAGACCGAACGATCCTGATCCGTCAGCGGGATGGAGCTTCGCTTGACCCGGAGGGCGAGGCACCGATCATTGTCACAGGCTCCCTTATCCGCGGAGCCGAAATCGCGGCCCCGGTGATCAAGCTGTCGCATGACCTGATCGTGGCCGCAGGCCAGACCGATGCGGGCGAAGCATTACGCGCGCTGCCACAGAATTTCAGCGGCGGACAGAACCCTGGCATTGGCACGGGTGCGGGCCTGATCAACGCCAACGTCAATTCCGCCGCGAGCGCAAACCTGCGCGGGCTGGGGCCCGATGCCACGCTCACCCTGCTCAATGGCCACCGGCTGCCCTATGACTCGGCTTTTGGCGGGGTTGATATTTCAGCCATTCCCGTTGCCGCTCTCGAACGCATCGAGGTCGTGCCTGATGGGGCTTCGGCGCTCTATGGCTCGGATGCGGTCGCAGGCGTGGTCAATGTCATCTTGCGCCGCGACTATTCAGGTCTTGCAACGTCGGCACAGATCGGGGCGGCCAGCGATGGTGGCTACTTTCGGCAGCAGGCTGACGCGGTTGCGGGTGCCCGCTGGTCAGGCGGCGGAGTCATGCTCGCCTACGACTTTGCGCACAACGCGGAGATTGCAGCGCGCCAGCGCCGCTACGCGTCCACACTTGATGGCGAGGCTTCGCTGTTTCCGTCGCAGACCCGGCACGCCGGGATCGCGACGCTGCATCAGGACATTGGCGAGAGGTTGACGTTCAGTCTCGATGCGCTGTTGGCGCGGCGCAGCTCCAGGACCGTGGGGGGCACCAGTGCCGCGCGATATGTCTTTGGGCCACGCGTTTCGACGTTCTCTCTCGCCCCCGAACTGGCCTTCAATGCGGGCGGCGACTGGCTGGTCAAGCTCTCGGGCGCATATGGTCGTGACCGTACGCAATATCATACCACCTTCGCGCCGTCCGGCGGCAGTGCCAGCGTGACATCGGGCTGCTACTGCAACGATGCCGTTTCAGCCGAATTCAACGCAAGCGGCCCGATCTTTGCGCTGTCGGGCGGCGCTGCGAGGCTGGCGGTCGGCGGCGGTTACCGCGATAACGGCATGGCCTTCACCCGTCTGGTCAATGGCGCGACACAACAGGCTTTCGACGTTTCCCGCCACAGCATCTACGCCTTTGGCGAAGTGTACCTGCCGTTCGTCGGACCGGATGCGGACCTGGCAGGCATCAAGCGCCTGACCCTGACGGGCGCTCTGCGCTACGAGGACTATCCCGGCATGGCGAGACTGGCGACGCCACGTCTCGGCCTGATTTACGCGCCGATAACCGACCTGACCCTCAAGGCGTCGTGGGCGCGCTCTTTCAAGGCGCCGACACTGTACCAGCAATATGTCGGCTACCAGGCGTACCTGCTGCCGGCGGCAGCCTTCGGAGCCGGATCGGGGAGCCAGACTGTCATGTATGCCAGCGGCGGGAACCCGGACCTGAAACCTGAACGCGCGCGGAGCTGGACCGCCGGATTTGTGTTCAAGCCTGCAGGCCTGCCCGAGCTCTCGCTGGAGGCAAACTACTTTAACATTCGCTACCGCGACCGTGTCGTGCAGCCGATTGCCGGTTCGATCGCAGCAGCCTTTACCGACCCGGGATATGCTTCGCTGATCGATCGTGATCCTTCGGCAAGCCTACTTGCCGACCTCGTGGGCGGAGCCCAGCTCGGTCTCCAGAACTTTTCCGGGCGGACTTACGATCCGGCAAATGTGGTGGCGCTCGTTGACAACCGCAATCTGAACGTTGCCGTACAGAACATAGAGGGTGTGGATGCGACGTTGAACTGGCGCCGGGACTTCGGCCGGGGTCGCTCGCTCGGATTCAATCTCGCCGGTGCCTGGCTCGACAGCGCTCAGCAGGTGAGCGCCGATCTTCCGCAGACGGACCTTTCGGGCGCGCTGTTCAATCCGCCCAAGGTTAGGGCCCGAGCAAGCGTGAGCTATCGGTCGCAGCAGCTCTCGGGCTCGGCTTACCTCAACTATATCGGCGCTCTGGCGGATCGGCGCTTTGCATCGCCTGCCCGAATAGCGCCCCAGGCAACGCTCGATCTTGCCCTGCACTATAAGGTCCTGCCGGGAGCGAATGAGGAGCCAGGCCTCGCTCTGTCACTGGTCGTGAACAACGTGCTGAACCGGAAACCGCAGGTGATCCGCACCACCGGTCCGACCGATACGCCTTACGATTCCACGAACTACTCACCGATCGGTCGTTTCATGGCCGTCGGTGTCTCGAGGCGCTGGTAATGGTCGCCGCTGCGGGGCTGCTAGTGGCCCAGGCGATCATGCCGTTTGCCATGCCGGTGATGGCTGCCAGCGTCGATCCCTGTGCTGCCTTCGACACGGTTGAAGTTCAAAGCAAGCCGGCGGCAGGCCGTAGGGTCAGCGCTTTCGATCTTGCGACCATTGGCGACATTGGTCGGTCGGATCCGAACGAGTCTCCGAGCCCATTCGGTTTGTCGCCCGACGGTAGGCGAATGGCCTTCGTTGTCCGGCGCGCCGAGCCTCGTACCAATGCCTTCTGCCAGAAACTGCTCGTGCTGGCACTGGACAGGGAGGGCGCGCCGCCGCGGGAACTTGATCGCGGCGGCGCGTTTATCCGCGACACATTCCAGTTGCGCAATTTCCCGGCGATTGCCGCGGGCTATGCCAAAGTCATCACGCCAAAGTGGTCACCCGATGGCAGGACGATTGCCTTCCTCAAACAGGTGGACAACCTCACGCAAGTCTGGTTGGTCAAAGCCGACGGAACAGGTGGGGTACGCCAGCTCAGTCATCTGCCTGATCATGTTGAAGACTTTGCCTGGACGCCCGATGGCAGCCAGATCGTCACGGCGAGCCGTCCCGCCTTGCGCGAAGCCATGGCGCGTATTGGCGAGGAAGCCCGCTCCGGCTTTGTCTTCGACGATCGCTTCTCACCGCAATTCGCTGATCATCCACTACCCACCGATCCCATGCCATCGGCTTATACGACGGTCGGCCTCGATGGCGCAGCGCGCGAGGCTACCACAGCGGAGAGGGCGTTGTTTACGGGGCGCAAGCGAACACCGGACGATCTCCCTATCCCGGCAGGAGCCAGAGGATTGTCCGCAACGGCATCAGGGGCAGCGGCTTGGATCGAGAGCAAGGCCCCGAACCGGTTGATTGCCCCCACCCGGATTGTTCTGCGGCTTGCCGATGGATCAACGCGCATATGTAGCGCAGTCGAATGCGACGGCGCACGCCATCTGTGGTGGTCGGCTACAGGACACGAACTCTACGTTTTGCAGAAGACGGGGTGGGGGCAGAGCCAGACGGCATTGCTGCGTTGGCCGCTCAACGCAGCCGCGCCGTTCCGTGTCTTTTTGACCGACGATGCGCTGATCGGCTGTCTGATGCAGGCCCCGCAGTTGATCTGCGCGCGCGAAGGGGCCACCCACCCGCGCCGCCTTGTCGCGATCGATCTGGAGACAGGCTCCGAGCGAGAAATCTACGACCCGAACAAGGACTGGCAGACCATGCGGCTCGGGTCTGTCCAGCGCTTGCGCTTTCGCAACGCCTATGGCGTCGAAAGCTATGCCGATCTCGTCCTTCCGCCGGGTCATAAGCCCGGCGAGAAGCACCCGCTCGTTGTCGTCCAGTACGGCAGCGACGGATTCCTTCGCGGCGGCACGGGTGATGAAGTCCCTGTCCAGGTGCTCGCCGCGAAGGGATTTGCTGTCCTGAGCTTTGCGCGGCCGGACTTTCCGGCATGGGTCATGGAAGCCCAAACCGAGGTGGAACTGCGTCAACGAAACAGAACCGACTGGCTCGACCGGCGCAATGTCCAGTCGTCCCTCGACACGGCACTCGCCCGAGCGGTCGCAACGGGCACGATCGACAAGGATCGGATGGGCATCAGCGGCTTCAGCGACGGAACATCGACAACCCAGTGGGCCTTGATCAACGCCTCGCTGTTCAAGGCAGCAAGCCTCGGGGCATGTTGCGAGGACATGATGGCCTACGCGCTTGGCGCTGGCCCTTATTTCGAAAGGTTCGGTCGCGAAATGGGCTATCGCTTCTTCGAGGACGATGCCTCCGCGTTCTGGAAACCGATGTCGCTTGTGCTCAATGCCGACAGAGTTGATGTCCCGATCCTGATCCAGACCGGCGACAGCGAATACGAAGCCGGCCTTGATGTCGTCTCGGCATTTCGCAAGCGCGGCAAGGCGATCGAACTGATCGTGCTCGACAATGAGCCCCACTTCAAATGGCAGCCGGCACATCGGTTGGCCATCTACGAGCGCACGGTCGACTGGTTCAGCTTCTGGCTCAAACACCAAATGGACTGTTCTCCCGCCAAGCAGGGGCAGTACGAGCGATGGAGCGCGATGCGTGGCGCCCCAGGAAAGGACAAGCTGCGATGTGGCTGAAGGATGACCTACCCGATCCAGGAACGCGCCCAGGCTTCCGCTTCAGTTAGGTCGAGCAAGCGATAAAGCGTCGCGTCTGTGACATCCGCTGAGCTGTTCAATGCCTGCTCGATCGCGCGACGATCAAGCACTCCATGATCCATCAGCAGGCCGCCCATGAGCATGTCCCGGATCAGCTGCCGGTTCCGATAAAAGACCGAATGCATCAGGCTGTCAGGGCCGGCCTTGGATATTCTGGCAACAATGCTGGCGGGCAGGGTCTGCGCAAAGGCGGCCCGTGCCAGTGCACGGTTGATGCCGCCGGTGCACCAGAGCCATGTCGGGACCGCAAGGCAGAACTCCATCAGGGGCTGGCTCAGTAGCGGCGAGAATTGCGCGAATGCGGGGGAGGGGCCTGCACCATGGAGATGGTTCTGCGTCGCCAGCAGCAGCCTCAGGTGTTCGGCTTTGCCTGGATGCCGGGCTGGCACCTGATCAGCCCAGTTGCGCAAGGGTTTGGGTTCAACGGCACGGATCAGATCGACGCTCAGCAGGCTGGTGTCGGCGGGCCAGGGTGCAAATGTGCTTGCGCGCTTTCCGCGACGCCAAAGGGCGCGAACCATCTGCGGTGCTGTCATGTCCGTCACGTGGCACATGTCGAGCAAGGTGGCCAAGGTACCGCGACCCAAGCCTTCGCATGACAAGCGATCGAGCACCGGAGCTGCGCCATGGAGGTAGCAGAACAGATTATCGCCGCCATTGCCGTCGAATACCACGTCGGCGCCGAGGGCCTCTCGCGCCTCACTTGCCATTCGACGCGTCTCCTGCATGAACGCCTTGCCGACCGGACGCGGCCCCTTGGCAGACACAGCGATGCCGAGATCAATGCGCTCTGGGGCGTAGATGCCTTCGAACAGCGGTACCCCGAGATGCTGGGCCAGCACCCTCACATGAGCACGCTCGTCGCCACTGGGATCAGGGGTTGCAACGGTGAGGCACCCGAAATCCTGTCCGGTGTCCGCAAGAGCGGCGGCAACAAGCGAGGAATCGACCCCGCCTGATGCCGCTACCAGCGTGCGCGAAGATAACTGGCTCCATGCTCTGATCACCGCCTTCGAAACTTCCTGAAGGCGGGCGGACAAGTCTTTGAAGTCGAACGGCCCGTCCGGGGGCATGAAGTGTGCAGGCGCCCAGAGAGTTCGATCGGCACGATCAAGACCTTCGAGGCTGTGGATATGACCCGGGACCAGTTCCTGGATGCCGGACAAGCACGTCGCGGCAGAGCGCAGGTCCGGACGTTGCAGATGGACCGCAAGGGATTCCCAGGAGACCTGTGGTTGCCGGCGATCGCATCGCGCCATCATGTCGAGATCGCTGGTGCACACGATGTGCTTCTCGTCCGACGATACATAACATGGCAGCAGGCCGGACGGGTCCGGCAGGATCTCCATCGTACCCCGGCTATTGAGCAGTGCCACGTAAGCACCCCAGCACTCCCGGATCAGCCAGTCTGCTGTGTCTCGAGCATCGGCTTGGGCGATCAGGGTCTGCGGCGCTTTGCGCAGACGCTTGCTGCTACTGCGGTCGAAAAGATAGCCTATGACAAAGCCGACAGCACCAAGATTGATCAGGTGGTCGCGATCGGCAACCAGCAACTGCGATGCGGGTAGCGTTTCGGCGTGCCCCATCGGGGTGATCGCATCGACCAGTGTAATGCCCTGGCGCTCTGCGCGCCGCGACGTGCGCATGGTAAAACGGATCGGCGTCACAGGATCAGGATCGGCGTATAGCGCGCCGCTTCTTCGGGGCTTTCGTTCAGCATCATCCCGCCCGACTGGACCCAACAATGCGCGGCGAAAGGCTGCAGCTTGACCCCGACGATCACCTGGGAGCGATACCCGGCTTTCGTAAGCATCTGCGCAAGCGCGATGGATCGGGGCAGGCAGCGATCGACCGCGCTGCGGACAAGCCGGGCATGATCGAATGCCGCAACGATCTGCAGCGCACGGGCCTGGTCTGTCACCGGCGCAAGCGCGGAGGAGTGCAGTTTCATGTGCAGATCTTCGAGAACTGCAGCGAGGCCCCGTGATTTCAGATGCCGTTCAATCCGGCGCTGGCAAATGATGGTCCTGACCAGGCAAGCCGGGTTGAAGCTCGCTCGGACGTGTGGCCTGTGGCGCGTGGTGACAGGCAGGATGGGCATTGTGACCGGCGCTGCGTCTGCACGGGCGTCAAGCCCTGCCGCGATCAGGGCATTGCGGCCGGCCACAGAGCCTGAAAGCCGGCTCCTAAAGGCGGCATTCTTCTGGGATGTCAGCCGAAAATAACGATCGCCGGCAAGGTCCAGAAAGATCGCGGTGTCGCCGATCATGCAAAAGGAAAGGGATGGCAATGGGGCGGGCATGGCAGTGTGGCCAAAGGGCACATGCCATCAGGCATGCGCCCCAATGCCTTCACTCGGCAGAAATGCCCGGAAGGAAACGCAGGTTGCCACCGCTCACGTCGAGTTCGACGATTGCCTGGCCCTTGGTCGTGGTCGAGGCTTCGCCGAGGTCGATCACGGTCTCGGTGCGGGTGTCTTCGGTCATGTTCATGATCCTCTTTGCTTTGCGTTCGCGACTCCATTGTCGCGAGCCCCGAGGATGTGGCGCACACTGCTCATCAGCCATTTTATAATGTGCTTATTTTGAAAGGTTTGAAGGCGGTTGGCGTGACCGGGGCATGGAATGCGAGTTGGGTTCACACACCGCAGCCTTTAGCCATTCGGCCTGGACATACGCAACGGCGACCCGGTCATGCACTATTGAAATTCGCACCCGACCGGTTTCGGCTGATCGCAACCGGTCAATGCGGCCATGTAGAACATGGCCGAAAAGAAAAGGCAACAATTCAGTCGGTCAAGTCTATTTCACAATCGTGCATGGCTCATGACAAGGTGCTGGGCTGGCCCAGCAATGCGGACCGCTCTTGACCTTCCTCCAGCAAACAAGCAGCGTGAATTTGAGGGCGTAGTCCAAGTGGTTTTGGAGAAGTAAGAGGACAGCTTCACGCTTTCGCGGCGGGATCGGAAAAAACCGGGGCGTGTACTTAAGGTTCTCTTATACGGATCTTATGCGAGGGGCGGTCGGATCGACAAACCCCATACGGCCAAGGGCTACAAGTTCGATTACGACTTGCTGATCGTGGTCAATGACGCAAGGCTGAGCGACCGGGTAGAGTACTGGTCGCAGCGCGATGAGCGCCTGATGCGCTAGTACAGCGTTACCGGAACGCTCAAGACGCCTGTGAAATTTATCGTCCACACGTTGGGCGAAGTGAACGATGGCCTGGCGCATGGACGCTATTTCTTCATTGACGTCGCCAGCGACGGATTGCCCGTTACCAGGCCGATAAGGAGGAACCGCACCAGGCTCAAGCCCATGACGCCCGAACAGGCCCTGCCATGGCAGGTGAGTCTTTAGATGAGTGGTATCCGGCCGCATTGCGTCGCTACGATTTGGTTCGCTCGGGACTTGGAAAAGGCCACTTAAAGGAAACCGCTTTCGAGCTCCATCAGGCTACTGAAAGCCTCTACCACTGCGTCCTTCTCACAGTGACCTACACCCCGCGCGTTCACAACCTGGGCTTACCAGGGACACAGGCCGAGCGCGTTGATCGCCGGCTAGTGAACGTCTGGCCGAGCGACAATCCCAAGCAGCGGGCGATGTTCGAGAAGCTCAAGGAAGCCTACGTCAAGGCGCGCTATTCGAAGCACTACCGGATAACGGCCGAGGAGCTCGCCTGGATCGCCGAACAGGTCGAGGAACCGGGGAGGATAGTGCATGCCATCTGCGCTGAAAGGATCGCGGAGCTTCGAGCAAAAGCCGCACCAGAGCCAGCCTGACACCTCGCGACGGAGGGGCACCTGCGTCGCGGTTTGACACGAAGGACGCAAACGCGTCTAAATGCTTTCGCGCAATTCCCGCCAGTCCAGCGCAACCCGCTGGAGGCGTTTCATGTATCGTATTATCGTTGTGGCTGCACTTTGGGCGACCGTGCTGGACGCGGCCAGCGCGCGCGAAGCGGCCGTCCTGGGCTTTGCGGTCCTGCCAGTTCCACCTGAAAAGGCGATCCTTTCCGGCGAGGCAAGCGCAAAGCCGGAGCAAGTCCTGCCGACCATGCGCTCGTTCCTCGCCATTGTGCCACGCCCGCTTGTGCCCAACGTGCAAAGTGCCCCTACCGGGCATATCTGCCCTTACGCGCAATATAGGCCGGCACCCTGGTTATCATTGGCAGCCGAGCAACGGCGCCTCCGCCACCATGCAGCGATCCAGCAGGTTGCTTGCGAGGTAGGCTTGCCCGCTAACCTCCTGGACGCGTTGGTTGGACAGGAATCTGCATATCGCCATGACGCTGTCAGCAAGGCAGGAGCCCAAGGGCTGACGCAACTGATGCCGGCGACGGCGCGGAGCCTTGGCATTGTGCGGACGTTCGATCCCTGGCTTAATCTTCGTGGGGGCGCGCGCTATTTTCGACAGCAGATCGATCGCTTCAAGAGGGTGGACCTTGCACTGGCGGCTTACAATGCCGGACCCGCGCGCAAGTCTCTGGCAAACGGAAAAATTCCGCGAATTGTTGAAACGAGAAATTAC
Organism: Novosphingobium sp. SL115; assembly: GCF_026672515.1. Taxonomy (GTDB): domain Bacteria; phylum Pseudomonadota; class Alphaproteobacteria; order Sphingomonadales; family Sphingomonadaceae; genus Novosphingobium. The sequence goes on along the minus strand of NZ_JAPPRG010000001.1, from coordinate 16,859 downwards.
GTGCGCTCTGTCATCCTGCGTTGGAAACAACTTACAAGTCGAGCATCGATAGACGCCGTGCTGAACTCTGAGTCGAGTGGCCGCCGCGCGCATGATCCTGCAAACCAAGCAGGCGGTGTGAATCTGGCAGTCTTCAACCGTGAATGAACCAGGTTGCGGACGATCCGGACGGTAGGCTACAAAACGCGAAGGGACACAAGCTGCCGCTCCTGCGCCTCGGTGTCAGCGTCGAAACCCTTCGCAAAGCCGGACGATCATTTCATGTTGGGCAGAGGCCGATTTTCCTGAAATCGGACGATCTGCAACGCGCCCTTTCCGAGCACTTTAGTTTAGTAGTCGATCGAAGATCGCTAGCATCCTTCATCCTGCGAACGGGAGAGGTGGACAGCGATTGGCGTCCGGCAGTGTGATGCGCTCAAACTCGGGATAACGATGGATGGTCGCTTCACGGCACACGCCATTACCGCACCAGCGCCTCCGCGCTCAACCCGATCGCAAGGCAGAGCATCACCGCGCCCGACACCCGGCCGACCGCCTTGGCCGCTGGTGGCCGGGTGCGCAGCACCATACGCGCAGCGTTGCCAACAGCCACGTAGACGACACCGCAATTGACGACATGGACCAGACCCTATCCGACGATCCGCGCGGGGATCGGCCACGCCGCTATGGTGTCGACGAATTGCGGCAGTAGCGCCAGGAATAGCAGGATCACCTTCGGATTGAGGCCGCTGACCCCGAAGCCCTTGGCGATCCAGCGCGCCGATGAGATCGAGCCGGCGTCGGCCGCGGCAGTCGGCACCGGCGGATTTCGGATGAGGCCAATACCCAACCACAGGAGATAGGCTGCGCCAATCAGCGTCAGCGCGGTAACTGCGCGGTACGCTGGTGACCAGCGCCCCGATTCCCGCCGCAACAATCAGCGTTGCCATCAGATGCCCAAGAAGAAGGCCGGCCGAGATGGCATATGCCCAATCGGCCCCAGGTGTAATGACGAACATCATCGACAAGGCCCAGAAGGCGACGGGCAGCGCGGGGTTCATCGACCGGCTACCGCCGCGCTGCTCCTGAACGCCAGCAGGCCATGACGCTTGCGACTGACGAGTTCATCCGCCGCTTTCTGCTCCACGTCCTTCCGCGCGGCTTCCACCGCATCCGGCATTATGGCCTGCTCGCCAGTTCAGCGCACAAGGGCACCATGGCGCTTGCACGCAGGCTGCTGGGCGTCGCTGCACCTGTCGAGGAGCCCGAACCCGGCGAGCAGCCCGATCATCGCCCGCCATGCCCATGTTGCGGCGGGCACATGACAATTATCGAAACCTTCGCTCGCTGGTGCCAACCGCGCGCACCACCAACGGCAGCATTCCCAGCCCAGAGACACGCGCCATGATCTGGCATGGCCCAACCTGCATGACGGTCACGCTCATGGCGCATTGGCCGATGACCCAGCGCGTGCCCATCCCGGAATTACGTCGGGCCCAGGGCACAGCGAACTTCATAACAGCCGCCGCTCGCGGTCTGACGCTGCACGAAATCACGCTGATCCGGCCGGCGGCCGCACTTCCGCAGCGGCAGCGCTTACCCTCCAGAACCATCCCAAAGCCGCTTTACCCATAGACCAGCGCGTGGGGGCCGCGGGTTCCTGCACTGGAGGCTTTCGTACGCAAGCGCCCGAAACCCTTCGCAAAGTCGGTCGTTCTTTTTATGCTCAGTGAACGTCAGGTCCTGCCGGAAGCCGCCGATCAGGATAGTTCTACCGTTGAGTAAAGACACATCATGTTTTGTTAGTCAATTTTCTTGGCGAATGCGTTGGCGCAGTTTCAGTAAATAATCGTCACAACTATATTATCCGAATACGTGCCCGGCTTCACCCATTGTCGCGCCGGGATGCTGCCATAGGCGGTGATGTTTCTGGTATAAGTGAGCACGCCATTGATCGACAAGGTTTGCAACAGGCCACCCGCGCTGAGCCCTCCCCAGACGGTGGAGCGCGCGTTCTCCTGATAGATGTTGTAATTGAGCCGCGAGGTCCCGTTGGCCAGCGTCCGGGCAGCCGCAGTGCCGGATGTTCCGGCGCTAAGCCCGACATCGAGGGTGCCGACCATCAGGACGAGTATCGAAAAGCAGCCGACTGTGACAGTCGATGTCGTCTGTGTCGGCGTGGAATTTGCCGGGTTGTACGTGCCGAAGTTCAGGTTGGTGGTCGATGCAGAGCAGCTGCAGGCCAGGCATCCCGCCACGGCAGGCGCAGGGATAGCCGCAGCAAGGAGCGCTGCCACAAGCGGCATGGATCGCGATGGCTTCAAAGCACGGCCTCCGTCTCGATATAGGGTTCGCACAGCAGCCTTGGTATCTGGCCCTGCGCGCTCGCCGGGCTGGTCGCCGGCAGGAACGAGCGACATTGCCGATCGGACAGCATGACGATCAGCGCATCGCCCGGCGTGTGGTCGTCCATCCATACCTCGCCATCGTACCCGACGATGCCGGTCCCAGTCGGCGATCGCAAAGTCGCTCCGACAGGGATCGCTCGTCCTGTCGTGTCCACCAACCGGAAGCTTGCCGGTTGACGGCCGCTGTCACCGAAGTGGACTACCGCAGCTTGGCGCCATCCGGGCGTTGCCAGCGCATCGGCAGAGATCAGGGCAGCGTCGATTGCGATGCTCGAGGCATCGATGCCGATGTGGTTGGGCGCATAAGGCTGAAGCCCGGTGGCGATGACCTTCCGTCCGCCGCCCGCCTGCCGTGGCAGTTCGCGGTTCTCGACCATCACCGTGACGGTCTCGTCGCTTGCAACGTCGATCAACGCAAAAGCATAGTCGAGGCGCGGCGTTGCCAGCATGGTGTCGCCCACGCGAACGATAGCGCCGCTCGCCGTGGCCTGGATGCCTGAAAATTCCCCGCGCTTGTTGGCCTGAAGGCCGAAATCGCCCGCCGCCGTGCGGACGGCCAGTGCCCCTTCGAGCCAAGGCGCGCCGCGATCTTCGCCGACCAGACCGCGCAGGCCATACCCCGGTCCGTCGGGCAGAGACATGTCGAACGTCGTGGCCAGACGCCCGGTTTCGGCAAATTGCGAGACGCGCGTGCGCGGGCCGAGCGCAATTGTATAGCTGGCAAACAGCGACCAGGACGTACCGGCACGGTCGGGGCTACGCCAGCTTGTCCGTTGCACCCCGGCGCCAAGGCCTCCGCCCAGAACATTTCCGTTGTACGATGCCGATGTCATCGAGAAGCTGCGCGCCGAAGGCGTTCCGCCGCCCTCCTCCAGAAGAGCATGAGCCAGATTGATGCCGCCTGCCCTGCCAAGAGACGCGCTGGCAGCCAGTGCGATTTCGCGGCGCGCGCCGGTCTGAAACACGCTCTGGCCGAGCGACTGGAAATCTCGCGATGTTGTCTCGACGCTGGCCGAAAGGCTGTAAGTCGGCGTCGAACGTCGTGCCTGGACGCGCACGACATGACCGGTCTTTCCGCGCGCCGCAGAAAGCGAACCGACAGCGCTCACTTCACCAAGCGCGCCGGCGACAAAGCTACCCCCGAAGCCGATGACCGATGCATCTGCGCTGGTCTCGACGCGCGCCTGCGCCGTGAACCACGACGCCAACGGGTGTCGCACGCCGACCGCAGCGAAAAACGCGCCATAGTGGTTGCTGGCCGCGCCGAAATCCTGCCGCAACGCTCCAGCCTCCAGATTGAAATCGGTCAAGCCGGGGCGCAGCAGATCCGCGCTGGTGTAGAAGTTGCGCACAACCTGCCGGGAGTTTCCGGCCACGTCGCGGATGTTCATCGTCACTTGCCCGGCACCGGTCATGCGCGGTTGCAAGGCGACGTCGAACGCCCCGGGAGCGATGTCGTAGGATTGTCGCTGGGCTTGCGACAGCAACTCCACCGTCGAAGGCAATGCTGTGCTGCCGCCGACCACGGGCAAGGGAAAATTGATCGCCTGCGGGTCCAGCCCGAAGTCGGTGCCGAACTGGAATCCGCCGAAGCGCAACGCCTGTCCGCCCGGCCCCGGCCGACTGACCGTATCGCCCAGCACCAGACGAAGGCGCTGGTCGGGAAATTCGCGTCTGAAACTCGTGTCCAGTCTGGCAGTGTGCAGGCCCTTGCCGGTCAGCAAGAATGTACTCCCCAAGACCCCCCACTTACCCGACAGGCCGGCGTCCAGCAGCCCCGAAATCCGTGCCTTTGCACCCGATGAGGACAAAGCGAGATCGTATCCCAGAAACTGTGCCGGAAGGATCGGAGAACGCGGTATTCGCGTATCTTGCGGTGCGAAAGCGAGATGGGGGAAAACCTCGGGGCTGGCGGATATCTTCAGGTTTGCCTGCTCGGCATCGAATTGCGCCGAAAGGCCTGCGATCCCGCCCAGTTCCACATAGTCCTGTCCATCAATCGGCAGGACGCCGATTGTCAAAGCAGCTTCGATGCCAAGCTGACGCAGATCCTCGACTCGGGCTAGAAGACGCCCATCATGTATGACAAGCAGTCCTGGCTCGGCCGTGGCCATGCCGTTGAGGATAAGACCGACCGGTTGCGGGTCAGTGGGATCTGCCTGGGCCATTACGGGCGACGAAAGCGCAAGCACGGCCAAAGCGGTGCAGATATGGAGCTTGGACAGCACACGCTGCGCTCGCGGCCTTGCTTCTATCGTTCTGAAGGACGCAGAAGTGCCAGCTTGCTGTCTGGCGCGCCATCTGATCCCGAACCGGAAACTACGGCGAGGGTGCCAAGGTCGGTTTCTGCCGTCACTGACAAGACTTCGGTCGCGATTCCTGTCGGGACGCGCAGTATCATCGCCCCCTTGGCTAGAAGGTAAAAGCTGCGATCGAGTGGAACATCCCGGCCATTGCGGAGATGCAGCATCACCCGGATCACTTGCGTACGGCGCGTGCCTGAATTGGTGATCCGAAGGATTTGCGCCTTGTCGGGCAAAGTCTGCATCGACCATTCGAGCTGAGGTTTTGCGTGGTCGGCTGTCCGAAACACCGGCACCGACAGGCGGAGCAGCGTTTGCACGGTGCCAGGCGCCACTTCGGACGATGGCAATGGCAGCTCATCGACGATCAGCCGCCATTGTTGCTCCGATTTCCCGTCCGAAACTTGGCGCGGAAGGCTGCAGCGCACCAGACGGCTTCCGCCAACGGGGATAGTCATGATCGCAGGATTGACGACAGGTGCATCCACCGGATCAAGCGTGTCCAAACCCGTGTCATCGCGCGTCCATGCAAAGCCGCGCACCTGAACCGTAACCGGCCGATCGGCGTCGTTGCCGAGCGTTAGCGCGCAAAACTGACGACCAGCTGCGACTTCGACACGCACAGGCATGACGCGAAGTGCGCCGGCCTGGGCCGATTGTGCGTACATCGCCAGCATGGCGGCGAATGGCAGAAGGGGCCCACTAAAGCGCATCAGTAATTGACCGTGATAGTAACGCTGTCTGTATAAGTGCCTGCCGGTACGTTCTGACCCGAAGCGACACGCCCATAAACGGTGAGCGACGTGGCGCTGGACCCGGCTACTGCACTGGCAGGCGTATCCGTGCCGGCGGTGTTGCCCCAGTTCGTCGTCCGCGAAGCATCCTGATAAAGCGCGTAGCTCAAGGAGTTGGCGCCATTCGTCAACTTGCGATTGGCAACGGTGGCGCCGCTGCCATTGCCGGTGCTCAGGCCGACCGTATAGGACGTGCCTGAAGTGCATGTGACGCTAAGCGTCGTGGTGGCATCCAGATTCGTGCCAGATGTTGGATTGTAGGATCCGAATGCTAGCGCGTTGGCAGACACGATGCATGCGCTCTGCACTGTCGCGGAAACTGCCATGGTATCGGTCGCGGTCGCCGCGTGCGCCGCTGTGGGAGCGACAGCAAGAAGGCCGGCCACAATGGCACTGGTAGCGCAGGCGACGAAAGGTATCTGAAATTTTTCCATACGATACTGTTAACCTTGTTGCGTGCAAAAACAGTCAAGTCGGGCCTAAGCAAACATCCTTATGTAGTTTTATTGTAAATATTAAGCATTTAACGCGCGAAATCATCATGTCGGACAATTCATCTTCAGCTATGTTCTTGTTGTCGAAGCAATCTACAAAGTAAGATTGTATTTAGTTCTACGATCAGGTGAAGAAAATATTTACTAGGCGCTGGTAGGGCCGAATTTGCTGCACCATCGCAGCGGAGCAGGAGAGGCTCGGATTTTGATCGTCCTGAATCGACAATCAGGCCTGTGCGGACTCGGTTTAGGTGCTTCCTGTTTCGTCGCGCTGGCGCTGGTGCAGCTTTCTCCTCCGACCTTCGCCTTGTATTCGACTCTGGTCGTTATGGCTTTGGCAAACATGTGCGCGATTGCGTTCGTGCTGCATCGACGCTGTCGCAGCGATGGCGATCTTGCCGAACTGCTGGAAGCTGTAGTCGCTGTCGGCAATGGCCAGTTCGACCCGGACAGCAACGCGGGACAATTCGGCGATCGGCCAGAAGTCCGCAAGGTTCTGCTCGACCTTGCCGCAAGAGTTCAACAACGCGTGGACGCTCTGCGCGAAGCCGCGCACTTCGATGGACTGACCGGGCTTTGCAACCGGGCGCATTTCCAGAAGAGGGTCGAGCCGTACATCTCCGCACTTTTGACGAAGAGACCGGTCGCGCTGCTATTCATCGACCTGGACGGCTTCAAAGCGATCAACGACACGCTCGGGCATCTGGTGGGCGACGGTCTTCTCCGCGCAGCAGCAGATAGGCTAGAGCTTGCCGTGCGCCGCGACGCAACGCAAACTTTCCAAGAAGGTTCTTTCGAACTTCTGGCCCGCTTAGGTGGTGATGAATTCGTCTTTTTCATGGCTCATCCCGATGTCGCCACGCTCGCGCCACGCATGGCAGCGCGCATAGTTCGCGCGCTCGCCGAGCCTTTCGAGATCGGCGCACATTCGGTCTGCATTGGCGCGAGTGTCGGAGTTGCGCAGTCGCCACAGGACGGCACCGACTATGCCACCCTGCTGCGTGCGGCCGATGCGGCGATGTATAATGCCAAGCGTTCCGGACGGGGGCGTTTCGAGATTTTCGATGCCTCGCTCGACGAAGAGGCGCGGGCAACAGCAGTGCTCGAACAGGAACTGCGCGATGCCGCCAATCGCGGCAATTTCGAACTCTACTATCAGCCTCTTTACGATCTTCGGACGAAGTCGTTCGATATGGCCGAAGCCCTGATCCGCTGGCCCCACCCGAGCAGGGGGCTTCTGCTCCCCCGGCACTTCATGCATCTGGCTGATCGCACCGGCATGGTTCCGACGATCGGGGAGTGGGTGATCGGGGAGGCGGTGATGCGCATCGCCGAGTTCGAACGCAGCGGCATTCAGCTCCAGATTTCGATCAACATCTCGCCAACCCACCTCGAGCGTATCGACTTCATCTCGACAGTAAAGCTTGCGCTCAACCGCTGGAAAGTGCCGCCGCACCTACTCCAGATAGAGGTTACCGAAGAGGTCGCACTGCGTGATCCAGAACTTGCAGCAGACCGCCTGCGTCGCCTGAGCGACCTGGGAGTAGCGATCGCGATCGACGACTTCGGAACGGGCTACTCCAACCTTGCGCTGCTCACGACGCTGCCGATCACCCGGCTCAAGATTGACAAGGCTCTGCTCAAAGACCTGACGTTAAAACCCGAAGCACGCGTGCTGGTCCAGACGATCCTCAGCATGGCCAACAGCCTGGGACTCCACACGGTGGCCGAAGGTGTGGAGACCGAAGCGCAGATTGAACTTCTATCGGCCATGGGCTGCGATCTGGTGCAGGGCTTCTTCACCGCAAGACCCATGAAACTTCAAAAACTGCGCGAGATGATCGGGGAATCCCCCCGTGCCGATCTCGGCGTGAAATTTACCAGCGCTGCCTGACAGGAATCAGCCATGCAGATCATGCCCAAATCCCCCGCAACGCGGTCATCGACATCGGTTGTCGCCCTCGCCGGATCAGCTCTGGCCTTGTCGCTTCTGGCGATGCCGGTTGCAGCTCGGGCACAGGATGTCGCAGATGTTCGATCGCAGACGAACGACAGTCCGGCCAGCGATGCCTCTTCCGCGCCCGCCAGCCTTCTCGACGTTCCGCTCGAAGACCTTCTGACGATCGAATCCACATCCGTCGCCAAGAAGCGCCAGCGCGTGAGCGAGTCCACCGCTTCGGTCTATGTCATCACGCAGGACGAAATCCGGCGTTCTGCTGCACCCACGATCCCGGACCTGCTGCGCGGCGTGCCGGGGGTCGAGGTAGGCCGTCTGGCAAACGGCGGTTACGCGGTCTCGATCCGAGGCTTCAACAGCCGGTTGACGAACTCGCTGCTGGTCATGGTGGATGGTCGCTCGCAGTTCATATCGACCATTTCCGGCGTGTTCTGGGACCAGTTGATGGTCCCGATGAGCGATATCGAACGCATCGAGGTGGTTCGAGGTCCCGGTGCTGCGTTGTGGGGGGCAAACTCCTCCAATGGCGTGATCAACATCATCACCAAGCACAGCGCCGATAGCGGAGGTACAGCGGTCGATGTCCGTGGCGGCTTGCGCCAGCAGGATGTCAGCATTTCGCACGGGTCACGCCTGTCCGACACGCTCAGCTATCGTGCCTATGGCAGCTATCGACACGACGACGGGCTAATCGATGAACAGGGCGGCGACATCGGCAAACGCTGGGCTGGTGGCTCCGGCGGCCTGCGGGTCGATTTTGAGCCCGACGAGCGCAACGCCTACACCGTCCAGGCCGAATATGGTGAAGGCAAGTTCGATACACCGTTCCGCCTTCCCAGCACCAACCTGTTTGCGCCGGGCTATTTCCAGTTCCAGGCAGAGAACGCCTTCAAGTCGTTCAACGTGCTCGGTCGGTGGACCCGGCGGCAGTCCGACAACCTCGACTGGTCGCTGCAGGCACAGTACAACCGGCTCAACCGCACCGAATTCGGCGGCGTCGGCGTCCTGTGGCAACTGGCTGACATCGATCTGGGGCTGCACTGGCGCGCAAGCGAGATGCACGATGTCAGCTTCGGCGTCGGCGCCCGCTTGCTGCACGACGACATCACGCAGACGCCTTATGTGCGGTTCGATAACCTTTCGGCGACGGACCGCTGGATCAGCGGTTATCTCCAGGATGACATCACGCTCATTCCCGAAATGCTACGCCTCACACTTGGCACCAAAGTCGAGAACAACAATTTTACGGGCTTCGAAGTTCAGCCGAGCGCGCGTGTATTCCTTCGCCCGGCGAAACACCTGTCCCTGTGGGGCGCCATATCGCGGGCAGTGCGCACACCGTCGCGGTTCGAACGCAATGCCCATCTCGCGCTGTTCGTAACGCTGCCTAGATCACCCAACAATCCCACACCTTTGCCGGTGTACACAACCCTAAACGGCGTGAACGACCGCAATTCCGAAGTTCTGATCGCCTATGAGGCGGGCGCTCGCGTCAACCTGAGTGGTAATTGGTCGCTGGATGTTGCCGGATTCTACAACAATTACAAGTCGTTGACGGTCAACGTTCCTAAAAGCACGAAACTCATCTTCGTGCCCAATGTTCCTTTCCCTGTCGGCATCCAGGCGGACGTCGACTTCCAGGATTCAGGCACAGCACGCACATGGGGTGGCGAGGTGACTCTGGCGGGCAATGTCACGCCATGGTGGAAGGCGACCCTCAACTATTCGCACTTCAACTTCGAACTCGGCATCGACCCGTCGACCGGTGCACGGTCGACCTTGTTGTTTCCGCTGGGCTATTCGCCACGACACCAGTTTGCGCTGCGCAACAACTTTGACATCGGGGATGCCTTCTCGATCGATACGCAGCTCAGACATGTGGGACGGCTCGAGCAGGGCAACATTCCTGCCTACACAACTGCAGATCTGCGCCTGACCTATCGCCTGCCAAACGGCGCCGAACTTTCGCTTGTCGGCACCAACCTGCTGCACGCCCGCCACATCGAATTCAACCAGCAAGACTATCCCGCACCGCAGGCCTTTGTGTCCCGCGCGGTGTCGGGCCAGTTGCGTTACCGGTTTTGAGGAGGGTGCAGATGCGTTCCCTTCCCAAAGCCGCATTGGCTATTGCCGCGACGCTGAGCACCGTCAGCGCACCTGTGGTGGCACAAGTGTCGAGCCCCAACGCATTGAAGGCGGCAATCGTCTTCAACATCTTGCGCTACGTCGAATTTCCCGGAAAGCCAGCCAGCCAGCCTCTTGTGCTGTGCGGCCAGCGGGGCGCTGCGGGTGCGACAGAACTGGCCGGACTGAACGGCCAGCGCGCAGGAAACCGCCAGGTGATCTACCGTTACTTCGACGGTAGTTCGGGCGCCGGCTGCGATGCCGTGTTCCTGAGCAGCGGCGATGCTGCCGCCATTGCCCGCGTCAAGCAGCGTGGCGCTCTCCTCCTCGGTGACGGCAGTGGCTTCGCAAGTGCGGGCGGAACAGTTGGGCTGGTTCGGACCGGCGCGCAGATACGGTTCGAGATCAACCTTCGTACCGCAAGTGAAACCGGCGTGACCATCAGTTCCCGCTTGCTCCGTCTCGCTTCACGGACGATCCGCTGATGCGAGGTGGTTCGGTCGAGAAAACGCTTGCGCAGTTGTCCTTCCGGACCAAGCTGTCGTTGTTGACCGGACTTGCCGTGGCAAGTGCGCTGCTGCTTGCCATGCTGGGGCTCATCGGCCTGCAATGGTCGACCGAAAGCAGGCAGGCGGCACAGCGTCATCAGCAGGCGGCGTCGATCCTTGCGGCCAACGTCGTCCCGGCCATTCTCTTTGCAGACCAGCGCGCGACCGGCGAGACGATCGCGACAGTCGCAGGCATCAAGGACATCGGCTGGGTCGAAGTGCTGACTCGGGAAGGAAAGGTCTTTGCTACATATTCGGCAACGCCGGGCGCCCGGAATGACAAGATCAATTGGGACCGAACGCTCGAATACCCGATAGCGGCCGGTAACGAGCCGGTTGGTCGCTTGCGCATTGGCGTCCACTACCGCAGTTTTTTCGACATCCTCGTCGACAACACGGGCGTGGCCCTGCAGATTTCCCTGTTTTCGTTCGCGATCGTCCTGATCCTGACCCGCTGGATGAGCCGCATCGCCTATCGCCCGATCGATCGGCTGGTAGGGGCTATGCACCGCATAAGCGCATCGGGCGATTATGGCGTGCGCCTGCCAGCCGACGCCGATCCCGATTTCAACACGATCAGCACGAGCTTCAATTCGATGCTCGGCCAGATTGAGGATCGCAACGCCGCTCTGTCGGAAACGGCCGACGAATTGCGCCAAGCCCGTGACGATTCCGAGAAGGCCAACGTCGCCAAGTCGCAGTTCCTCGCCAACATGAGCCATGAATTGCGCACGCCGTTGAACGCGATCATCGGATATGCGGAAATCCTGCGCGAGGAACTCGCGACAATCGACATGCCGCGCTCGAGCGAGGACGTGGGCTGGATCCACAGTTCGGCGCACCAGTTGCTGGCTCTCATCAACAGCATTCTTGATCTGTCGAAGATCGAGGCAGGGAAGATGGATGTCGATGTCCACGAGTTCGATCCCTCACGCCTGCTTCACGAAGTGGCCGGGATGCTCGAACCGATCGCTGCTCAACGTGGCAATCGCCTGCAGGTCATGATGGACCCGGCGATTCAGCAAGCGAACACCGACTATACCAAGTTGCGCCAATGCCTGCTCAATCTGGGATCGAATGCGTGCAAGTTCACCGAAGGCGGGCAGATTTTCATTTTGGGCCGCGTTGAGGGAGATGAGCTTGTCTTTGCCGTATCGGACACCGGGATAGGCCTCGCGCCGGCCGAACTCGACCGCCTGTTCCAACCATTCGTGCAGGCCGATACGAGCACGACGCGTACATATGGCGGAACTGGCCTTGGCCTGACCATCACCTGGCGTTTTGCGGAAATGCTCGGTGGCTCGGTCGAGGTCGACAGCGCCCCCGGTGAAGGGTCGACGTTCACGCTGCGCGTAAAACGCGACTTGTGTGTGCCCGACGAGCAAGCCGGACAAGATGCCGCGCAGCAAAGGCCTGCGGAACAGTCCAGCCACGCCAGCCCCAGACGGACCATGGGCATGCCGCTCGCGCTCATCATTGAGGATCAGCCCAGCGCCGCGCAGCTTTTGCTCCGCATGGCACAGCGGTTCGGCTACGAGACGGCACTTGCCCACGATGGGCTGACTGGGATAGATTTGGCGCGCCGGGTTGTTCCCGATGTCATCATGCTCGATCTCGAACTGCCACGCTGCGACGGCTGGCAAGTGCTCGAACTGTTGCAGCAGGATGCGGCGCTCAACGCGATTCCGACGGTCGTTGTGACGGTGGACGATGACCGCAGGCGCGCACTGGCAGCCGGTGCGGCCGAACATCTGATCAAGCCATTCAACCGCGAGGACATGACAGAGATATTCAAGCAGTACGCCAATCGCCACACCGGCCGTGTTCTGATCGTCGAGGACGACGTCGCCACTGCCCGCCTGTACAACCGGGGCTTCGCCCAGATGGGGTACGAAACCCACATGGCCGCCAGCGGCACTGCGGCTGCGCAAGCTCTGGACGAGGGCGCGTTCGCTTTTGTCGTGACGGATTTGCGTATGCCCGATGGTGACGGCTTCCAGTTAATAGAGCGCATAGCCCGTATGCCCGAGGACGAACGGCCAGCAGTCATCGTCGTTACGGGCAAGGTCCTCAGTGAGCAGGAAGCGCGGCAGCTCGACGGAAAGATCGTTCGGCTTCTGCCTAAAAACGGCCTCTCACCGCGCATGCTGACGGGTCAGATTCGGAAGCTGGGTGGAGTCTTCGTTGAAGCCGATGCGAGTGACATCGAAGGATTTGCAGCATGAACGATATTGCACCAACCTTAGATCATGCACCGAAGCGAAGCATTCTGGTGGTGGACGACATGGAGGCGAACCGGGCCGTGCTTTGTCGGCGGCTGGAACGGTTCGGTTATGCAGTCGATAGCGTGGATAGTGGGGCCTCGGCTCTTGCCAGGATTGCAGTGGCGTTGCCCGATATGGTCCTGCTCGATTACATGATGCCGCAAATGAACGGCATCGAGGTGCTGCAACACTTGCGCGGCGATCTGCGAACGCGCGATCTCCCTGTGATTATGGTTACGGCTCGCGCCGAAAGCGGCGCCACGATCGAGGCTCTGGGTGCCGGCGCAGACGATTATGTGACCAAACCGATCGATTTCGACGTCCTTAGAGCTCGCATCGAGACCCATATTGACAAGCGCACATCCGCCGACGACTTGCGCCGTGCCAACGCCGCGCTTGACGAGCGCGTGGTGATGAGGAGCATGGCGCTCGCCGACCTAGAGCAGGAACTGGCCGACGAAATCAAACGGCGTCGCGATCTGGAAAGAACTCTTTACGATAGGCCCGAGGGCCAAGGCGCTACAAGCCAAGCCGATGCTTCGAAAAGCGATCTTGCAGCAAAACTCGGAACGATTGTCGAACGCTACGAGCAGATTTTCAACAACGTGACCGCTGGTCGCGCGCCCAATTTCGCGCAGATGGCAAATCTCAGGCTATTGCTCGATGTACTGAAGCGTGATTTTGCAGAATGATGCAAATCCAAATTGGCGGGGCACACTTCGGTCATGGATCCGGGAACTAGCTTCGTGGTAGCGCAGTCGTCTCCACAATTCGTCGTCCTCGGACCAAGTCTCGATCCTGTTCGAGCGCCAAAGCTTGGCGGACCCAACGCAGACAGCATCTGCGAGGCCAAACGCAAGTCTTAGAGCATCGACGGTACAGTATTAAGTGCGATCGTCGGCTCTCGGTGTAAGCCGACATTCAACGATCAAGTAGGGAATGGCAGCAAAGTCCCACGAAGCGGCGTTCCGCTTCCTGCAGCACGCGACCACACCCGGTCGCTCAGGTTGAAAGTCTGGAACGTCGAAGCTTAGCCGAAAGCGGTCATGCCTGTCGCGTCAACCAGATGCTGCAGGACGGTCTGCACCGCCAGGGACTTGTATCGCTGTGGGCTGCTCACGATCCATGCGTCGGCCTGCTCTACGGGGTGCTGCGGCATCAGCGGAACGAGCCGTCCCGTTCGCAGGTCTTCCTTGATCATGAAGTCGGGCAGAAGGGCGATGCCATGGCCCATTTGCGCCAACTGGTGCGCGACCAGCATGTTGCCCGCCGCCACTCGCCATCTCACCGAACATTCCCAGCCATCGTCGAAGCGCCAGGTGTCGAGCGCCGCGCTGGTGACGATGGCGTTGTGCGAGGTCAGGTCCGCTGGGGATTGCGGCACCCCGGCACTGTCCAGATAGGCGGGCGCCGCGACCATCAGGCGGGTGAACGAGCAAAGCCGCCGCGCGATCAGGCTGCTGTCATCGAGCCTGCCCATGCGGACTGCGAGGTCGATGCCCTCGCTGATGATGTTGATGCGCCGCTCGGTCAGTCGCAGATCGATCTGTACGTCGGGATAACGCTGACCCAGCCCGAGCAGATGCGGGGCGACCAGATATTGGCCAAGCGCAGCGGTGGTGGTGAGCGAAACCCGACCTGCCACGGCCCGGCCACGTTCCGCAATGGCCTGCGCGGCAAGGTCTGCAGCGGCGATCGCAGGTTTTGCCATGTCGTAGATGCGCCGACCTTCATCGGTCAGCGAAAGCGCCCGCGTGGAACGACGGAACAGCGATGTCCGCAACTGCACTTCGAGATCCGCAAGCCTGCGGCTGACCGTGGACTTGGGCAGGCCCAGCAGGGTGGCAGCGCTCGTGAAGCTGCCTTGATCGGCGATGGCCACCAGGAGCGCAAGATCATCGAGTGACGGTTTCATTGTTCGGATAATGAGACAATGTATTCTCAATCGCAAATCTTATCGGGACAGACCGAACGGCACATACAGTGATCACGCCAGCAAGAGGACCTTGCCATGATCACCTTCTCGCCTGTCCATACTCCCACCCAGATGCGCCACGGCGCGGCGTTCTCTGCGCGCCAGTATCCCCGTCAGGCGTTCGCCAATCTCATCGATCCCGTGCTCAACATCGACTGGTTCGAGATGAGTGGTCCGACGTTCCCGCCCCACCCGCACGCTGGCTTTTCAGCTGTCACCTATCTGTTCGCAGATTCTCCCAATGGCTTCATAAACCGAGACAGCCTGGGCGTGGTGCAAGACATTCTCCCCGGTGGTCTCCACTGGAGCCGGGCTTCGCGAGGGCTGAAGCACGAAGAAACGCCGATCCCCGACGCTGGGGCCGTGCACGGCCTCCAGATCTTCATCAATCTGCCCGCGGCCAACCAGGACGATCCCGCTGCCGCCTTCCCGGTCCCGGCAGGGTTGGTCCAGCGCCGCAGCGGCGCTGGCTGGGAAAGCCGCATCGCGGTCGACGGGACGGCACTCGGCGATGCTGCGGATGCCCTTCCGTCGCCTGTGCGGATCGAGGAAATCGCGCTCGACGGGACGGCCCCGCATCGCATCGCCGTGCGCGAAGGTTGGGGCGGCATCATCATCGTCCTCGAAGGCGCGGTCGCCATCGACGGCATGCCGCTGGAAATGACACAGGCGATTGGTTTCGCCGCAGACCGCGACGATCAGATCGACATCGCTCCCGGCTCAGGGCCTGCGCGCCTGGCGATCATCAGCGGGGCGCAACTCAACCAACCCGTGTTTTCGTTCGGCCCGCTCATGCTCGCCAGCGCAGCAGCACTCGACGAGGCGCGCCAGCGCGTCGCCGATCTCACTCTGTAACCTGACCTTCCACCCAAAACTGCACGCGGTCTTGCCGCTCCATCCTACGATCAGAAAGGAACACTACCATGGCTTCGCAATCGATCCCCGCTCGAGTGACCGCCGAAAACGCGGCCCTGCTCCTGATCGACCATCAGGTCGGCACCATGCAGCTGATCAAGAACATCGACCGCGACCTTGCCGCGCGGCAATCAATCGCCCTTGCCAAGATGGCAAACATCCTGGGCATGCCGGTCGTGATAACGTCCAGCCAGGAAGAGAACGCCCAAGGCCCCATCCTGCCCGAGATCGCCGCGATCCTGCCCGAGGCTTATGACGAGCGCGTCAAGCGACCCGGCGTCGTTAATGCCTGGGCTTATCCCGAGTTTCGCGATGCCGTGCTCGCCACGGGGCGCAAGCACCTGATCATGGCCGGCGTGACCACCGATGTCTGCCTGATCTTCCCGGCGATCGACGCGGCGCTCGAAGGCTTTGCCGTCCAAGCGGTGATGGATGCCTCCGGGTCCCCCAGCGAGCTTTCCGAAGAGTTCGCCCGCCAGCGCATGCACGATGCCGGTGTCGTGCTCACCGCCACGAACACGCTGATGGCAGAGATCGCGCAGGACTGGTCGACGCCATCGGGCCAGCAGCTGATCGGCCTGCTGTTCAGCGATGTCTTCCCCGCGCTCGGCGCCGGCATCGCCTGAATTACACCTCACACGCACACGACAGATCCAAGGAACACCCATGAACCAGATATTCTCCCCGGTCCGCGTCGGGCGCTACGACCTCCCGAACAGCATCGTGATGGCGCCGATGACGCGCAGCCGCGCACAGTTCGACGGCACGCCCGGTGATCTTGCCGCGCAGTATTACGCCCAACGCGCTGGTGTTGGCCTGATCGTCACCGAAGGCACTCAGCCTTCGGATGACGGTCAAGGCTATCTCTCGACTCCTGGCATCTACACGCCAGCCCATGTCGCCGGATGGCGGAAGATCACGGCGGCGGTGCACGACAAAGGCAGCCGCATCTTCATCCAGTTGATGCATGCCGGCCGTCTGTCGCACCCCGACAACACGCCGCATCATCGCCAGGGCGTTGCCCCGTCTGCCATCGCGCCCGGCACCGGCATGTTCACGCCCACCGGCATGCAGGACGCGCCCACGCCGCGCGCCCTG